>JAJYXW010000082.1 GCA_021801525.1 Actinomycetes bacterium
CCTGAGCGCAGAGCGTGGATATCTCCACCGGAGTACAGGGTGTGCCGTATGTAAGCGTCGCCCAGTCGGGGGCGCCGTCGACCTCCTGGCCACACCAAGTATGTCTGTTGTAGCGGTCCTGGTGCATGTCCACGAGAACCGCTATCCCGTGAGCTCGAGCCTCGTTCACGACACGGCTCACCTCGTCGATGTACGTGCCCGAGAACTTCCCGGGTGCGGGCTCGAGCCTGCTCCAAGAGACAGCCAGCCTGAGGAAGTCGAAGCCCAAGGCGGCCATCTCGGAGAGGTCCGCCGACGTGAGTGGGACCGTCTCCTGGAAGGAGCATCCTGGTTGGTCGCTGTACTGGACCAGAGCGTTCGTGTCGACGCCGCGGAGCATGACCTGCCGTCCCGATGCGTCTGCCAGGTATGGGGAGCCATGCAGCGGATGCACGACGTGGATGCCGAGCATTGCTGCAGGTGGCTCCGACGCCCGGAGAGGCTCGTGGGCATTCGATGGATAGGCGGCTGCGAGCGGCGAGGCAAGGAGGCCCATCGACGCTGCGGCGAGTGCGAGCCGAGGGCGCCGCACGAGCCTTCTCGTGGCGCGATGTGGCTGGCGATCGATATGGCGCACTCATTGGCAACGGCGCCGGCGGAGATGCCTTGCGCCGCCCCGAGCGACGCAAGCGTGCCCGGCAAACCCGGCAAACCCGGCAAACCCGGCAAACCCGGCGTGCCCGGCAAACCCGGCGTGCCCGGCAAACCCGGCGTGCCCGGCAAACCCGGCGTGCCCGGCGTTTCCGGATGTCGGCCGGGTCAGAGCTCCAAAGGCCGGAAGAGATGCTCGCCGTCGTTGGAGGCAGATCCGACTCGCGGATCGACCCGGAAGGAGAGCAGGGTTCCCTCTGCTGCGGGCCGGAGGAGGTTGGGGAGCACACGCGCGTCGCGTTCTTCGGTCTCCAACCAAAGGGGCGCTGTCTCGCGGGTGAGGATCACAGGCATCCTGCCGTGGACGGGCGCCACGTCGGGGCTCGCTTCCGTGGTGACGATGGTGCAGGTGCGAAGCATCCTCTGTGGGTCCTCCGGAGCGTTAGGGTCCCGCCATGTCTCCCATAAGCCGGCCAGGAGCATGATGTCGTTGTCCGCACGGCGGAACCCGTAGGGGACCTTGCGAGCAGCGTTGTCCAGCAGGTCGCTAGCTTTCACTTCGCGCCACTCGTAGAAGCCGTCGGCCAGCACGAGGCACCGGCGGTTCGCAAACGCAGAGCGGAACGCTGGGGTGCTGGCTACCGTCTCAGCGCGGGCGTTGAACAGGCGATTGCCGACCGACGGGTCCTGTGACCACGATGGAACGAGGCCCCAGCGGTACGCGTCGATGACCCAGGAAGCCCTAGGGCCGGTCAGGGCGTATACCCGCCGCATGGGCGTCACGTTCCAGCTCGGGTGCCCTACGGGGTCGAGACCCTGGGCAAGGCGCGCATCGAACAGGCGAGCGAGGCGCGCCGGCGGGGTGTACGAGGCGATCCGGCCGCACATAGATATTGCTGGCCAGCCTAGGTCGAGGCAGGGACCACAGAGCAGAACCGGATAAGAGGCCCAGCGGATAGGCCAGGCAGGCTGCGTCGTCCGGCAGGCGGTCGGCATTGATCCTCTCGGAGCGCGCCGAACACGGCTCCTGGCAGCGGCCCTTCTCCCTCCCGTGGGCTTGCGATGCCGGCTCTGCGCGGCAATGGTTTCCCAATGGCCCCAAGCCTTCCAACTCCTCCTACTGCTCCTGCTCCTTCCCTCGACTTGTCTCGGTACCGCAGCCTGGGATCGGAGCTCGCTCACGCGCTGCACCTCGCCGTGGCGCCGATCGGCATCTCGTTCATGCCGTCGCCACCGGAGGCCGTTCCGGAGTTCGGCGAGCCGATGTCGGAACCTGCCCCCGACGGGCGCGCCGGGCGTGTCCCTGCCAGCTGCGTCTTCTGGATGCGGGCAGCCGAGCGCGCATTCACTACAGCGCCGGCAGACCACGGAAACTGCTCGGTCGGACGCTATACTCACGGCCTCGCGACGATCGACGAAGTAGCTGCTAATAGCGACATCGAGGCGTTGTTGCAGTCTGGTTGGGTGGACGAGCAGGCAATCGGTGCGGTCCCCGCGATCTCGGATCGACCTGCGGCGATCACCTATTTTCCACTGCCCGATGCCGTTGCCGTTCCCGACGTGGTGCTTCTCCGGGTGAACGCCCGCCAGCTCATGGTGCTGTCGGACGCGCTGCCCGGCTTGCGGATAGAGGGCAAGCCACAGTGCCATATCATTGCCTTGGCCAAGGAGCAGGCCGAAGTAGCGGCGAGCGTGGGATGCGCGCTCAGTCGCGCTCGCACGGGCATGGGTCCCGAGGAGATGACGGTCGCTCTCCCGGGCCACCGGCTCGCCGAGGTGGTGGGGGCTGTTCGGCGAACTTCGGCCACCGACACCGAAGTAGCCAAGTACGCGGCGGACGATGCCAGGCGATTTGGCGCCTGAAGCTGCTCTTGCTATGTGCCAGTGCGAGCCCGAATTGTCCCGCTGAAGGCCACAGCTAGGACAAAACTGGCCCGCAACGTGCGGAGGAGGTGGGATTCGAACCCACGGTGGCCTTGCGACCACAACGGTTTTCGAGACCGTCCGATTCGTCCGCTCTCGCACTCCTCCCTGCTGCTCAGCGCCACAGGCTAGTCCACCTCGGGCGTCAGCTAACGCTGCTAGTGCTCCGTCTCGGAAGTACCACGCGCGCTCGCCGGCCAGATGACGCCCCTGGCGGCGTTCTCGTCCTCGACGTAGCTCCAGCTACGCCTTCGTCCTCGGCCTTGCCAGATGGCGCCCCTGGCTCGCCGATCACATTCACGTTACTTCCGGGACGGAGCACTAGCCACGGCGCGATGCGAAGAAGGCGCTCAACATCTCTCCGGCTTCGTCCCCGAGCACGCCCGGCAGTACCTCGACCTCGTGATTGAGGCGCGGGTCGGAGCAGAGGTTGTAGAGGCTTCCAGCAGCTCCGGCCTTCGGGTCAGCCGCTCCGAACACGACTCGGGCCACTCGCGCCGCGACAAGCGCACCTGCGCACATGGGGCAGGGCTCCAGGGTCACCACCACCGTCACGGCGTCTAGT
>JAJYXW010000155.1 GCA_021801525.1 Actinomycetes bacterium
GCCCACGGCACGGATGCGGTTCGCTACTGGGCAGCCTGCGGGCGGCCTGGCGTGGACACCGCTGCCGACGAAGGCCAGATGAAGGTCGGTAGGCGGCTGGCGATAAAGGTGCTCAACGCGTCGCGCTTCGTGCTGTCGCGCCTGGGCGACGCTGCGCCTCCTGGGATCGAAGCCGTCTCCATGCCACTCGACCTGGCGATGCTCGCCAGGCTCTCCACCACCGTCGAGGACGCTACCTCCGCGTTCGAGTCCTTCGACTATGCGAGGGCACTCGAGCGCGCCGAGGCCTTCTTCTGGTCCTTCTGCGACGACTACCTCGAGCTGGTGAAGTCACGTGCATACCAGGGCGACGAGCACCCGGGCTCCTCGAGCGCCAAAGCCGCCCTTGCAGCCGCCCTCTCAGTGCAGCTCAGGCTGTTCGCGCCGTTCCTCCCCTTCGTCACGGAGGAGGCTTGGTCGTGGTGGCACTCGGGCTCTGTCCACCGGGCTCCGTGGCCGTCCACCGGTGAGCTGCCTTCTGGCGAGGCGAACCCAAGTGGTACCACGGTCTTGGACGTGACGGCGTCGGTGCTCGGACACGTGCGGCGCGCCAAGACCGCTGCGAAGCGCTCCATGAGGGCGCCGGTGAAGCGGCTCGTCGTCGTCGACGAGCCAGAGCGCCTCGCATTGCTGGCCGAAGCCGAGGGGGACCTCCGCGAGGCCGGCGGCGTGATCGAGCTGGTCACACGGCCCGGCGCGGCTGCCTCTGTCAGCGTCGAGCTCGGCGATGAAGACGGCGCCCCTGCCGGCTAGCCGGCTAACCGAGTCTTTCTCGCCAGCCACCCCTGAGCACGAGCCTCGCTGTGCGTGGTTTAGAAATTACGCGATCTGCGCAAGTCGCGGTCCGCAGCTTCGTTGTGACACTTAGTGGTCATGGACGAAGGAGGGGGCAATGGCAACCAGCACGATGGAACGCAGCAGCCTGGTGGAGGGAGCTCGGAATGGTGACGGGGCCTGCTGGGCGACGCTCTACCGCGAGGCCTACCCAAGGCTCGTCAGGTACGCCCACCACCGCCTCGGAGACGTCGACGAGGCCAAGGATGCCGCCAGCGAGACGATGGCCAGGGCCGTCGCAGCGATCGACCGCTTCTCCGCCGACGACCGCGGGTTCACCCCATGGCTCTTCGGTATCTGCAGGAACGTCGTCGCAGACGCGCTTCGCGCCCGGTACCGGCACATGGAACACGACTCCGAGACAGATGCGGGCGAGCTAGCCAGCTCGGGGCCAGGAGTAGAGGACTGCCTCATAGCGAACGAGGAGGCCCTTCAGGTTCGCGCTGCCTTCGAAAGGCTGGAACCCGACGAGCGCGAAGTGCTCGAGCTTCGCGTAGTGGCAGGCCTGAGCGCTGACGACGTCGCCAGAGCACTGGGCAAGAAGGCCGGCGCGGTGAGAATGGCCCAGATGCGGGCACTCGGGAGGCTCCGCTGCTTCGTGGCCGAGGCCAGCTGTGCGTAAGAGCTCGCCACGCCCGGGGCTCCACCTCGTGCAATGCGGCACGGTCGACGAGCCCATCCCGCCCGGCATGGAATCGGCCGATCACGGGGAGCCGTCGGGCAGGATCGCTCGGCGAAGCTCCCCCGATGCTCGGGCGGGAGCTCCCAGCCTCGAGGAGGAGCTCCCAGGGTACGCCTCCACGATCGGTCTCCTGGAGGCCGCGCTCGACCCGGGAATCGCGCTCCCTCGGGCGCCTGGCAAGGACGAGCTCGCGGCTCTGGCACGCTGCATCCGCGAGCACGGCGCTGATGGGCACTCACGCTCTCGAAAAGCCGAGCCTCCGAGAACTGCTCGGCCGAGGAGGGCAACCTGGCCGATCCGAGCGACTTCGCTCGGTTTGACGGCCCTGCTCTCGGCCGGTGGTGCCGCAGCCGTGACTGCCGTCGCCGTGTCCATGCGCTCCGGCGCTCCGGCCCCCTCCCCTGCGGCTGGCAGCTCCAGGAGCACCGGGGGAACCCGGGCGACAGGCATAACTCACCCGGGAGCAGGAGCCGGAGCGGGAGCGGGAGCTCAGCAGTACTCGAGCGCTTCCGACCTGGCGGCGGGCTCGGCATTCGGCTCGAGCGCAGCGAGATCATCTGCGTCGTCGAGCGCTATGCCGCATGGGCTCGCGGGAGCGAGCAACGCCTCGATCGCCGGCTCTGCTACCGGCTCCCTAACCAGACCCGTGACCGGCTCTGTGCCCGGCTCCCTAACCAGACCCGTGACCGGCTCTGTGCCCGGCTCCCTTACCGACTCTGTGACCGGCTCCGCCCTGCCGGCCCGCGTCACCGGCTCCGCCCTGCCGACCCGCGTCGCCGGCTCCGTGCCACGCCTCGTGAACCGCTCGGTGACAGGCTCGGTGACAGGCTCGGTGACAGGCTCGGTGACAGGCTCGGTGACAGGCTCGGTGACAGGCTCGGTGACAGGCTCGGTGACAGGCCCTGCAACAAGCCCCGCAGCAGGCTCTGTGCCCGGCTCAGTGCGCGGTTCTGTGCGCGGTTCTGATGCCAGGTATGCGAACCGAAGGGAACCGTCGCAGCGAGTAACCAAAGCGGGATCACCATGTCGCATGGCTCAGGCAGGCTGTGGCTTCTCCGGCACCTTCTCCGGCACCTTCTCCGGCAGAACTTCGGGAGCCTGGCACGCTGCTCGGGGGAACAGGCCCAGTCGCGCTGCGGCGTCCTGATAACTCGGATTCGCCTGTCGGCTTCGGCGCGCCAGGGGGTAGTGTCGGCACCATGCCTCAGCCAATAGAAATGGGATCCGACGGAAACCTCGTAGTTCCGGACGAACCCATCATCCCCTTCATCGAAGGCGACGGGACAGGCGTCGACATCTGGCCCGCCGCCAGGCTCGTGCTCGACGCCGCCGCCGCCCGCCACGGCAAGAAGATCGCCTGGAAGGAGGTGCTGGCCGGTGAGAAGGCCTACCGCGAGACCGGAGACTGGCTCCCCGAGGAGACCGTCGAGGCTTTCCGGTCCCATCTCATCGGGATAAAGGGCCCTCTCACCACGCCCGTTGGCGGCGGCATCCGCTCGCTCAACGTGGCTCTGCGCATGCTGCTCGACCTCTACGTGTGCCTGCGCCCCGTCAGGTGGTTCGAAGGCGTGCCGTCGCCAGTCAAGCGTCCCGACAAGGTCGACATGGTCATCTTCCGGGAGAACACCGAGGATGTCTACGCAGGCCTCGAAGTCGAAGCCGGGAGCCCCGAGGCCACAAAGCTGGCCTCCTTCCTCCGAGACGAGCTCGGCTGGACCATACGCGAGCACTCGGGCATCGGCATCAAGCCGATCTCGGAAGAGGGATCGAAGCGCCTGATAAGGGCAGCCATCCGCTACGCGCTCGCACACGGCCGCAAGAGCGTCACCCTCATGCACAAGGGAAACATCCAGAAGTTCACAGAGGGAGCCTTCCGCTCTTGGGGCTACGAGCTCGTGCGCGACGAGATGTCCGAGGTGGCTGTTGGATGGGACGACTGCGGTGGCAAGCCCGGGGACAAGCTGCTGGTGAAGGACACAATCGCCGACATAACCCTGCAGCAGGTGCTCACGCGCCCCGAGGACTTCGACGTAATCGCTACCACCAACCTGAACGGCGACTACCTCTCCGATGCCCTCGCAGCGCAGGTGGGAGGCATCGGCATAGCGCCGGGTGCCAACATCAACTTCGTGACCGGGCACGGGGTCTTCGAGGCCACGCACGGCACGGCCCCGAAGTACGCCGGGCTCGACAAGGTGAACCCAGGGTCCGTTCTGCTGTCGGGAGTACTGATGTTCGAGCACATCGGTTGGACAGGAGCTGCTGCCGACATCGTGCGAGCGCTGGAGGAGACCATCGCCGCGAAGATCGTCACCTACGACTTCGCGCGCCTGCTGGAAGGCGCCACCGAGGTGAAGTGCTCCGAGTTCGCAGCCGCTGTCGCCGAGCGGCTCTGAGGACACGGCGCCCTCTGGGCATCTGACATCGCAGGCCGGTGGCTACGGACCTTACGAGGTTACGGCTGGCGGCGAAGCACTGTAACCTGCTCACATGGCAACAGACACGCCCCCCGTCCACGTAACCGTCACCGGCGCCGCAGGCCAGATCGGCTATGCGCTCGTCTTCCGGATAGCCTCCGGGCAGCTACTCGGTCCTCACCAGCCGATCGTGCTCCGCCTCCTCGAAGTGGAGGCGGCCATGGGCGCGCTCGAGGGCGTGGCCATGGAGCTGGACGACTGCGCCTTCCCGCTCCTAGCAGGCATCGAGACGACCGCGGAGCTGAAGACTGCCTTCGACGGCACGTCGTGGGCTCTGCTCGTGGGATCCGTGCCGCGCAAGGCAGGCATGGAGCGCAACGATCTCCTGAACGTGAACGGAGGCATCTTCGGGCCCCAGGGCGAGGCCATCGCTGCCAACGCTGCCGCCGACGTCCGGGTGCTCGTCGTCGGCAATCCGTGCAACACCAACTGCCTGATCGCCAGAAGCCATGCTCCCGAGATACCCGACGATCACTGGTTCGCAATGACCCGCCTCGACCAGAACCGGGCCCGAACCCAGCTGGCGCGAAAGGCGGGCGTGCCGATCACCGACGTGTCGCGAATGGTCATCTGGGGAAACCACTCCTCCACCCAGTTCCCCGACTTCGAGAATGCCCTGATCGGCGGCAGACCGGCTCCGCAAGTCATAGGCGACGACGAATGGCTCCAAGGGGAGCTCATAACAACCGTCCAGCAACGCGGCGCCAAGGTCATAGAGGCGCGTGGCGCCTCTTCGGCAGCTTCCGCCGCGAACGCGGTCGTCGACTCCGTCGTAAGTATCCGGACTCCGACGCCTCCAGGCGACGCTGTGTCGCTAGCCGTGATCTCGCACGGCGAGTACGGACGACCGGAAGGGCTCGTGTTCGGCTTCCCGGTTCGCTCTGACGGCACCAACTGGGAGGTCGTGGAAGGCTTGCCCCACAGCAGCTTCGCTGAGGAGCGGATACAGCGCACCACAGACGAGCTGATCGAAGAGCGCTCCTCGGTGGAGTCGCTCGGCCTGCTCGCCTGAAGCACTGCTCGCCTGAAGCATTGGCACCGAGACAGCCGGGCGCACCGGCCTGCATGGGGCCCGTCCCGCTCAGGCAGATGCAGGTACGAGGTCCTCCACCCCGAGGCGGTAGAGGAAGGCGAGCTTGCGCTCGAGGGCCTCTCGCCAGGCGGCCATGTCCTGCTCGAAGTGGGCACGATCGCCCTCCTCGTAAGCATGCTCCAACTCGTCGAATGCAGCATCCTCCGCGTCGAGAAGCTCCCGGTAGCGGCGAAGCGCCTGGTCGTCGAGCACGCCTGGCAGGGACATGGTACTCCCCTTTCCGCGGCACCCCCCCGGGCGCCGTCGCTCCGACGATAGCGCCCTGGGCTGGCGCTGTCACGGGTGGTCCATGATCTCCGCCAACAACCTCAGGGAACCGTCCGCGAGAGCAGCTCAGCCAGCAACGGCCTGGCCTCGTCTATCACGGAATGCATTGCCAGGAGAACTGCCAGGTCACCTCGCACGCGGATTTGCCCGCCGGCCAGGGCTGCCGCAGGTGCCAGCTCTCCAGCGAGGAGCGCGAGAGCGCTAGGCCGGTCGAGCCTGACGGTGACATCCGCTCGCCTTTCCCGCCCCCTCTCGTCGTCGCCCTGCTCGTCGTCGCCCTGCTCGTCGTCTCCCCGCCCACCTTCGATGAGCATCGTCAGCGACCCGACATCGAAGCGGAGCAGCACCCGAAGCGCTGCCGGCGGAGCTTCGGGCAACACGTAGCAGACGGAGCACTTCCCGTCAGCAGCCACGAGGCTGGTGCCGGCCGGCACCTGGTGCGACACGCCATGAAGCGCCTCGTTGAAAGCCCCGACCCACGCGGGATCGAGAAAGCGCAGGGGTTCCGCTGGCGCTGGCGCTGGCGCTGGGCTATCCGCGGTCATCACGCGTCGGCGCGTAAACGGCCGGCGCGTCCGAAGCAGCCTCCTCGGCAGAGCGCTTCGACCGCCGTAGGATCTTTCGCCCCAGCCACGCCACCGGGTCGTACGACGCGTCCACCACCCGCTCCTTCAGCGGGATGATCGCGTTGTCGGTGATCTTGATGTGCTCGGGGCACACCTCCGTGCAGCACTTCGTGATGTTGCACATGCCGAGTCCCATGCGCTCGCGCAGCAGCGCCCGCCGGTCGTTGGTGTCGAGTGGATGGGACTCGAGCTCCATGTAGCGGATGAAGAAGCGCGGACCCGCATAGCCGGCCTTGTTCTCCTCGTGGTCCCGGATCACGTGGCAGACATCCTGGCAAAGGAAGCATTCGATGCACTTGCGGAACTCCTGGCCTCTCTCCACGTCGACCTGGGCCATGCGGAAGCTGCCGTCTAGCCCCGAGGTGGCCGGAGCGAACGGCGGGACGCGCCGGGCCATCGCGTAGTTGAACGACACGTCGGTCACGAGGTCGCGGATCACGGGAAAAGTCCTGAGGGGTGTAACCATGACCGGCTCGCCCTCGGGAAGGGTGTCCATGCGCGTCATGCACATCAGCCGCGGCATTCCGTTTATCTCGGCCGAGCACGATCCGCACTTCCCAGCCTTGCAGTTCCAGCGGCAGGCGAGGTCTGGGGCAGGCCCTGCCTGGATCCGATGGACCACGTCCAAGACGACCTCTCCCTCGACCGCTGGCATCTCGTAGTCGACGATCTCGCCTCCAGAAGAGTCGCCTCGCCATATCCGCATGGTCACATCCGACATCAGTGAGCCTCCTCCTCTAGCAGCGCCGCCAAATCAGCTCGGACCGGAGCGAGCGCCTCGGCGACCACCTGGTGCGCGCCGCCGGCCAGACGCTGCACGAAGTTCACCTTGCCGAGCTCGGGATCGGCGGCCGGGTAGTCGTCCCGTGTATGCCCACCCCGGCTCTCTTTGCGCTCGATGCCGCCCCTGGCCACCGCCATGGACACGGTGAGCATTGCGGGCAGGTCCGTGGCCAGGTTCCAGCCGGGGTTGTAAGCAGGGCCGCCTTCCACATTTAGGTTCCGAGCACGCTCGGTCAACTTGCCGATCTCCTCCACCGCCTGCTCGAGCTCGGCCCCGGTTCGGATGATGCCCACCAGGCTCTGCATCGTCTCTTGCAAGTCGTGCTGGATCTCGTACGGGCTCTCGCCCGAGTCGCGAGCAAGCGGGGCCCTGGACTGCGCTACCACCTCGGCCATCTCCGATCGATCGTATGAGGGATCTCCGGTGCGGCCCTCTGCGAAGTCCGAGGCGCCGACCCCCGCGCGGCGACCGAACACGAGGAGATCGGAGAGCGAGTTGCCCCCGAGCCGGTTGGCGCCGTGCAGGCCCGCAGCCACCTCGCCGGCCGCAAAGAGCCCCGGGACGGCCGTAGCCTCGCTGTCCGCGTCGACGCGGACCCCTCCCATCATGTAGTGGCAGGTGGGGCCCACCTCCATCGACTCGGCCGTGATGTCCACCCCTGCCAGCTCCTTGAACTGGTGGTACATCGACGGAAGCCTGCGCCGGATGTACTCAGCGCTCCTCCGGGTGGCGATGTCGAGGAAGACCCCCCCGTGCGGGCTGCCCCGCCCCTCCTTCACCTCCGTGTTGATCGAGCGCGCCACCTCGTCGCGAGGAAGAAGCTCCGGCGGGCGGCGGTTGTTGGTGTGGTCTTCGTACCAGCGGTCGGCCTCGGCTTCGGAGTCCGCCGTCTCCGCGGCGAACATGGCGGGTATGTAGTCGAACATGAACCGCCTTCCCTCGGAGTTGCGCAGCACACCGCCGTCCCCCCGCACCCCTTCGGTCACGAGTATCCCGCGCACCGACAGCGGCCACACCATGCCTGTCGGGTGGAACTGAACACACTCCATGTCGATCAGGTCTGCCCCCGCCCAGAACGCGAGAGCGTGACCGTCACCCGTCGTCTCCCACGAGTTGGTGGTGTACTTCCACGACCTGCCGATGCCACCGGTCGCGAGCACGAACGCTTTCGCCGTGAAGACCACCGGCTCCCCTGTGGCCCGCCAGTACCCGACGGCTGCCGACACCCTGCCTTCAGCGTCCTTCAGCAGCTCGAGGATCTTGCACTCCATGAACACCTCGATGCCCATGGAGACAGCCTTCTGCTGGAGCGTGCGTATCATCTCGAGACCAGTGCGGTCGCCCACGTGGGCAAGGCGGGCGTAGCGATGCCCACCGAAGTCGCGTTGGAGGATCCGACCGTCCTTCGTCCGGTCGAAGAGCGCCCCCCATGCCTCGAGCTCGTAGATGCGGTCCGGGGCTTCCTTCGCGTGGATCTCCGCCATCCGCCAGTTGTTGAGCAGCTTGCCGCCTCGCATGGTGTCACGGAAGTGGACCATCCAGTTGTCCTCGGGCCATACGTTGCCCAGCGCCGCGGCCGCGCCACCCTCGGCCATCACGGTATGGGCCTTGCCGAGAAGCGACTTGCAGACGAGGGCGGTGGAGAGCCCGCGCCCCTTGGCCTCGATCGCCGCCCTGAGGCCCGCCCCACCGGCTCCTATGACGATTACGTCGAAGGCATGAGACTCCATCTCCCTCGTCTCGCTGCGCGTGTTCGTCGTGTCGGTCATCTCTGCGGTCGCCTCCTCGCGGGGCCATGGTCAGGTTCTGTCGAGCTGCCTCTGTAGAGCTGCTTCAGAAGAGCTTCGGGTCGTGGAAGACACCGCTCGCCACCAGGCGGACATACAGGTCGGTCAGGGCGACGAAGATCAGGCTGGCCCAGGCGAACTGCATGTGGCGCGCGTTGAGCGGGGTGAGCAGCTTCCACACCCGGTGGCGAAGAGGTGCCTTCGAGAACTGGTCGACATGCCCCCCACAGAGGTGACGGCACGCGTGGCACGAGGCAGAGTAGAGCCACAGGAGAACTGCGTTGACGCAGAGCACCAGCGTTCCGACGCTCACCCCAATGCCCCCGTCGCCTGGCATGCGGAAGGCCATCACGGCGTCGATGGTGAGTATCACGTTCCATACGAACGCCAGGATCCAGAAGTAGCGATGCACGTTCTGGAGGACGAGCGGGAAGCGACTCTCCCCCGAGTACTTGCCGTGCCCGTCGGCTACCGCACACGCAGGCGGGGAGCGCCAGAACCCGCGGTAGTACGCTTTCCGGTAGTAGTAGCAAGTCATGCGAAAACCACCAGGCACGCTCAGGGCGAAGAGAGCCGGTGTGATCATCCACCAGTGGAGGACCAGGAACGTGCCGTGGCTGCCCGGCACGCAGCTTCCCACGATGCACGGCGAGTACAGGGGGGATATGAGGTCTCGGTGCATCGAGGCGCCGACGTAGTAATTGGCGTTCTGGAGCATCGCCCAGACGGTGTAGGCAACGAACGAGGTGAGGACGCCCACGGTCACCAGCGGGCTCACCCACCACCGGTCCCTCCTGAGGGTACGGCCCGCCGGCCCGCCGCGCACCCCGCCAAGGGTGACCGGCGTCGGCTCGAGGTCCTCCAGCGTGCTCACACCTCTCCTTTCCCAACGCCCAGCCGCCGGTCGTGGCGGCTCGACTACCCAGCCGCCGGTCGTGGCGGCTCGACTACCCAGCCGCCGGTCGTGGCGGCTCGACTACCCAGCCGCCGGTCGTGGCGGCTCGACAGGTTGCAACGGTCGCTCATCTTTCCACTTCGGCCCGCTGGAGCCAAACTCGGCGGTAGGTAGGCGTAGCATCGCTACGTGGACAGCGCTCACCTCGAACCAACAGGCAAGGACCCGCGCTCTGGTCGTAGGGCCGGCGGCAACGGGACCGGGAGCAGCCTCGGTCCCCCCCCTCTCACCGTGCCGGCGCCCCCTCCTGGCATGCCCGCGACCCTGGGCGAGCTGAGGACCTCGGGCTGGGTGTCGCGCCCGGTCCACGAGGAGATCCGTCGCAATGCAGCGGCCCGGATCGCGGCTGGCGACCCACTCGTGGACGGGGTGCTCGGATTCGGCTCCACCGTCCTGCCCCAGCTAGAGCACGCGCTGCTGGCGGGCCACGACGTGATCCTCCTAGGCGAACGCGGCCAGGCGAAGACCCGCATAGCCCGCTCCCTCGTCACCCTGCTCGACGAATGGGCACCGGCAGTAGCGGGCTCGGAGATACGCGACGATCCCGAGCGCCCCGTTTCCCGCTTCGCGCGCGACCTGCTCGCAAGCAACGGCGACGCCACTCCCATCACTTGGGTACACCGCTCCGAGCGCTACGCCGAAAAGCTCGCCACTCCCGACACCTCGATAGCAGACCTCATAGGAGAGGTGGATCCCATCAAGGTTGCCGAAGGCCGCTACCTGTCCGAAGAGCTGACCGTTCACTTCGGGCTGCTCCCGCGGGCCAATCGGGGGATCTTCGCCCTGAACGAGCTCCCCGACCTCGCCGAACGAATACAGGTGGGCCTGCTGAACGTCCTCGAGGAACGAGACGTGCAAGTTCGGGGCTTCGCCATCCGCCTCCCGGTCGACGTCATGCTGGTGGCCACGGCGAACCCGGAGGACTACACCAACCGCGGCCGCATCATCACCCCACTGAAGGACCGTTTCGGCGCCCAGATCCGCACTCACTACCCGCCCGACGCCGAGACCGAGCTCGGAATAGTCCGCCAGGAGGCGCGCCCGCACCTGGCGGCTCTCGACCTGGCCGGAGTAGTGGTCCCCCGACTCGAAGTGCCCGACTTCATGGAAGAGATCGTCGCCTGCATCTCCCAGCTCGCCCGCCAGAGCCCTCACCTGAACCAGCGCTCTGGCGTGTCGGTGCGCCTGAGCATCTCCAACTACGAGACCCTCGCTGCGAGCGCCATAGCGCGATCGCTCCGGCTCGGCGAGGGGGATGCCGCGCCTCGCATCGCGGATCTCGGCTCTCTCGTCGCCTCGACCCAGGGCAAGGTGGAGATCGAAGCCCTCGAGGAGGGCCGCGAGGAGCGCATCCTCCAGGGTCTCGTCTCGGCCGCGGTGCTGGCTGTGTTCCGCGACCGGGTTCGACCGGAGCCTCTCGCCTCGGTGGTGTCGTCCTTCGGCGCCGGCACGGTAGTCCACGCAGGAGACGACCTTCCCGCGAGCGCCTACCAGGACGCCTTCTCGAGCGTTCCAGCCTTGCAAGGCCCTGTCATGGCGCTGGCCGGCAGCGAGAACCCGGCCGTCGTGGCTAGTGCCGTGGAGCTCGTGCTCGAGGGCCTGCACCTGACCAAGCGCCTGAACAAGGATGCCGCCGGCGCCAAGGCCTCTTACCGCGGGCGCGGGGGCTGAGGCAGGCGAGCGAGACGTGACCGGGCGCTTCTCCTACCGCCGCTGGGACGGCACGCAGAGAGGGTTCGAGGACGACGTCGACGCGCTCTTCTCACAGATAGCCGACGACCTCCTCTACCACGGGGACCCCGACGCCGCCCTCCGGCGCCTGCTCAACTCCGGCTTCACCCGACCAGACGGCCAGCGTGTCGAGGGGCTTCGTGACCTCATGTCGCGCCTTGCACGCCGTCGCGCCGAGGAGCTCGAGCGCTACGACCCGAGCGGCGCCTACAGCCAGATCGCCGACGAGCTCGAGCAAGTTGTCTCCGAGGAGCGCTCCGGCCTGGAGTCCCTCGCAGCGGAGGCCGAGCGCTCGGGAGACGAGCGGCGCGCGCAGGTGACCGCAGAGGTCGTCGCCGAGCAAAGCATGAAGCTGGACATGCTTCCGTCCGATCTGACCGGACGTGTCAGGGCACTTCAGTCATACGAGTTCTCGTCCTCCGAGGCGCGCGAGCACTTCGAGGACCTCGTCGCACGCTTACGCGAGCAGGTGGCGAGGAGCTGGTTCGACCAGATGGCGGGCGCGCTCTCGAACCCCGACCCCGACGCGATCGAGCACATGCGCCAGTGTTTCGACGCCTTGAACCGGATGCTCGAGCAGCGCGAGCGCTCCGAGGAGCTAGACCCGAGCTTCGAGGACTTCATGGCGCGCTTCGGCGACCTGTTCCCCGGCAACCCCGCCACCCTCGACGAGCTCCTCGAGCAGCTGGCCGCCCAGATGGCCGCGGTCCAAGCGGCTCTGGAGTCCATGTCGCCACAACAGCGCGCCGAGCTGCAGGCACTGGCGGACGCGCTCTTCTCCGACCTAGACCTGCACTGGCAGGTGGACCGCCTGTCGGGCAACTTGATGCGTGCCTTCCCGAATGCCGGGTGGGGAAGGCGCTATCGCTTCAGCGGGTCCGAGCCCCTGGACCTGGCTGGTGCTGCCGGCGTCGCCCGGCGCCTCGGCGAGATGGACGAGCTCGAGGCGTTCTTGCGGGCATCCTCGGCACCAGGAGCCCTGGCCGAGGTGGACCTCGAGCAAGCGGAGCGATACCTCGGCGACGAGGGAGCGCGCTCTTTGGAGAGCCTCGCCCGCCTGGCCAAGGAACTCGAGGAAGCGGGGCTGATCGCACAGCGCGAGGGGCGCTACGAGCTCACCGCCAAGGGTGTGCGCAAGATCGGCCAGGGCGCACTGGCGGAGCTGTTCTCCAAGCTCTCCCGAGACAGGAGCGGCACGCACGCCACGGTTCAGGTTGGCTCTGGGCACGACCCCGAAGGCGACACAAAGCCTTACGAGCTGGGCGATCCCTTCAACCTCGACATCGAAAAGACCGTGCGCAACGCGCTTCGCCGCAACGGATCAGGTACCCCCGTGCACCTCGCGCCCGAGGATTTCGAGGTAACACGCACGGAGGCGCTGGTGCGCTCGGCAACGGTGCTCATGGTCGACCTCTCGCTGTCGATGCCCATGCGCGACAACTTCCTCGCGGCGAAGAAGGTCGCCATCGCTCTCCACACCCTCATCTCCACCCGGTTCCCGCGGGACTTCCTCGGGATCGTCGGCTTCTCCGAGGTCGCCCGCGAGATACGCCCGGACGAGCTTCCGGAGGTGTCCTGGGACTTCGTCTACGGCACCAACATGCAACACGGGCTCGCGCTCGCCAGACGCATGCTCGCCCATAGGGAGGGAACGCGGCAGATCGTCATGGTGACTGACGGCGAGCCCACTGCCCACCTGGTGCCCGACCGATCGGGGACGGGCTACGAGGTGTTCTTCAACTACCCACCCGTGCCGGAAACCCTGCGCGCCACCCTCGGAGAGGCGGCTCGCTGCACGCGAGCGGGCATAACCATCAACACCTTCATGCTCGACCCCGATCAGGGACTTCACGGGTTCGTGGAGCAGCTCACCAGGCTCAACGGTGGGCGGGCGTTCTTCACGACCCCCGAGACCCTGGGCGACTACGTCCTGGTCGACTTCCTCGAGCACCGCCGCTCCGTACGCTCCTCACGCCGAGGCGCATAGAGAAAATAAAGATTTTCGCTTGCACTCTACGGCTCGATGAGCGATGATGACATGGTTGTAACTACATCGGTGCCACATCGATGCGATCCAGTATCGATGCTGTCCGGCATCGATGACGTGTCGATGCCACGAGGTGGTGAGGGGAGGCGATCCGGGTGGACATCGTTTCGTTGCTCTACGGTCGCCAGGAGCGAAGCTGGCAGCTCAAGGCCAACTGTATGGGGGTGGACCCGGACTTGTTCTTCCCCGAGCGCGGTGCATCTACTCGCGAAGCGAAAGAGGTGTGCCGGGGCTGCGTCGTGAAGCAGGACTGCCTCGAGTACGCCATCGCCAACAGCGAGAAGTTCGGCATATGGGGTGGCATGAGCGAACGCGAGAGGCGACGGGTGAGACGCACCCGCCTGATGGCTCACCGGTCAGCTCCCTCGGCCTCGTAGATCTGACAGGCCCTGTGCTCGATAGTCCGTTCCTCTGACAGGTCGAGCTCCTCCCACCTCGAACGAGGCTGCGCGTGGAGGACGGCGCGTGGAACAAGACCGACTAGCTCCGCGCGATCCAACGCGACACCGGCTCCACCCGCCATTTGGGCGACCTGGTCAGCAACGCGTGCAGGACCGGCACCCATGGGGTCGAGCAGGTTGCACGACACCTGAACCTGCCCTCCCGCCTCTAGGCCCAGAGCTCGTACGTTCGGGGATCTGATCGCGGCCGCTATTCGCCTGGCCAGCGTCACGTCGGAGCTCGAAAGCCAGAGGTTGTACGCGACCAGGGCGGGTCGCGCTCCTACGGCACACCCACCCGCCGTCGGATGAGGAAGGGGCGGGCCATGATCGGGGGCGAGCAAGTCGAAGGCTCTTCGCCTGACATCCGGCAAGCTGCGCTCGGGGCCGTAGAGGAAGCAGGGAAGGCCGAGCTCCGTGCCGGCCCAGTCGGCAAACGAGCTCCTCGCTCGAAGAACCTCGGCGGGAAGGGGCACCGTCTCCCAACCCTCTGTCCGAGCCTCTGGGGCCTCTGCCGGTCCTTGTGCCGGTCCTTGTGCCGCCGCGCTCACGGCGATGTGGACGAAGGGCACGACATCGAGCGATCCGATACGCGGATGGACCCCGTCGTGGCCACGGATGTCGACGAGCTCTACCACCAACCGGGCGACGCTCCGCACCGCCTCCTCGACGAGCGGCCCTGCAAGCGTGAACACGCTGCGGTTGTGATGAGGATCACTGTGGACGTCGAGCAGGCTGCTGCTCGCCACCCTGGCGATCTCCTCGATGACGGCGAGGTCACGACCCTCGCTCACATTTACGACGCACTCGATCATCCGAGCATCTGCCGAAGCGACCCGCGGCCGAAGCCAGAGCCGCTCGTGCGCTTGGTCAGCTCAGCTGATCGCGGCCCGGGCGCGCGCCACGCGCCGCTGACGCAGCAACCGCCGTCTCTCACGCTCTGACGCGCCACCCCAGACCCCGTGGTCGATGCGGTTGACGAGGGCGTACTCCAGGCACAGAGCCTTGACCGCACACTCGGCGCAAATACGCTGAGCCACCTGGACGCCAACCCCGTCATTGGGAAAGAAGATCGCAGGATCCATGTCCCTGCACTTGCCGTCGCTCATCCAGTCCGCGTCCATCACACCTCCAAGGTCCCCTCTATCTTATCAGCAGCGCCATGGAAACTGGCGACCACCTAGCATGAGGCCATGACCTGGGATCCCGGCACAGAGGGCGAAGCTCGCAGGCAATGGAGCCCTCCTTCCTGGGGTGCCGGCACCGGGGCTGCAGCTCCATACACCTGGGGGCAGCCTGGCATGCCAGGGCAACAGGGTATCCAGGCCATGTACGGCGTCAATGCTCCGGCGGCACCCTGGGCAGCCAAAGCACGTTCCGCGCCCACTTGGATCGCAGTGGCGGCAGTTGCCGCGCTCGTCGGTGCGCTGGTTGGAGGAGCTGTCGGCGGTGTGCTCGGGAGGGCAAGCGAGCGTACCGTCGTGGAGAAGTTCTTCCCGAACCGCAGCGTCCTGGCCCGGCCAGCGGACGTCCAGGCGGTCCTCGCCAAGGTGATGCCTGCAGTGGTGTCGATCGACACCGAGACGTTCCGCGGCCAGAGCATATTCAGCGGCAGCTTCGTAGAAGGCGCTGGCACCGGCATGATAATCACTCCCAGCGGCGAAGTCCTCACGAACAACCACGTGGTGGCCGGGGCGTCGACGGTCACCGTCACCCTCTACGGGCAGAGCGTGCCGAGGGCGGCCAAGGTCGTGGGCACGGACCCGGCAGACGACCTCGCACTGGTAAAGATCCAAGGCGTGAGCAACCTGCCCACTGTCCAGCTGGGCAACTCGGGTACAACGCAGGTCGGTGACAGTGTGCTCGCCATCGGGAACGCCCTTGCCCTGGCCGGGGGGCCGACAGTGACCGAAGGCATCGTTTCGGCTGAAGGCCGCCAGCTCTCCGCAGTGGATCCGCTTACGGGGGCTCCGGAGCACCTCTCCGGTCTCATCCAGACAGACGCCGCCATCAACCCAGGCAACTCCGGAGGACCGCTCGTGGACTCGGCCGGCCAGGTGATCGGGATCAACACAGCCGTGGCGTCCAGCTCGGGTGGTAACGCTCCAGCCCAAGACATCGGCTTCGCCATCGCGATCAACACGGCCAAGCCCATCATCCCTCTCCTCCAGCGGGGCGGCACGCACCCGGCTTCGACGCACCCGGGTGGAGCCTTCATGGGCGTGGGCGTCGTCACGGTTACGCCAGCGATCGCATCGGCGGACCACCTAGCCGTCAGCACAGGGGCTCTGGTGGTCGACGTGACGCCCGGGGGGCCCGCATACCAAGCCGGGATCGAGGTAGGAGACGTGATCGTGAAGGTCGACTCGACCCCCGTGACCAGTGCCGCCTCTCTCACCAACGTGCTTGTCAGGCTCCGCCCGGGCACGCTTGCGTCGGTCACAGTCCAGCGCGGGAGCGAGCAGCTGTCCGTCGGCGTCGCTCTAGCCGCACGCCCATGAGGCGCAAAGGGCCCTCGGGACAACGTGACCAGCGCACAGAGCGCGACGGCGGCCGGCTATCCCGGCGTGGCAGCGTGGCAGCGTGGCAGCGTGGCTGCGTGGCTGCGTGGCTGCGTGGCTGCATCTCGCTATCCGCTCACAACCCGCTCACGTCCACCTGGGTTCGAGTACCGTGCCCGGCGCACTAGCGTAAAGCCGTGCATGCCGGCCGGGCACCTCGAACACATCGTGCTCACGCAGTGCGGTTGGCGTCGGCAGCGGCTAGAACACGCCACTGCGGGACTCGGCACGCCGGCAGCGCCTGCACGACGACGAGGTACAGGAGACCTACATGACCGATACGCTCGACAACCCTGATGCGCACGAGGAGGAGCCTCCCGTAGCGCACGTCCGTGTCGTCTACCTCGGGCCGTTTGCTCCCCACTGGCAGGTAGACACGGTCTTCGGAGATGCCGCGACCGTGGATCCTTTCCGCGACCGAGCCATGGCCAGGCTCACCCTCCTCCCGCCGCATGACCCGCAGTTCAAACGCAACCGCGAGCGGGTAGCCAGAGACGCCGAGCGCGAGCGGATCACCTTGGATTGGGACTTGGGAACCGTCGTGGACAACTACGCCGCCGTGGAAGAGGAATCTGCGCCGACAGAGCCGTGAGCTGGCGGCTGTTGCCTGTCAGGAGTCCTCTTCCGGGGAATCGTCCATGGATATGCGCTCGAGCCACAATCCAGGCGCTGCGACCTCTGGTGGCGTAGGTAGGGTCCGCTCGCTCTCCCAGAGCCTCGAAAGACCCTCTTCACCTGCCCTGTCGAGAACGCCACGGACGAAGGCCTCCCCCCGGTCAACCTGCGCGAAACTCGAGTCGGCCCCGGTCAGCTGACTGACGGCACTGGCCGAGCGCTCCCCTTCCACCTCGCGGCGCCGCCATGCCTCGACGATCGCGCTCTTGTTGCCGAGCAGCCTGGCTCCTGCAATGTCTACAACGTGCTCCACGTAGCCGAGCAACACGGCTACGAGCGCCGAGAGCTCGGCCTTCGAGCGCTCCTGAGCAGGAGATGGCTCTGGCAGGGCAAGCAGGTCGGGATCGTCCAGCAACCGCTGCAACGAAGAGGGGTCACCGGGATCGATTTCGCCCATCCGGTCCACCAGCCCCGATGCGCCCTCGACGGAACCCGCCACTACCGCCTGCACCAACCTACGAAACCGCCCTGCGACGTGGGGCCGTGACATGATGCCGTTGATCGTGAGGTCCCGCAGGCACACCCAGAGGACGACCTGGTCTCGCGGGAGGCTCCAACCCTCCGCGAACCGCTTGCACGAGTCCGCCACGACGAGGATGCGGCCAGTGCCGCTCCTTGGTATCGGCACCTCGTACTGGCCAAGGGTGCTCTGCGCCAGATGCCCGACGGCCGATGCCACCTGCAGGGCTCCGAACATCGGCCCTACGGTGGCGAGCCAGCGAGCCAGCAAGTCACCACCTCCCCCTGGGAGATCGCCGTGACCGACCTCCTCAAGGTACTCTCCCCCTGCGCTCCCAGCCGATCGGCCCGCGCTGCCGATGGCGCCAGGTCCGGGCCGAGATCCTGGCTCCACGCCGTGCTCCCCCGAGCCGGCACCTCGTCCCACGCTGGGCGCGCCTCCGATCGCGTCGAGCAAGTACGCCCAGTCACCGATCGTGTGCCACGCCCACATTCCAGGACCGACAGCCATGACATCCAGCGGTACCCCACCTGGAGAAGCGGGTGAGCCGGTCACGTCCGTCACGTGCATCTCCGCGATGCGCGCCAGCTCTTCGAGCTCGATCCGATCTGCCGGGTCGACGTTCCCCTCGGGCTCGCCTCCCGTGGCAACAGCCTGCGCGAGGCTCTGTGCAAGCGCTACATGGCTCCCTGCGGTGGGCGACACCTTCCCCATGAGCTGGAGCAGGTCCGCAAGGACCTGCTCCAGGAAGCTTCCGCCCGAAGAGCCTGCCGGGCCGAATCCTGGAAAGCCGGAACCTGGGAAGTCCACGACCTTCCATCGTAGGCGACCGGGGGCCTTAGATGACGCCTCCCGCTCAGCACCCCGCCACGCTTGATCTGCGCCGAAAGACGTTGCGCGAATCTCGTGCCCCTGCCTACCGACATTCTCGACGACTTGCTGCCCGCCAACAAGAGCTCCGCAGGCTCGCTCTCCCCTCTGGGCCTCTCCTGAGATTGGCTTCGCACAGCTCCGGACGTGCTCTGCGAGGATCCGCTCTCGAGCTACTGCTCCGACGGCAAGACTGTAAGTCCCAGTCCCAGTCCAAGTCCCAGTCCCAGTCCAAGTCCCGGTCCCAGTCCTGAACACGTCGCTCGCAAGGGAGGGAGCTCCGAAGAATGAAGTCCGTCACGATCTACGGCGTCGTCGTGCTTGTCTTCATGATGTCTGCCTACGCTCTCGAGCGCCGAGGGCGGCGCTACGTCCTCGCCTTCGCTCTGGGCTGTGCGCTCGCGTCGAGCTACGGCTTCCTGTCGGGTGCGTGGCCCTTCGGCGCCGTCGAGGCCGTCTGGTGCGTCGTGGCACTTCGGCGATACCAGGTCACCCGCAACTAAGCGGAAGTTACATCTGCCTC
>JAJYXW010000011.1 GCA_021801525.1 Actinomycetes bacterium
TCGAGGTCGTGAAGCGCTCGTATGTCTTCGATGGAGCTCACACCGCCGGAGGCCACCACGTCGTGAGAGGAGCGCTCCAGGCAAGCCCGCATTCCCTCCATGTCGGGGCCGCCGAGCGTGCCGTCGCGCTCGATGGCCGTCACGACGAACGCTGCTATCGCCATGTCGTCGAAGCGCGTCAGTGCCTCCCCCAGGCTCGCCTCGGTCGAGAGCGACCAACCCTGAGCAGCCAGGCGCCCGCCCGAGCGGTGGTCGAGCCCGACTGCGACGGCACCCGGGAACCGCTCGGCCAGGTCGTCGACCAGCTCCGGGGATCGAAGTGCCGCTGTTCCCAGCACGACACGCGCAACTCCGCCCGCCAGGAGCGACTCCACATCCGAGACGCTCCGCACACCTCCGCCGGCCTGGACCAGAGCACCGCTCGATCGCGCGATCTCGAGCACGATTCCCCGGTTGGCGGGCGCGCCCGTCCGCGCGGCGTCGAGGTCCACCACGTGTATCCAGCGGGCGCCTCCTTCGACGTAGCGGCCGGCGAGCTCCACAGGGTCTCCGAACCTGCTCTCACGAGAGAAGTCTCCCTGGACAAGTCGTACCGCCGCTCCGTCCCGGAGGTCTATCGCAGGAAAGAGCTCCATCACGGCGGGACCGGGAGGCCGAGGGCAGCTAGCGTCCAAGTGCTCACTTTGCTGCAGGCGTGGCCGGGCGAGGAGCCGCCTCGCACATCGCCGCGAAGGCTGCCAGGATCCGGATCCCCGCAGATCCCGACTTCTCCGGGTGGAACTGCACGCCGAACACGTTGTGGCGCTCGCAGGCAGCCGCGACCGGACCTCCGTAGTCACAGGTGGCGACGGTGTCATCGGAGATCTCCGGAGCGAACGAGTGGACGAAGTACACCCATTCCTGCGGCCCTACCCCCTCGAGCAGACGGCTCGGGCGGCCGGGCACGCGAGCGAGGCGGTTCCACTGCATCTGCGGATGCTTGACACCGGCCGGCAGGCGGCGCACGGTACCCGGGAGCACGCCGAGCCCCGTTGCTCTCGCGTCCTCCTCCGA
This sequence comes from Actinomycetes bacterium, assembly GCA_021801525.1. Classification (GTDB taxonomy): domain Bacteria; phylum Actinomycetota; class Acidimicrobiia; order Acidimicrobiales; family JAJYXR01; genus JAJYXW01. The sequence continues at coordinate 1,054 of JAJYXW010000011.1, forward strand.
TCCCTCGTAGAGCAGCTGCATCCCCACGCAGATCCCGAGGAATGGAACGCCCCTCGAGAGCGCATCGAGGGCCGCGACAGCGAGACCGGTGTCGGAGAGGGCCTTCGCACATCGCCCGAACGCTCCCACGCCAGGAAGCACCACGCCCGCGGCACCGGCCACCTCGTCAGGATCCGATACGAGGCAGGCGGTAGCCCCTGCACGCTGGAGCGCCTTCTCGGCGGATCGAAGGTTGCCGATGCCGTAGTCGAGCACCGCCACACGAGGCGCCGGAGCGCCGGAGATCACAGGATGCCCTTCGTCGAGGGTACCTCGCCGCCCGAACGCGCCAGAGCATCTCGCAAGGCCCTGGCCGCCGCCTTGAAGCTCGCTTCGAGCACGTGGTGCGTGTTCCTGCCGGCCAGCCGCCGTACGTGCATCGTAAGGGCAGCGGCAGTCGTGAAGGCCCTCCAGAACTCCTCGGCAAGCTGCGGGTCGAACCCGGGAGCGCCGAGCGGCGGGGTATCGGGAGCGAACTCGAGGTCGTATGCGAGGAAAGGCCGGCCCGAGATGTCCACTGCCACCGAGACGAGCGCCTCGTCGAGGGGGAGATCGATGGAGGCGAAGCGCCTGATGCCCGCCTTGTCCCCGATGGCGTCGGCGAAGCAGGAGCCGATCACGATCCCGACGTCCTCCACCGTGTGGTGGGCGTCGACCTCGATGTCCCCCTCAGCCTTGACCACCAGGTCCACTCCGGCGTGGCGACCGAGCTGGGACAGCATATGGTCGAAGAACGGCAGCCCGGTTGCCACCTCCACCGAACCGGAGCCGTCGAGGTCCACCGAGACCTCCACCAAGGTCTCCTTCGTCCGCCTGCTGGCCGAGGCGCGACGGACGACCACAGCGGCAACGCCCGCCGGGCCTCCGGCGGTATCTTCGGGCGGGCTCATGTCGGCGTGCCGTTCAGGCCCGGGGCTCGCCTTTCGGGCGAGCTCCTTTCGGGCGAGCTCCCTGCGGGCGAGCTCCCTGCGGGCGAGCTCCCTGCGAGGGCCGAATCCAGCGCTTCGAGGAACCGGTCGTTCTCCGCCGGGGTGCCGATGGTCACCCGCAGGCATCCCTCGACGCCGGGCCAAGTCGAGCAATCCCGAACGAGCACCGACTGGGAGAGCAGCCTCTCCCATACCTCGCTCGAGGAGGCGGCGTCGGGACGCAGGAGGATGAAGTTCGCCTCGGATGGCCAGGTTGTCACGGCCATGCCAGACAGGGCGGCCGCGACACGGCCACGCTCCTCGACAATGGCTGCCACACGGCGCTCCATTTCCCCTGCGTAGCCGAGCGCGAGCAGGCCAGCCGCCTGGGTGAGCGAGCTCAGGTGGTATGGGAGCGCCACCGCCTCGCACGCCTCGACCACCGCAGGCGTACCTACCAGGTAGCCGAGCCGGCAGCCCGCCATGGCCCAGGTCTTGGAGAAGGTCCTCGTCACGACGAGGTGACCTCCGGGGCCCGCGTCGCGTAGGAGATCCAGCGCGCTCCAGCGTGCAAACTGACCGTAGGCCTCGTCGACCACCACGAGACCTGGTGCCGCCACCTCGATGGCGGCCACGACGCCAGGGTCCTCCGCCGCACCGGTTGGGTTGTTGGGAGAGCACACGAAGGTCACCTCCGGGGACTGCGCTCCGAACAGTGACACAGCGGCATCGGGATCGATGCGGAAGGACTCGTCCCTCGGAGCCGAGCAGACCCCGGTCCCGGTGACACGGGCTATGTGACTGTGCAACGCATACGTAGGCTCGAACACGAGCGCCTTGCGCCCGGGACCGCCGAACGCGAGGAGGAGGCACTGGATGACCTCGTTGGATCCATTCGCGCAGAAAACCTGCTCGGGTGATACGTCGTGGTACGAAGCAAGCGCCTCCCTGAGCTTCCTCGCGCGGCGATCGGGGTACCTGTTGAGCTCGATCCTCCCGATCTCCCTCGCAAGCTCGGCACTCCACGAACCCGGTGGAGCGATCGGAGACTCGTTCGTGTTGAGGCGCACCTCCGCGTCCACTTGCGGCGAGTGATAGCCCACCATCGCAGAAAGGTCAGGTCGCATCACTACGGGTCCGGCAGCGCTCATGTGGCCTGCCGGTTGGTGCGAGTGGTCACCGACAGCGCATGGGCTTCCAGGCCCTCGGCCGTAGCCAGGGCCACCAGGGGCCCTGCGAGTGCTTCGAGAGCGTCGTCGGATACCGCTACCGAATGTATCCTCCGGCAGAAGTCGTCGACCCGCAGCGCAGACGCGAAGCGCGCGCTTCGTGCCGTGGGAAGGACGTGGTTCGTTCCCGCCAGGTAGTCCCCCACGCTCGCTGGCGAGTGCGATCCGAGGAACACGGCGCCGGCCCGGCGCACCAGTACCTCGAGCTCGCGGGGACGCTCGGTCAGGATCTCCAGGTGCTCGGGCGCCACCTCGTTCGCGACGGCCATCGCCTCCGAGGGACCGTCGACCAGCACGGCGTAACCCCCGCTCGCGAGCGTCGACTCCAGCTCCTCGCGCCTCTTGGAGGTCGGGAGGAGCGTTGCGATCGCGTAGTCCACCGCATCCGCGACGTCCTCGGACCATGTGAGAAGCCATGCGAGCCCGTCCGGCCCGTGCTCGGCCTGCACCAGGAGGTCCACCGCCACCCACTCCGCGGGCACGGTGCCGTCAGCGACCACCACCACCTCCGAAGGCCCGGCATAGGCCGAAGGGACGCCGACCATGCCCGCCACCTGGCGCTTGGCCTCGGCCACGTAGCGATTGCCGGGGCCTGCGATGACGTCCACAGGAAGGATCGTCTCGGTTCCAAAGGCCATGGCCGCGACCGCCTGAGCCCCGCCCACGCAGTAGACCTCGTCGATCCCGGCGATCGCCGCCGCAGCCAAGGTCACCGATGCAACATGCCCGTCGGAGCCGGGTGGAACGCAAAGCACCAGCTCTCCAACCCCGGCGACGCGGGCGGGCACCGCGCACATGAGGACCGTGGACGGATACGAAGCGCGCCCTCCGGGCGCATAAAGGCCGGCGCGCTCGACAGGAACCACCATGTCGCGCACCACCACGCCGCCAAGGTCCACCTCCGAGACACTCGGAACCTGGTGGCGGTGGTACTCCGTTATCCGCTGGTATGCGAGCTCCAGTGCATCGCGCAGATCTCCGGGCAAGCCGGCACGTGCCCGAGCCAGCTCGTCGGAGCTCACCTCCAAGGCGGCCGGCTCGGTGCCGTCGAAGCGCAAGGTGAGCTCCCTCAATGCAGCATCACCCTCGAGGCGCACCTGTTCCACGATCTCGCTTACCGCCTTCACCACCTCGGCATCCGACCCGCCCGGGCGCGGAAGCAGCCCTGCGATGCTGCTCGCGATGGAGCCCTCGCTCTCACCCCTCAGGTCGATGCGCTCCAGCAGGTGCTTCATGGAGCACCCATGTTAGAGGGCCAGAACGATCCGGTAGCCACGATGCCGCCGCTCGCGCGAGGATCGGTCCGTGAGCGCGTCCAGGGCCGAGCTGTCGACCATCGCAACTGGCCTGGAGGAGCTGACCAGGCGGGTGGCGGAACTGGCAGACCAGGCTGCCGCCCACGCCGACGACGACCCCATGGCCTCGGACCTCTTTGCCCTAGAGCGGGCCCTGCGCGGGGCATGCAGGCGAATAGAGCGCCTGGCGCGCTCGGCACCGGCCACCTCCTGAGGTCACACAGGCCCCACCCTCGCACGGGGCCCACCCTTCACGCACGACGCTTCACGACATGTGCCCCGGCGCGACGACGGCGCCCTTTCGGGCGCCGTCGTGCGAGCGGGCCGGGCGGCGGATCCCGGGCACCGCTCTCACGGAACCAGGTGGCGGGAACCGGTTCCGGATGCCACTAGAACACCACGCGAGGACGGCCTGTTCCAATCAGGAGGGCAAAACATCGCCACAACTCGACACCGACGGCGCATAATGCCTGGTCACGCATTAGAGGAGCCAACCCCAACAGCAGGGCAGCGGTCGGCGAGTATGCAGGCTCCGCACCGAGGCCTCCGTGCGGAGCACACCTCACGCCCATGAAGTATCAGACGGAGGCTGAGAGCACCTCGTACCCTCGCGGGAACCAAAGCGTTCAGATCGCGTTCCACCTTGTCGGGGTCTACCTCTGTGGTCAGCCCCAAGCGCCTGGCGAGCCTGCCCACGTGGGTGTCGACGGGCAGGCCCGGTAGGCCGAAGGCAACGCTTCGCACCACGTTCGCCGTCTTGCGCCCCACCCCCGGGATCGTCACGAGGTCGTCGAGATCTCTCGGCACCTCGCCGTCGAAGCGGTCCACCAGTGCTGTCGCCATGCCCACCAGGCTGCGCGCCTTCGAGCGAAAGAAGCCGGTCGGGCGGATTATCTCCTCCACCCGATCGAGAGGTGCCGAAGCAAGCGCTTCGGGCACCGGGAACTCGGAGAAGAGCTCGGGCGTCACCTGGTTCACCCGCGCGTCCGTGCACTGGGCGGAGAGGATGGTCGCAGCCAGGAGCTCGTATGCGTTCGAGTGGACGAGAGCGCAGAGGTCTCGAGCGCTGCCAGGATAGGCCTTCTCGAGGCGCCGGGAGATCTCCCTGGCCCATTGCGCCGCGTCCGGGCCACCACGATCATGCGCCGGTTCCATCGGCGCTCTCGCACTCGGGGATCTGGGCATTCGCGCTCCTCGGGGCTCGCTGCGCCCACCTCGGCCCAGCCGGTACCCTTTGCTCGTGGCCACAATAGAGGTCAAGCGCAGCGTGGGAGAGGAAGACCTGGTTGGCATCATGGAGCTCCTCGATCGAGCGCGAGCCGCGGACGCACATCGCCCCCTCGGCGAGCACAAGTGGCTGGACCTTGCCCAGAGCAGGCGGACCGGCTATGCGGGATTCGTCGCTCGCGCCGGCGCCCGCAGCCCCCTGGCAGGGTACGCGCATCTCAGCCGGGGGTCTCAGAGCTGGGCGCTCGAGGTGGTAGTCGACCCCGAGCATCGCGACCCCTCAGAGGCAGTGCGCGAGAACCTGATCTCGGTTGCGCTCGAAGAAGTGCGGCACGAGGGAGGTGGTCATGTTCACCTGTGGGTGGCCAAGCCCGGAGATGTGGACGACGCCGTCGCAGCTCGCTGCGGCCTCCACCGAGGACGCGACCTCCTGCAGATGCGAAGGACCCTGCCCCTCGAGCTCGAGTACCCGGACCTGCCGACGCGGCCCTTCGTCCGGGGCGCGGACGAGGAATGCTGGCTGGAGGTCAACAACCGTGCTTTCGCCTCCCATCCCGAGCAAGGCGGCTGGGACCTCGGCACCTTGCTGGAGAGGGAGGAGGAGCCCTGGTTCGATCCGCTCGGGTTCCTGCTACACGAGGCCGATGGCAAGCTCGCCGGGTCCTGCTGGACCAAGGTCCACGCCGACATCGACCCGCCCCTCGGCGAGATCTACGTGATCTCCGTCGATCCCGCCTTCCAGGGCACGGGCCTGGGACGGGGCCTCGTGGTCGCAGGCCTCCGCTACCTGGGCTCATGTGGAGTGGGCACTGCGATGCTGTACGTGGACTCCACCAACTCCCCGGCTCTGGCACTCTACGGTTCGCTCGGCTTCACCGTCGACCACGTCGATCGCGCATACGTGGCCGACATCTGAGAGGCCCAGACCTCCGGGGTGCTCAGCCCTCCGCGGTGCCCAGCCCTCCGCGGTGCTCAGCCCTCCGCGGTGCCCAGCCCTCCGCGGTGCTCAGCCCCGGAACAGCCTCCACCACAGCGAAGGACCCTCGAGCGATCCGTCCACCTCGAGGGGCACATTCGTATGCTGCTCACCCAGCTGGACCTCTATGGACCCTACCGGGGCACCGCGCTTCACGTAGCGCAAGTGCCTCGTCCTTGCCTGCAGGTGCACCGTCTGGCCAGGCCAGGCCATCACCGTCGCAGCAGCGGTTGTCGACACCAGGGGAGCATTCTTCGACCAGACGACCTCCACCTTGCCCACCATGTCGCCCGGGGCGATAACAGGCACGCTCGCTAGCCCGCGTGCCGCTGCGTCTATCTCGGCCAGCGCTTCGGCTTGCGCCCTGCCAAGCGCGTCGTAGCCCTTCTGTCCCGTCACTGCAGCGATCACCATCACCGGCGTGCTTCCCACGTACCGCCGCGCCGCCAGCACCACGCAGCCCTGGGCAGCGGCCGTGAAGCCGGACTTGACGCCGACCACGCCGTCCATGCCCACCAGGCTCACGTAGTTGGCGAGCAATCCTGCTCCCGGCAGTGTCACGACCGGCTGCGCCACGACGTCAGCGAAAGCCGGCAGCTTCATCGCTGCGGCCGCAAGCCGCAGAAGGTCCGCAGCCGTGCTCACGGATCCAGGATTGAAACCGCTCGGCCCGACGAAATGCGTCGAGGACAGCCCGAGCGTTGCTGCCGTCGCGTTCATCTTGGCCACGAAAGCGCTGGTGGATCCAGCGTCGAAGCGCGCGAGCGTGTGGGCCAGGTTGTTGGCCGAGTGGACCAAGAGTCCGTCGAGGAGCTGCCGCTCAGTCAACTTCTCTCCGGCCGTCACCGGGATAGAGGTCTCGTTCTGGCGCTCGTCCGAAGCCGCCGCGGCAACGTCCAATGCCGTCATCGTCACCACAGGGCCCTGTTGGGAGGTACTAAGCGGATGGTCGCGCAATACGACGTAAGCCGTCATCATCTTCGCAAGGCTGGCGATCGGGACCGGCCGCTCCGGCCCCGACGGGACCACCACGCCGACGAGCGGCACCGCCACGGCCGCCTCACCCTGCTTGGGCCAGGGAATGGGGGGCGGCGTGCCCGGCACTACGAATGTGCTCCCGATGTCCACGCGAGCCATCGCAGCCGGGACAGAGCGTCGCAACTGCACCGCCACTGACACGCCCGCCACTGCTATCACCGCGATCAAGACCGCACTGCGCAGCAGGCGCCGAGCCCGCTTCGTGCTCGCCACGCGCCTCGTCTGGGTCCGGGGCATCTGCAGCGGCAACGGCAGCGGCCGTCTCGCAGCGCCCCGCTCATTGCGCTGTCCCTGGAAGCGCGACCCTGATGCCAGGCGCCCCAAGCCGGCCACCACGTCACTTCCTCCATAAGCTGAGCCGCCATATCGCGAACGCCCCGTCACACCTACCCCCCGGTTCGCCGCCGGACCCCCCACCGCAGTACTGTCCTCGCCCACGGTCAGCTTTCCGAGATGGAGTCCAGCTCGTCTGGCGTCATGAGGACCGCCCTCGCCTTTGATCCCTCTGATGGACCAACCACTCCCCGCCGCTCGAGCAGGTCCATGAGGCGGCCCGCTCTCGAGAAGCCCACGCGCAGCTTACGTTGGAGCATGGACGTCGACCCTAGCTGCGAACGCACCACCAGCTCCATTGCGGCCTGCAGCAGCTCGTCACCGTCGTCGCCAGCCACGGCACCGGGGGCCGACGTGTCGCCTGCTATGCCCTCGACGTACTCGGGCTCGCGCTGGCGCCTCCACGATGCCACTACGGATCGCACCTCCTCCTCGGGCACCCAAGGGCCCTGGATGCGGCGCGGCACGGACGAGGATGCCGTGAGCAGCAGCATGTCCCCCTTGCCGACCAGTCGCTCTGCTCCGGGCTGGTCGAGGATCACCCTGCTGTCGGCGAGCGAGGAAACCGAGAATGCCAGCCGCGACGGTATGTTCGCCTTTATCACACCGGTGATCACGTCGACCGACGGCCGTTGCGTAGCAAGAACCAGGTGTATGCCGACCGCCCTGGCCATCTGGGCGATGCGGCATACGGACTCCTCGACGTCCCTGGCCGCGACCATCATCAGGTCGTTGAGCTCGTCGACCACGACGACGACGTAGGGCAGCGGCCGGTGCCTGGGCAGCGCTGCCTCGCCTTCGGCTCGTCCGGTCGGGCCAGGGGCGCTCGCTCCCACGTCGTCGATCCCCTCCATTCCGGCCTCGAGGTCCTCCGAAGAGCCCTCGGCCAAGCACAGACCCTCGTCCCGGAAATCGCCACGGCGGACGGCAGCGTTGTACCCGGCGACGTCGCGCAGCCCCACCTCAGCGAGCAGGTCGTAGCGATGCTCCATCTCCGTAACCGCCCATGCAAGCGCGTTGGCGGCCTTCTTCGGGTCCACCACCACGGCCGTCAGCAGGTGGGGAAGCCCGTTGTACTGGCCGAGCTCCACACGCTTCGGGTCCACCAGGATCATCCGGACCTGCTCGGGAGTCGAGCGCATCAAGATGGAAGTCAGGATCGAATTGATGCACGACGACTTACCGGCTCCGGTGGCACCAGATATGAGCAGGTGAGGCATGTCGGCGAGGTTGACCATCACCGGCCTTCCCGCAATGTCCCGCCCGAGTGCCACCTGGAGCGGATGGGTGGCGGCCTTGGCCTCGGGGGAGGCGAGGATGTCGCCGAGGGTCACCAGCTGGCGGTTCCGGTTGGGAACCTCCACGCCGATTGCGGACTTGCCAGGTATGGGGGCGAGAATCCGGACGTCCGGCGATGCCATCGCGTACGCGATGTCCTTCGACAAGCTGGTCACCCTCGCCACCTTCACACCGGGACCGAGCTCTAGCTCGAAACGGGTGACCGTGGGGCCTACCGTGTGGCCAACAAGGCGCGTCTCGACCCCGTGGGCTGCGAGCGCATCCACGAGCGCGCCACCCGCGGCCTTGACCTCTGCATGGTCGAGCGCCTGGGGCTTGGAACGGCTGAGCAGCCTCGCGGGCGGCAGCCGCCACTCGCCGCTCGGGGTGCCCAGATCCAACTCGAGCTGCCGGGACCTCGCACTGGGCATCCCTGCAGGCCTGCCATCCCCGGCAGGCCCTGCCCTCCCCTCGTCGCCGGGGTGTGCTGCCACCCGCTCACCCTGCGCCGAGGTGCCCTGGCCCGCCGGGCGAGTGCCGGCAGGCTCCTCCCCCCCCTGCTTGGTCTCCAGCTCTCCGCCTGTAGCGCCTTGGAGCCGCGAGCTCTCCGCTCGGGCTGATCCCCCCTCGGCGATCTCGCCTGGTACACCGTCTGGCACACCCTCTGGCTCGCCGGCGAAGCCATAGCCCACCAGCGGGCCTGCGCCATCAGGCAGATCCCCATGCTCGCCCGCGCCTTCCCCGCCGGCTCGACCGGCAGCTCCGCCGGCAAGGTGCACGAGCCGGCGGCTGGCATCCCCGACGGCCGAGACCGCGCGCCGCAGCGTCACCCCTGTCAGCACCACGAGACCCAGCACCAAGACCGCCACGAGGACGACTCCGGCGCCAAGACCAGAGGCGGCCGTGCCCAGCAGGCCGCCTGCCAGAACGCCTACCCAACCCCCCGCGCCCGACAGCACGTGCGCGGGCTCACCGAAGCCGGGCGAGCCCGCGGCCAGCTCCCCCAACCCGGCTGCTGCCACGAGCACCAGCAACGCCCCCGCTCCCGAGCGAACCGGCTCCACGCGCGGCCTCCGAGTGGCGATGAGGACGCCGGCAGCGGCGAGAGCCGGTGGGACGAGGAACGCGACCACGCCTACCAACGCCCCCAGGGCGACACGGATGGCGTGCCCTGCCGGTCCGAGCGAGCCCGCGTACAAGGCGATCGCCGTGAGGACCGCCAATGCTCCACAGCCGATTGCCCAGAAATCATCCGAATGCGCCGAGACGACTGCCACCAGAGCGCTGCTCCGATCACGCGCGGGTGCCTGGCCAGGGCTACGGTCCCTGGAGGACTTGCCTCGTGCCTGCATATGGCTCTTACCACGCCGCACAGGTTTCGTCGCTCCCGTGTTGGCGCGCCTCGTCGTCGCAGCAGAGCTAGACCGCGTGCTGCTGGCAGTGCGCCGCTTAGTAGTCACCACAATGCAATCAACGCTAACACCGTGCTCGAGAGCTCCAGCGGATAGCTATCGGTGGCTCGTCGGGCTCCTCGCGGCGTGCTCTCCTTCACCAGCCCGCCAGGCATGCCCGGGGAGCGAAATCAGACTGTGACGACCACCGGCACTATCATCGGACGCCGCCGCGTGCGCTCCCCGACCAGCCGGCCCAGCTCTTTGCGGACCTGCCGTCTCAGCGTTTCAATGTCGGTCGCTCCATCGGCGAGCGCACGCTCCAGCGCGCCGAGCACGACGCCTGCGGCCTCCTCTATCAGCTCCTCGGCCTCCGGCGCGTGCACCCATCCGCGGGTGACGATCTCCGGCTTGGTCACCACCTCGCCGCGGCGGGCATCCACCGTAGCGACCACCACCACGACTCCCTCCTCGGCCAGCGCGCGCCGGTCGCGCAGCACGCCGTGGCCGACGTCACCCACCGTGCCGTCTACGTACAGGTAGCCGGCCGGGACCCGGTCGCCCCGACGCAGGCCGGAGGCCGAGAGCACCACTGAGTCCCCGTCCTCGCACAGGAGAGCGCGGCCCTCCTCCACCCCCATGTCGAGCGCAATGCGGGCGTGGTTGACCAGATGGCGATACTCCCCATGGACAGGCACGAACCACTCCGGCCGCGCTACGGCAAGCAGGGTCTCGAGCTCTCCACGGCGCGCGTGCCCACTCACGTGGACCGGCTCGACACCTGTGTGCACCACCGTCGCACCCCGGCGATGCAAACCGTCGATGACTTTGCCGACCGCCCATTCGTTGCCGGGGATCGGGTGCGCGCTGATAACCACGACGTCCCCCTCGCCGAGGGAGAAGCGCTTGTTCTCACCTGCGGCCATGAGCGACAGCGCAGAGAGCGGCTCACCTTGTGACCCGGTAGAGACGACACACACCGAAGAGCTGGCAAGTCCTTCCACCTCTTCGATGCCCACGAGAGCCTCGTCAGGGACGCACAGCACCCCGAGACGGCGTGCCAGCTCTACGTTCTTGCCCATAGAGCGTCCGAGGGTGGCGATCCTCCTCCCCGTGGCAATGGCGGCATCGGCAACCTGCTGCACCCGGTGTATGTGGCTCGCGAAGCACGTCACCACGATCCGGCACTCCGCGTATTGCTCGAACACCCGCCTCAAAGTGGCGCCGACCTGACTCTCCGACGGGGTGAAGCCGGGCTCCTCCGCGTTGGTGGAGTCCGACAAGAGCAGCCGCACTCCCTCGACCCGAGATATCTCTCCTATACGCGCCAGGTCGGTGCGCCTGCCATCTACCGGGTGGAGGTCCAACTTGAAGTCGCCCGAGTGCAGAACCACACCCTGTGAGGTGTGGAAGGCCGTGGCGAACCCGTGGGGCACCGAGTGGGTCACTGGGATGAACTCGACCTCGAATGGCCCGATAGATGTTCGCTCCCCGTCGTGGACCTCCACGAACCTGGCCCGATCGACGAGGCCGGCCTCCTCGACCCGATGCCTGGCCAGGCCGATGGTGAGAGCCGACCCGTACACGGTGGCACGCAGGTCCCTGAGGAGGTACGCGAGCCCGCCCACATGGTCTTCGTGCCCATGGGTGAGCACGACAGCCTCCACGTCGTCTGCACGCTCGCGCAGGTAGGACAGGTCTGGGAGCACGAGGTCGATCCCCGGCATGTCCTGGTCGGGGAACATGATGCCGCAGTCGAGGACGACGATCCGGCCGCCCTGCTCTATAAGCGCGCAATTACGACCGATCTCGCCGAGCCCGCCCAGGAAGGAAATGGAGACGGGCTCAGCCAAGTGTCGCACCGCTGCCGCTATGGCTACCGCTATCGCTATCGCTACCGCTGTGGGCACCGGTGGCACCAAGGGCCTTCGCGAGTCGGTGAGCCTCCTGGTCGAGCTCGGGCGGCGCCACTCCCATCGGGCTGCGGCACTGCCCTACCGCCAGTCCCAGCGCTCTGCACATCGCCTTCGCGGGCAGCGGGTTCGGGTAGAGCTCCGACGATTGGAACGCGACCGTGTCCGCAAGCCCGACGTTCAGGGCACGGGCTGCCTCCACGTCCCCCTTCGAGAAGGCGGCGATCATCTCGCCGATCTCCGTCCCGACCCAGTGGCTGGCCACGCTCACGACTCCTACTGCGCCCACCGCCAGGAGCGGCAGGGTGAACGAATCGTCCCCGCTGTATATGTCGAAGCCGGCAGGCACCTGCGCGGCCAGCCGTGCAGTCGAGACGACGTCGCCGGCGGCATCCTTCAGAGCGACGATGTTGGGCACTTCCGAAGCGAGGCGCGCCAGGGTATCCGAAGCGATGCCCCTGCCCGTGCGAACCGGTATGTCGTAGAGCATCACCGGCAGGTCCGCAACCCTCGCAACGGCTTCGAAATGCTGGCGAAGACCGGCCTGAGACGGCCTGCTGTAGTACGGGGTCACCACCAGCAAGCCTGCAACCCCTGCGTCTTGCGCCTGGCGGGCGCGCTCCATCGAATGCCGGGTGTCAGCGGTCCCGACTCCCGCGAGCACCGGAACCGTGACTGCCTCGGCAACCGCTCGCCACAGCTCCGCCGCCTCGGCGTCGGAGAGCACGGGAGCCTCGCCCGTGGTGCCGCTCAGGACCAGCCCGTCGGATCCGTGGTCCGCCAGCCAGCGGGCGAGGTCGCACGCGCCGTCCACGTCGAGGTTGCCCTCTTCATCGAAGGGGGTGACCATGGCCGTGACCACGGCCCCGAAGCGGCCAGCACGTGATTCGATGCCCATCTGCACAAGGCTACCGGCCCCAGAAGGTGGCAGCGGCATCGAGATGCGGACCGGAGCACCTGGCTTCGCCCAGGACCCCGCCGGTGCCCGCCGGGAGGCTCAGGAGGCGGCAGACGCAGGGGCGGACTGCAGGCTCTCGTACTCCTCGCCCGTGTCAGCCCAGTCCTCGAAGGAGATCACACCTATCTCGGTGAAGCGGTCCCTGAGCCAACCGTCGGCGGCATCGAGAAGGCCGAGCTTCTTGCAATTGGGGACGATCTTCGAGAAGAGCATGGTCTGGAATATCTTGCGTTCGGGTACCTGGTTCATGATCGGGATCACTTCCTTGGGGCTCACCCCCAGGCGCTCCCAGACTTCCTGCTGCAAGAACCGGTCACGCATCCGCACGGCCGCCTCGAATGCGAACTCCTGGCGTTCGCGAAGCTCGGAGGAGTCCAGCTGCTGGTAATGCTCCTGCAGGCTGAGCACACCGAAGGCGACATGGCGCGCCTCGTCGGACATCACGTAACGGAGGAGCTTCTTCAATAGCGGCTCGGTGGTCATCTGGTGCATGAACCCGAAGGCCGCGAGCGCCAGCCCCTCGACCATGATCTGCATTCCCAGGTAGGTCATGTCCCAGCGGCTGTCCTTGATGATGTCGTCGAGGAGCAACCTCAGGTGAGCGTTGACCGGGTAACTGCCGGAGAGCTTCTCGCTCAGGTACTTGTTGAACACCTCGACATGTCGCGCCTCGTCCATGACCTGGGTGGCCGCGTAGTACTTGGCGTCTATCCAGGGGACCGACTCCACGATCTTCGCGGTGCACACGAGCGCGCCCTGCTCTCCGTGCATGAACTGCGAGAGCGTCCAGTTCTGCGCTTCCACGCCGAGCCGCAGCCATTCCTTCTCGCCCCATTTCGCGAACGGCGTGCCGGTCAGGTCCGCACCCGCGCCGAAGCCTCCTGTGGCGACGGCGTTGGCGACGACTATCTCTTCCTGGTCCACGGGCGTCTCCCAGGGGAGATCGGTCTGTGCGTTCCACTGCGCCTTCTTCGCCTTCTCGTAGAGCTTGTCGAGCTTGGGCCTGGAGCCCTTCTCGTAGTCCCAGGTGAAGATGGTGTCGTAGTTGGAGTGGACTGCGTGGATCACCTCGTCGCGCTCCGTGTTGGTGACGGACAGGATCGCCTCGAGGTCGTCGACCTCCTCGCGACCGATGATCGCTGCCGTGTCGCGCATCTCATCAGGCATTTGTGGTCCCCCTTCAGGTCTCTGCTGGCTGGACAAAATCGGTTTGGGAAGGATCGGTTTGGGAAGGATCGGTTTGGGAAGGATCGGTTTGGGAAGGATCGGTTTGTGAAGGCGTCTTCACCCGGTCGGAACCGGCGGGGTAGGACGACTGCTGCATGATCGCCACCGCCGGCATCACGAAGCTTCGCACCAACCTGAGTGCCTGATCCTCATCGGCAAGGTCGACAGCCTCGCTCGGGCACAAGAGGTAGGACACCACGATCCGCGTAGCCCACTCGGCGATCCGCTCGGCCTCGACTGGCGCAAGCCAGCGCGCCAGGAAGGGCGCGAGGAACGAGCTCGCGGTCATCAAGATCCGGTCCATCTCGCGGAAGGTGAGGCGTGGCAGCAGCACTTCCGGCTCGAGCTCCAGCAGCCGCCGCAGGACCTCGTTGTTCCCGAACAGCCTGCTGGCCTCGGCCATACCCATGACCAGCAACGACTCGAGGTCCGAAGCCTGCCCCATCACGACGGCGAGAGCGCTCAGCGAACGCGCCACCTCGGTGTCGACTGCAGCCTCGAGCACGGAGTCCTTGCCGCCCGGGAATATGCGGTACAGAGTCGCCCTGCTGCACCGAGCCTGGCGAGCGACGTCGTCGAGGGTCGTCTTGCCCAGACCCTGGCGAGCCAAGCAGGCGAGCATCGCGTCGATTATCCGCAGCCTTGCAGTAGGGCGGGGGCTCTCCAGCGAGGTAGAAGCCATGGCGGGAGTCAGGGCCTCGACAGCTGCAACGGTCTCACCGGTTCCCGAATCCGCCGCGCGACCGGGTTCGCCGTGCTCGTCACCACGCAGTAGGGCCAGGCTTCCCGAGATCACGATGATACAATATGTCACTTTCTGTCTCACTGTCAAGAGACTCGGCGAGGGACGCGTCGAAAGACCCGCCGGGCAGGAATCGCGCCAGCCGACACCCGGCCCACGACGGTCAGCTCCGGCCTAGGTGGCTACTGCCCGCAGGATTCCCGCCAGCAGCTCCGCGCGCACGAGATCGGCGACCTGGACCGGATCCTCGAGGTCGTAGCGTCCCGGCGAGGAGATGTACGACAGGACCATTCGCGCCAGGAACTCCGAAGCGAAGCCGGCGTCGATGTCACCCACCACGCCATGTCGCTCCAGGTAGTGCGTGAGAAAGCTACCAACGAGGGCTACCATCCGCCCCTGGTCCACGGTCAGCTTGGGCAGCAGCAGGCCAGGCTCGGTCTCCAGTACCCGCTGGAGCACCTCATGACCCTTGATTGCCCTGTGCGCGAAGGTGATGCCCCGCTCCATCAGCTCCTCGAGAGAGCCGGCATCGTGGACTTCGTCGTAGAGGCGAGCAAAGAAGCGCATCTGCTCCCACGAGATCGCGGCAGCTAGGAGCTCCTCGCGCCCACCGGGGAAATACCGGTACACGGTCGCACGCGATACCCCGGCCTCGCGGGCTGCGTCCTCGACGGTTGTCTTCGCCATCCCGTATCGCGAGACGCACGAATATGCAGCTTCGATGATCTGCTCGCGCTGGTCCGGTGCGGAGCGCCGCCCGCGGTGAGCTGAGCGTCCCTGCCCGGCGGCCATCAGATGCCGAGCAGCGGTCCGAGGCCGAGGGTCAGGCCGGGACGCTCCGCCACTGCCTTGACCGCAAGCAAGACTCCCGGCATGAAGGAGCTCCTGTCGTACGAGTCGTGGCGGATCGAGAGCGACTGCCCGAGTGCACCGAAGAGCACCTCCTGGTGCGCCACCAACCCAGGGAGGCGCACAGAATGGATCCTGACGCCACCGGGTCCATCCGCTCCACGGCTACCCTCGAGCACCGTCCGCTCTGTCCGATCGGGTGGCAACGGCCCTCCGCCTGACGACACGAGCGCGCCGGCGATGACCTCTGCCGTCTTCAGAGCCGTGCCCGACGGAGCGTCCAGCTTGCCGTCGTGGTGAAGCTCCACTACCTCCGCACCGTCCATGAAAGGCGCGGCGATCTCGCAGAAGCGCATCATCAGCACCGCCCCCAGTGCGAAGTTCGCTGCGAGGACCGCATTGGCGTCGGAGTGCTCGAACAGCCTCTCCAGCTCTTCGATATCGGCATCGGAAATGCCGGTCGTGCCGACGACCGCGTGAACCCCGTGCTCGGCGCACCAGCGCATGTTCGCGACCGCACCGTCCGCGACGGTGAAGTCCACTGCCACCTCCGCGCGTGCCCCTGCTAGATCCTCCACCGCAGTGCCCACCAGGGGCGGTCTATCAGGGCCTTCACTGGCGGCTGGGGGACTGGCGGCTGGGGGACTGGCGGCTCCGGGGTCCACAGTCGCGACCAGCTCGAGGTCAGGATCAGCCAGGACCGCCCTGCACACCTCGCGTCCCATCCTCCCAGCTGCACCGAGAACGCCCACGCGAAGCATTAGCGCTCCTGTGAGCCGGCACCACGCTCTACGGCCCCACCTGCGCTCAGGCAGGCGGACGAATCGCTCGGCTCGCTAGCAAATCTCCCCTCCTCGAAGGGGCCTACCACCGACAGGGTACGCTTCGCCGCGGCGATCCGCGCACCAAGCGAGCCCACTTCCTCCACGGAGACAGAGTCCACCCTCCCGATGATCTCGTCCACCTCGGGAACCTCCCCGTGCAGCAGCATGCTCGAGCCGATGCGCCCCATCCTCGCACCCGAGTCCTCCAGGGACAAGAGGGTGTCGGCCCGGAGGTGGGACTTTGCCAGCGCGAGCTCGCGTGAGCTCACGCCCGAGTCGCCGAGGCGATCGATCTCGGCATTCACCAGCCCTATCACCTCGCTTGCATGCTCAGGCGCCGTACCGACCGACACGCAGAGGGAGCCCACCTCCTCGTAAAGGAGCCTCTCGGACCAGATCGCGTACGCGAGACCGCGCCGCTCTCTTACCTCCTGGAACAGCCGGCTCGAGATTCCGCCTCCGAGCACATGGTTGAGAAGGCCCAGGGCGTAGCGCTCGGGCGCGCGCCGCCCCGGCACTCTCACGCCCAGTACCACGTGAGCCTGCTCCGTCGATCTCGTGGTCAGCGCGAGCGCCTCGGAGCCAAGGACCGGGGCGCTCCTCGCGGGACGCTCACCCCCTCGCCGGAGCTCGAAGCAACGGTCGATCTCGGCGGCCAGGCGCTCGTGGTCGACGTCGCCAGCTGCCGCAACGACCATGTTCCCCGTGCGGTAGTGCAGGTCGAAAAAGCTGCGAATCTCTCCCGGGCCGATCGAGCTCACACTCGCCGGAGCACCGAGTACGTCCCGTCCGAGGGGATGGCCTGGGAACAGGGCTGTCATGTACTGCTCGCCCGCGAGGTCCGCGGGCTCGTCGGCATGCATCCGGACCTCGTCGAGTATCACCTGCCGCTCGGCGTCCACCTCGTCCGGGCGAAAGGCTGGATCGGTCATGATGGCGCCGAGGACGCGCACCCCCAGTGGAAGGTCCTCGGCCAGCAGCCTGATCGAGAACGCCGTGTACTCCTTGGTGGTGAACGCGTCCATGTCGCCCCCCACCTCGTCCACGGCCTCGGCTATGGCCGACGCGCTCCACTCCGGTGTCCCCTTGAACAAGAGGTGCTCCAGGAAATGCGAGGTCCCCGATTGAGCGTCGAGCTCGTCACGCGAGCCGGTCCCTACCCATACCCCGAGCGACGCAGAGCGAGCACCGTCCATCCGCTCCGTCACCAAGGTGATGCCGCAGCCGAGGACTTCCGAGGCAATCACCGGCGACGCCGGCGGCGCCTCTCGGATCCCGAGCTACCTCCCTGCTCGCCGGGGGCACCTCCACCTGATACCGGCGCGGGACCGAGATCACCGAGTTCGCGTTCGATCTCGGCATCGAAGCT
>JAJYXW010000160.1 GCA_021801525.1 Actinomycetes bacterium
CCGTGCAGGCAGGCTCGAGAGCAGGTGCGAGAGCGCGCTGCCCAAGAAGCTGCCGATGCCGTTGCTGCCAGGCCCGGGAATGCCCCTGGGGTTGTACTTAGGCCCGACCCCTTGCATGGGGTTGTACGCGCGGCCCCAGCCGCCGTTCATGGGGTTGTACGCGCCAGGGCCGCGGCCGCCGAAGCCTCCTATGTTGTACGCCCCGAAGTCCGAGAGCGCCTTGGCTCGCTCAGCTGCGCTGGCCGGGTGCGACGCGCCGCCTGGGTTCGCTCCTTGGCTGGCGATTCCGGTGCTGCCGGCGGTCCCATGTGCAGAGGTGTGCTCGGTGCTAGTCGCATGACTCGGCGAGGACGAGCAGGCAGAGAGCGCCGCGGAGAGCCCTATCGCGAGAGCCGCTCCGATCGCTAGAGCCGCCACCTTCCTCCCAGGGCCGGTCCCAGTGCCGGTCGCCGTGCCGTTCGCCGTGCTGTTCGCCGTGTCGTGTGTGCTGGTTGCTGTCTTCATCCCGCCAACCTCCTCGTCAGCGCTGCCCCGGGGCACCTCGCTCCGGGTGAGGGCACTTGCCCGTACTTCCAAGGCTAAGGAGCAGGCCCCTCGATGTCCCTCCCTCAGAAGTCATGTCTTTGGTACCCGGCACGGCAAGGAGAACCTGTCCATCGGGCAAGCACCCCGCCTGCCATTCGCTCATGGGAACGCCTGGGGTGGATGAAGCGTTCGTGTGGTTCGCCTCCGGGCTCTGGCATAATCGATCCGTGGCGGTTTACCTTGAGATCTGGGCGAAAAGCGGTGTCCGGCTCGTCCCGTTGGAGGACGAGGCGGTCGCGATCGGGAAACGTCCGGGGGACGGTGTCGTCATCGAGGACGACAGGACGGTGTCGCGCCTGCACGCCCTCGTGGAGCCCGCCGGCGGCGGGTGGTGCATCCGCGATCTCGGCAGCCGCAACGGCACCTATGTGAACGGCCAGCGGATCTGGGCTCAGCAGGCGCTCCACAGAGGTGACGAGATCCGTGCCGGTGCGACGCGGATCGTCTTTCGCGACGACGATCCTGGCACCGTGCTCAGCGCGACGCTGGCCGCGCCAGGCGCACCGTCGCTTACGAGGCGCGAACGCGATGTGCTCGTCGCGCTGTGCAGGCCTCTCCTCGTGGGAGGTGTCTTCCGGGAGCCGGCCTCGGTGCGCGACCTCGCCGCCGAGCTCGTGGTCTCCGAAGCTGCGATCAAGCAGCACCTGGCGCACCTCTACGACAAGTTCGGCCTGTACGACACCGCTGAGCGTCGCAGAGTCCGGCTCGCGAACGAAGCTCTTTCACGCGGGGCGATAAGCGTCGCGGATCTAGGTGGCAGCGACGAGGACGCGTGAGCAGTTCTGCTCCCAGAGCCCTCTCTGCCAGTACGCCGATGTTCACGTGCAAGACCCGCCGCATTCTCCGTCACCCACTGGTCTGCGAAGGGAGATCGTTGCCCGTTGCCAGCTCGTGGAGCTTGGCGAGGGCTTTGCGGTTCCTCACGAGCACCATGGGAGTCCAGACGACGCCGAAGGGGAAACCCCACCAGCCTGCGAGCAGGTTGTGGCGGAGCACCTTGCGGTACGCGGCCTCGAGCTCGGAAAGCGTGCCGGTGAGGTTCAGCGTCACGCGCCTCGTGAAGAACACGACGCTCGTCACCTTGGAGATCTGCAGGCGGTAGCGGGCGCCAGATCCAGGTGCGCCGTTTGCTCCGGCCGTGCCAGGCATCAGAACGCCTCCATCCAGGCTTCGGTGGCGACGTAGGAGTTGGCCTCCATCTCGGCGCTCATCCCTCGGAGCTCTGCGGCGCTCGCCGCGCTGTCGGCGGCCACCTGGTCGACCCACGAGACGATCCCCTGGTATTGGACCTGGGTGCAAAGCGGCAGTGCCACGCAGTCGACGATGTCCTGCTGGATGAGCGGAGGGGCGGTCTTCAGCCCCGAGACCGACAGCACCCAGCGGTCGAATGAAGTGCAGGTGTTGTAGAGAGTCGACCCGCAGGCATATCCAGCCTGGTAGGCGGTGCGCGTGGCGAGCGCCTCGGCGCTCGGGTCCTCGAGGAGAGCCACGTAGTCACCCAGGTTGGCAGGGTTCGCGCTCGCCGCCTGGAGGCCCCGGTCCGCGTCTGCGAGCAGCAGCGGCACCACCTGGGGTGCTACCTGGCCGAGGGCGTTCTCCATGAGGCTCTCTATGTGGGGCACCGTCGTGGAGAGGATTTGGGATACGAACGAGGCGACCTGCGAGTTGCCCTCGGAGAGCGCGCCTGGGAGCGGATCGAACCCGGCCGAGAACGCCTGGAGCTCAGCGCTCGAGAGCGCCTGGGCAGCCCCCGCTCCTCCGGTGCCCACGAGCGCGCCAGCATAGGCCTGGGCGCCTGTGGGATCCGCGCCCATTATCTGGGTGAGGTCTGCTGCGAGCCTGGTGGCATCGGTCGCGGACAATGCGTCGAGGCGTGCGGTCACATTGCTCGCGGCGCGAGGTGAGAGGCCGTCCATGGCGGTGAGCATCACCTGCTGGACTTGGCTGGAGAGCTCGCTCGCCAGGGGGCCTAGAGCGCTAGGTCCGAGCTCGCTGCGCCGGCTCGGGGCCGGAGCGGGAGCTGGCGTCGGCCCGCGGCCGGCCTTCTTCGCGAGGCACGACATGAAGGAGTGACATGCCCCCTTGGTGGCTACCTGGGCGGCGCTGTGGGTGCCCGGCAGGCTCGTCCCGCCGCATGCGCCGAGGAGGAGCGCCCCGGTTGTGACAGCGAGGGCGCCTAGCACGTGGCGCCTGCGCCTCGTCGTGCATGCCAGCGCTTTGGATCGCTTCATCGCTCTTGTCCTTTCTGCCAATGCGTGCTGTCTTGCTCGGACTTCACGCGGTGTGTCAGTTTCGGCCCAAGCTGCCCTCTATGGGGTTGTACGGGCCCTTTTGCCCCATGGGGTTGCAGGTCGCCTTGCCCTGGGCCAGGGCGGTGCCCTTGGCGACGAAGGGGACGAAGTAGGTGGCG
>JAJYXW010000119.1 GCA_021801525.1 Actinomycetes bacterium
ACTTGGCGAGGCGGTCGAGGAGCTCCTTGTCTCGCTCCAGCAGCTTGCGAGCGCGGGTCACGAAGTCCTTGTCCTCCCGGACGCGCGCAACCTCAGCACTGAGCGAGTCGACGATCAACGCGTTCACGCTGGTACCGCGAACGCGAGCAACCGCCTCCGCTTCGTCGGCCAGCTCATCGGGCAACCTGACGGTGGTTTGCTTTGCCATTGGTAGTCAGGGGCGCGGTGCCTGCAACGCAGGCCCGGTTCCCCATCCCCCTTTCGATCTGTACGTGCGGTTCTCCCGCATACAGCTCACCGACGGTCTTCTGGACATGGTTACGCTGCCTTCGGGTATCGGATGGTGCCCATGAGCTGGTGCAGGCCCTGGTCGTGGAACCAGGTGCTCGTCCATCGTGTCGCCTGGCCGGCGTGGAGGTTGCGGCCCCGCTTCTTGCACATCAAGCGGAACAGCCGCCACCACACGTAGCGGTCCAAGGTGACGAACTTGATGGCGCTGTTGCCGGTGCGGAAGTAGCCGCCCCATCCCCGGAGGAACAGGTTCAGCCGTCCGATGACGGCTGGCAGCTCCACACCGACCTGACTCCGACCGGTCATGACCTTGATCCTCTGCCTGGCCCGCTTCATGGAACGCACTGACGGCCAGCGGTGGAGGTAGTAGCGGACGATCCGCTTGGCCTCCCAGAGCTTGCCGGACATGCGGGCATGAAAGTGCCAGCCCAGAAAGTCAAAGCCCTCCTTGCCCTCCCGGAGGTCGACCACACGGGTCTTGCCCGGATGAAGGCTGAGGCCGAGGTCACCCATGATGGCGGTCGCCCGCCGCTGAGCCTCCTCGGCCTCCGAGCGAGACGAGCACATGACGACGAAGTCGTCGGCATAGCGGACGAGCGTGCCGCAGCCGTGCTCGGCCCATGCCCGGTCGAAGGCGTGCAGGTAGACGTTGGCAAGGAGAGGTGAGATGACACCTCCCTGGGGGGTGCCTGCGACCGTCTCGGACACGACCCCTGTTGCCAACACCCCTGCTTCGAGCCACAGGCGGATGAGCTTGAGCACCCGGCGGTCACTGACCCGCTCTCTCACCAGCGACATGAGCCGCTCGTGGTCGATCTCGCCGAAGAAGTTCTGGATGTCGGCCTCGAAACAGAACTCGTGTCCGCTCGGGAACGCCACCCGGATGGCTTCTGCGGCGTCGGTGGCACTTCGCTTGGGCCGGAACCCGAACGAGCAGGGCAGGAAGTCAGCCTCGAAGATTGGCTCCAAGACGATCTTCGCCGCCTGCTGTGCCACCCGGTCCTTCACCGTCGGGATGCCCAGTGGGCGCATCTTTCCTGTAGGCTTTGGAATCTCCACCCGCCGCACGGGCTTTGGGTGGTAGATGCCTGCACGGAGGGCGTCACCGAGCTCATCGAGCATCCGATGAACCCCGTAGTCGTCCTCCACGAAGCTGACGGTCACCTGATCGATGCCCGCTGCCCCACGATTCTCACGGACCCGCTCCCACGCCTCCCACAGGACGTCACTTCTGTAGATGCGGTCATAAAGGGCGTGGAAACGCCGACCCGAAGACTGCTTGGCCGCAGCCCATAGCCGGTTCTGGAGGCGTCGAACTTTCTCCGGAGGCACATGGTGCCCCTGGGGGTAGATGGCCGGAGCGGTCCCCGGCACGCCCTCGCTCGTTCTTCCGTTCCCGGCGTGACCGAAGTCGGGGCCCTTCCCTCCTGCCGGGTTGCTCCCGGCGATCGGCAGTACTACGGCCCCGTCGGACTCCCGCTCGCCTCCGTCGAGTTTCACCACTGGCTTATCCCGACGGTCTTTGCTGACGAGGCTGGCAAGACGGGCCTCTCCTGTTCCGAACCACCCCGTGCGTACGTGCCGCTCCCCGTACCCCGGAGGGACCAGGTGGTGGGCATGTCCGGAACGCCAGTCCACCCGATGCTGCCTTCGCCGTGACATGAGCGGCTCGGCTCCCCCGTTGTGCATTTGACGAGGCTGCAGGACTCGGCCCTGGTGGACCTACGGCCCGCACGCTTGCTCCCTCCAAAGAGGCTCTTGACGCCCCGCTCAGCCCGCCGCCTCTCGACGACGGACCGGGGCCTGCTACCGGGCTCTCCGGCGATTACCCGGACGGGACTTCCACCCGCTGGGCTGGTCCAGCTTTCAGGACGCAACATGCACTCATGGTATCGCGACATCGTGACATCAGTGCTCGCGTGCCATGCAAGTTCGCGCCCTGGAAGGCCCGACGTGATGAAGGTGCTGGTAGCGGGCGTGGCGCCCCCGGCCTCCCACAATGCGAACCTCGAGCCTGTGGTGGAAGGGCCGGCCATCAGCTTGGCGGCTCGGAACACCAAGGACCGCCGTGCCGGGTACTCGGCGTGAGGGGGCTCCTCCGGGTCGCCAGTGCGCTCGCCAACACCCCTGCCAGCGGGGTCGCCAGTCCTGAACGGATCACCCTCCCGGGACCGAAGCACCAGCGTGTCGCAACTTCACCCCCGCCAGTCGCGAACCCCGACTCCTTGGGGTTGAGGATGAGAGGGTCGGCGGACGCGACCTGTTCGTCACAGGACAGACGCGCTCCCACCTCCTCGCTACTCCCTACTCCCTACGCCGCTTCCGCCCGCAGCACCGCCATGCAGCGACCGGTGATCCACTCGGCGACGCTCGGCACGACCGCGTTGCCGAGGCCGGCGATCCGGTCGCGCCGGGTGCCGAGGAGCCGGTAGTCGTCGCCGAAGGCCATCGCCCGCTTGATCTCGGGCTCGGGCTCGAGCATCCGGAAGCGCACCGACCCGAGCTCCTCGTCGCTCACCTCCCCGGTGCGCTCCGGACTTGCGACGACGAGCGAGTGGCGCAGATGCGTCGTGATCGTCGCGATCTGATCGGTGACGAGAGTCGGCGCAGAGCGCCACTACTCCAGGCACGGGAGGACCACGAGCGCCGTCGTGTCGCGCGCGGTGATGGTCCTGCTGAAGATCACGTAATTC
>JAJYXW010000071.1 GCA_021801525.1 Actinomycetes bacterium
GCCCGCCTCCATGGAGGACGTCGAGCGCGCTCGGCGGCGTCTTGCGTTCGACGAGCTGCTGAGGCTGCAGCTCGAGGTGGTGATGCGCCGCAAGGCGCTCGAGCGTCGCTCGGTCGGGATCCGCCATCCGCGCGAGATGCCCGGCCGGGGCGACCTGGTGGAGGCCTTCCTCTCGGGCCTGCCGTTCGCTCCGACCAAGGCCCAGCTGAGGGCCATAGAGCAGGTGCGCGAGGACATGTCGGGTCCGCTCCCGATGCACAGGCTCCTCCAGGGTGACGTGGGATCGGGAAAGACGGTCGTGGCTCTCGCCACGCTGCTCGCCGGGTTGCAGGGCAGCTACCAGGGGGCGCTCATGGCGCCTACCGAGGTCCTGGCCGAGCAGCATCTGCTTGCCATACGCGACCTGCTCGGCGCGCTCAGCGTGCCCGATCTCGCGACGCTCGAGGGTGAGCGCCCGCTCCGGGTAGAGCTCCTCACGAACCACGTTCGCTCTGCCAAGCGCAAGGCCATCCAGGAAGGCCTCGCAGGGGGAGGGGTGGACCTGGTGGTCGGCACCCACGCTCTTCTGAGCGAGGGCGTTCGCTTCAGCCGCCTCGGAGTCGTCGTGATAGACGAGCAGCATCGCTTCGGCGTGGACCAGCGCGCAGCGCTCCGGGCCAAGGGCCGCGAGTGCGGTGCCGACCCCGACCTGCTCGTCATGACCGCCACGCCGATACCTCGCACGGCGGCGATGGTGGTCTTCGGCGACTTGGACCTGACCCTGCTCGACGAGCTCCCGCCGGGGAGGGCGCCCGTGGAGACCGTCTGGGCCGCCGACGCCGATCGCGAGCACGAGGCCTGGTCGCGTGTCCGCGAGCAGGTCGCTCAGGGAAGGCGCGCTTACGTGGTGTGCCCCCTCGTGGAGGGTTCCGACAAGCTCGAGGCCCGCTCTGTGATCGAGGAGCGGGATCGTTTGGCCGGCGGCCCCCTGTCGGGTCTCAGGCTCGGGCTCATGCACGGAAGGCTGGACTCTTCGGAGAAGCAGGGCGTGATGGAGTCGTTCCGCCGCGGAGAGATCGACGTCCTGGTGGCCACCACGGTGATCGAGGTAGGTGTAGACGTCGGGGAGGCCACTGTGATGGTGGTGGAGGACGCCCAGCGCTTCGGCATTGCACAGATCCATCAGCTGAGAGGCCGGGTCGGGCGCTCGGACCTCCAGTCGTGGTGCTACCTGCTCGGTCCCGCCGACTCCAAGGAGGCAGAACGGCGCCTGGCAGCCCTGCAGTCCACGACCGACGGGTTCGAGCTCGCGGAGGTGGACCTCGAGGTGCGCGGCGAGGGATCGATCCTCGGCGCCCGCCAGCAGGGACGCAGCGACTTGAAGCTCGCACGCCTCGACAGGGCTTCGCGCCCGCTCGTGGACGATGCGCGGACCCTGGCCGAGGAGCTGGTCGGGGCGGACCCGCTGCTGCAGGCCCAGGAGCTGTTGGCTGGGGAGCTGAGGCTCTTCGTCGGTGACGACGAGGCCGAGTACCTGCTGAAGAGCTGATGAGCTGCGCTTCGACCCTTTGGTGCGTGCCGTGCGCGTGATCGGGGGATCCCTTCGCGGGAGGCCCCTCGTCGGCCCGGCCGGGCCGGGCACCAGGGCTACCGCGGACAAGGTTCGCGAGGCGATCTTCGACATGCTCGCGAGCATGAGGCTGCCGGGCGGCCAGCCGGTGCTGGAGGGCCAAGCGGTGCTCGATCTCTACGCAGGGACCGGGGCCTTCGGGATCGAGGCTCTGTCGCGCGGGGCGAGCTCTGCTGTGTTCGTGGAGCGTGACGCGAAGGCTGCCGCGGTGTTGCGGGAGAACCTGTCGAGGCTGGGCCTATCGAGGTTGGGCCTGGCGAACCGTGACCCGGCGAACCGAGACCCGGCTTTGGGGAGAGCGAAGTTGGTCATGGCTGACGCGCTCGACTACCTCGAGGCGTCGCCGGGCTTCGCGGTGGCCTTCTGCGACCCTCCCTACGACTTCGACCGCTGGCAGGTGCTGCTCGGGCGGCTCCGGGCGGCGATCGCAGTCATGGAGACGAACAGGCCCGTAGTGGTGCCCGACGGCTGGGTAGTCGTCCGGCAGAAGCGATATGGCGGTACTCTCGTGACCATGGCCGAGAGCGATCCAGCGGGTTCCGGAGATCCAGTGGGCACCAAAGACCGGGCAGGCACCGAAGACCGGGCAGGCACCGAAGACCGGGCAGGCACCGGATACCCAGCAGGTGCCGGAGACCGAGGAGGCACCAAAGACCGAGCAGGCACCGGGCGCTCGAGTGACTTCGGCGGGCTGCCATGACCGTCGCCTTGTTCCCCGGTTCCTTCGACCCGTTCCACAACGGGCACATGGAGGTCGTCGAGCGCGCGGTCGGGCTCTTCGACGAGATGGTCGTGGCCATCCTTCGCAATCCTCAGAAGAGCGAGCCATTGTTCAGCCTTGCCGAACGGGAGGAGATGCTCAGGGAATCGCTCGTCCACCTGCCGGAGGTGCGGATCGTCTCGGTTGCCACGCTGGTGGTGAACGTCGCCCACGATGTTGGGGCCACCGCGATCGTGAAGGGCCTGAGAGCGGTGTCGGATTTCGAGAACGAGCTCCAGATGGCACAGATGAACCGGCAGCTCGCCGGGGTGGAAACGCTGTTCATTCCCACCAGCTCCACGTCGTCGTTCATATCCTCGCGCCTGCTGCGAGAGGTCGCGCGCTTCGGAGGAGACGTCACGGCCTTCGTGCCCAAGGCGGTAGCCGAGCGTCTGGCGGAGAGGTTCGCGTCGTGAGCGACGAGCCTTTCGCCCCCTTCGACGACCTCGCGGAGGAAGCTGCGAGCTCCGGTGCAACGGACTTGGAGGTGTTGGTGCGCCGGGCCCTCGATCTCGTCCAGGAGGCCAGGGCCATGCCCCTGTCCTCCTCGGTGCTCGTCCAGCGCGACGAGCTGTGCGGGATCCTCGAGGACGCCCTGGAGCGGATCCCCGAGGAGATGAGGCAGGCTCGGTGGCTACTTCGCGAGCGTGATGAGTTCCTGGAGGGCCAACGGCGTGAGGCCGACCAGCTGCTCGAAGAGGTGAAGGCTCAGGCCGAGCGGATGGTCCAGCGAACTGAGATAGTCCGCCAGGCGCATCAAGCTGCGCAACGCATCGTCGACGATGCGCGTGAAGAGGCGCGCAAGCTCCAGCACCAGGCTGACGACTACTGCGACCAGAAGCTGGCCTCGTTCGAGATCGTGCTCGACCGCACGCTCCGTACGGTCCAGGCCGGGCGTGAGAAGCTCCAGTTCACCGCCTCTCCCGTTGGGGAAGAAGAATGGCCGGCAGCTGACGCCGAAGAGGGAGGTGCCGGCGCCTCGACCGGCGGCGACGGCGACGGGGGGTTCTTCGACCAGGATCTGTCTTGAGCGCCGCCCAACGCGCCCGAGATGTACCCCGTAAGCCCCTGGCTTCCTCCCGGGCCTTTCTCGTCCATGTAGCGCAGCTTCGCAAGGAGGTCGGTGCTCGCACGAGGCGCGAGCTCTCCGGCGCTATCGATGATCTCTTCTGCGCCGGTACGTTCGTGCCTCCCGGTACCGAGGTCGGGGTCGACGTCGTGCTCGAGTCGGTACCGGGAGGGGTGGTGGTAACCGGGACCGTCGAGACTTCGTGGGCTGGCCAGTGCAGGCGGTGCCTCGGCCCGGCTTCGGGGGCCGTCAGAATCGCGGTTCGCGAGCTGTTCGTGGAGTCGCACAGGGCAGGTTCCTCCCATCAGCACGGACGCGAGCGCCCTGGCGTCCGGCGAGCTGGCGGGGCTGGCAGGGCTGTTGGGGCTGGCGGGCCGCCTAGGACCGGTGCCGAGGATCTCTACGAGATCGATGGCGACGACTTGGATCTGGAGCCCATGGCGCGAGACGCGGTGCTCCTCGAGCTGCCACTGGCGCCCCTGTGCAGAGCCGAGTGCCGTGGGCTGTGCCCGAAGTGCGGCGCCGACTTGAACATGGCGGCGAGCTCCGTGCCCCCAGAGAGCGGCGAACCTGGTCATGCCTGCTCGTGCGAGCCGGACGTCGACCCGCGCTGGTCGGCCCTGGACGCGCTCGAGCACTGAGATCGGCCGAAACCACTTCCTAGCGGTGGCCCCTCGAAATGTGGCGTACCGAAGCAGAACACGCCGCCGTTTCACTGCGGTTTCAGGACCACCACAGAGTGGGTGGCAGCAGCGGCCGCTAATCGCTCGTCGTAAACGATCATTCCCTCCAGGTCGGCACCAAGCTCCAGCGCGGCGGCAAGGTGGAGGGCATCGAGGGACCGAAGACTGGCCGGCGGCAGGTCGCCGGCTCGGCGGAAGGTGGCATCGGTTGGGGATACGAGCGATACCGTGTCGAGTGCATCGTCGATAGCCTCCGGATACAGACCGAGCCGTTTGCCGGCTCGCCGCGCCTCGGTCTGTAGGAGCTGTGAGGACCACAGCGGGCCGTGGGAGGCATGCCACGCCCGCATTGCCGGCGACTCGGCTTCGGCGACGACGAGCTTCAAGAAGGCGGATGTGTCGAGATACCAAACCACGCCTTCAGCGCTCGGCCCGGATGTCGTCGAGTACCTCGGCAGTCGTCTGCTTGGCCGGCACCGGAGCGGGGAGATCGGCCGCCGGCCGCCGGGCGGGTTGCACCCGCCCGGCGGCAACCAGCGCGCCAACTCCAGTGGCCGCCGACGGCGGGCTCAGCACCGCCACCAGGCGGCCCCGGTCGGTTACGCCCAGCGACTCCCCGCGGCGCACTCGCCGGAGTGCCGCCGACGCGTGCTGTTGCAAGTCCCGTACCCCGATCGTCTCCATGTACGTCGAGTGTAGCACATCGAGAAGCGCCAGCGTGCGCTCCGGGCACGCCTCAGCGAGATGCGCCTGCCACTGGCCGGCTAGGCGAGCGACCAGCTGCTTCGGCCGCAACGGCTAGGACCGAGGCGCCGTGCTCGACGCCGTGCTCGACGCCGGTGAAGAGTTTCCGGAGCACCTCGGGGGGAGGCTATCCTGTGGGCGCCCGATCCCAAGGCGCCCGATCCGAGGCCGCCCGATCCCAAGGTTCCCGACTATGGCCGTACCGAAGAAGAAGACATCGAAGGCGAAGAGCAGGAGTCGCCGGGCCTCCAACTGGGTGCTGCAGGCTCCGGCCAGGAGCGTCTGCCCCCAGTGCCGCCGCGCCAAGCTGCCCCACGTCGTCTGCCCGAACTGCGGGTGGTACAAGGGGCGCCAGGCGATCGAAGTCGACTGAGAGCCCAAGTGTCCGGGCAAGGTGGACCGGGGGAGAGTGCCGCCGTGCTGCCCGTGGCGCTTGATGCGATGGGCGGCGACCGGGCCCCGGGAGAGATGGTCGCCGGGGCTCGCCAGGCAGTAGCCGACCATGGTGTCCCGGTCGTGCTGGTCGGGCGGCCGGAGGAGCTCGGTGACACCGGGGGGGTGGCTGTCATCCCGGCCTCCGAGGTCATCGGCATGGACGACGACCCGGGCCAGGGCGTTCGCACGAAGAAGGACTCCTCGCTGGTTCGCGCCGCCGAGGCCGTACGCGACGGCAGGGCATCGGCGATGGTGAGCGCCGGCAACACGGGTGCCGCGATGGCGAGCGCCCTGCTCAGGATGGGGAGGCTGAAGGGCATAGCACGCCCAGCGATCGCGACGCCGATACCCAACCTCGGATCCACGCCCACGGTCCTGCTCGACTCCGGAGCCAACGCCGAGTGCAACGTCACCATGCTGGTGCAGTTCGCACGCATGGGCTCTGCTTACGCCTCCCTGCGCTACGGCATTGCCGAGCCCCGGGTGGCCCTGCTCTCGATCGGCGAAGAGAAGTCGAAGGGCACGCCGCTCGTTCGAGAGGTGCACTCCGCGCTGGCCGGTGACGAGACGCTGAACTTCAGTGGCAACGTCGAAGGTCGCGACCTCCTCCATGGCGCGGCAGACGTGGTGGTGACCGATGGATTCACCGGCAACGTCGCCCTCAAATGCCTCGAAGGATCTCTCCGGTTCTTCATGGAGACCCTGATGAGGGTGCTGCGTGCTGACGACGAGGTCGCAAGGGCAGGCAACGTGGTGCTCGATCGGCTTGCCCCGGTCGCAGCGGAGCTCGACCCCGAGGGGACCGGTGGCGCAATGCTGCTCGGAGTGGACGGAGTATGCGTCATCAGCCACGGTTCGTCCTCGGCCCGGGCCATCGTTTCGGCGCTGAGGGTTGCGCACGACCTGGCCGGTGCCGGGCTCGTGGCACGCCTGGCATCGGCTGTCTCGAGCTAAGAGGCTCAGCGGATAGGGATGCCGGGCTTGCCGTCCCCCAGACTTCGCATTGCGGCGTTGTCCCCTTGCTCTGAGGATGGGTCGGACAGGCACTCCAGCCTGCCCTTCCTCCTCCGCCTTGCCCTGTTCGTCTGGATGAACGGCTCCCTGATCCAACCTCCCTATCCGCTGAGCCTCTGAGCCGTGTGCGCCGCCAGCGCAGATCGCGGTCGATTACGCTGGCGAGGTGCGAGGCCGAGCGGTGCCAGCACCGGCGAGGAGCCGCCCGATGATCTTCTCCTGCATTGCACGGGATCCGCGTAGGAAGGCGACGCTCGCGGCAGTCACCGTGCCGGTAGCGATGGCGCTCGCAGCGATGGGCCTGGCTTCGTGCTCCGCGGCCCCATCCGCCCCTGCAGCCCTGGCTACTGCCCCCCGGTGGGTGTCGTCCACGCCATGGAGCCCCCACCGGCCGCGCTCGTGTCCCGCGCCTCGCCCTGATCCCAACACGGCCACTGCCGGCCAGCCCTCTTCTGCGACGGGGACGTTCCCCTGGCCTCCGCCGCCGGCGGGGACCAACCCCACTCGCTATCGCTCGTACCTGCACACCCCGTCGGTGTTCCCGCCGGTACGGCCGTCGAACTGGTCGCAGTCCGGCAACGACTGGAAGCTCACCTCGGCGCGGACGGACGACGCCGCGATCAACCGTAACCCCCAGGAGCTCTGCGGGGTGCAGGGCAACTCCGTGGACACGGCATGGCAGACCACCACCGGCAGGCCGAGCACGGTTATTGCGGTCACCGACTCGGGTATCGAATGGTGCGACACGGGGATCGTGGACAAGATCTACCTGAACACCGCCGCCCTGCCGCCGCCCGAGAACGCTCAGGGAGTCACGAAGGCGGCACTGGGGGCTCGCGGCGCCCACTTCTCCGACACCAACCCCTACGACCTGTACGGCACGGGTGTGGTGAACGCAGCCCAGTACGCCCAGGACCCGCGGGTCGCAGCGGTCGCCCGAGCCTACGGCGGCCCGTTCTGCTCGGTGCCCCACGGTTCGTACCCGGCCGAGCCTGGCGTGATCTCCCCCATGGACCTCATCCGCACCTTCGGGACCCCGACGATGCCGGGTCCGTACGGCACCACCGTGAAGAACCCCTATTACTACGGCCGCCAGGGACCGAGGGGCTTCACCGAGGCCATCGCCGGATGGAACTTCGTCAACAACGACAACAACCCTTACGACAACGTCCACTACGACCACGGAACCGGCGAGGCCAAGGACTCCACCGGGGCGGCCAACACGCTGGCTCATGAGGTCGGCGCCTGTCCGGACTGCATGGTCCTGCCTGTCCGGGTTGGCGACTCGTTCATCGCCTCCGCAAACGCCTTCGCCCAAGGCGTGCTGTTCGCCGTCGACTCGGGCGCCAGCCTCGTCCAAGAGGCGCTCGGCACCTACGACATCACCGCCACCGCTCGCCAAGCCGTGGCCTATGCCGAGGCCCACGGGGTCCCGGTCGTCGCGAGCGCAGCCGACGAAGAGGCTCAGCACCACAACCTCCCCTCCCTGCTCGCCCACACGATCGTGGTCAACTCGGTAACGAGGGACACCTCGTTCAGGCCCCCGAGCGATCTCTACCTGAACGGCTGTACCAACTACGGCGCCAACATCGCGGTTAGCGTCGAGAGCTCCTCGTGCTCGTCGGAGGCGACCGGTAAGACCGCTGGCATCGTCGGCCTGGCCGAGTCGGCCGCGGCCAACGCGATGCGCGCGGGGCACCTGAAGCCCTATCCGGGTCTGAGGAGCGTCACCGGCCAGCCGGTCGCGCTCTCGGTGAACGAGATCCGCCAACTCGTCATGATGTCGGCGTCGCCCGTCGACTTCGGGAAGGCCGCCCCGCCTTATGGCCCGGCCAACAACTACACCGTCTCGGCTCCAGGCATCCCGCTCGCGAAGACGACCCGCTACCCGAGCCAGCCTGGCTTCAACCAGTACTTCGGCTACGGGCGCATCGATGCGGCTCGCATGATCGGGTGGATCGCCCACGGCGACATCCCCCCCGAGGCGCAGATCAACAGCCCGAGCTGGTTCGGGCTCTTCGGCCCCTCCCAGGCTCTTACCGTGACCGGCGTGGTCGGCACCCCGCGTGCACCAGCCTGGCGCTACCAGGTCGACGTCGGGGTCGGACCGCAGCCCGCGCCGGGCACCTGGCGCCTCGTCGAGCAGGGGACCGGGCAGGGGGTGCGTACCGGTACGCTCGCCAGGGTTCCGCTCGCCGAAGTGGCAAGGCTCTTCCCGAAGGGCACGTCCTTCACGGGTGGACCTGTCGGCCCTGCTGGCAGCCCTGCGCCGGACCGCTTCACATTCTCGGTGCGCGTCGTGGTCCAGGTGACCGAGGGGCCAACCAAGGGGATGGTGGGCATCTCGCGGCGGGCCGAGCTCCTTCACCGCGACCAGGGCTTGCTAAGCGGCTACCCGAAGCGCTTCGGCAGCTCGATCGACGCACCGCCCACGCTCGCGCCGCTCGGTCCGGGCGACACGAACGTGCTGCTCGTGGCGACCGCCAGCGGCACCATCGACGCGCTTCTCCCTGACGGCAGGGAGCTGCCCGGGTTCCCCGTGCACACGGCGCCCCTGGCGTACCACGCGGCTGAGCAGGCGTTTGCCTCCCGTGCGGTGACCGCCGTTCCCCGGGGAGAGATCATCGGCGGTGTAGCGGTCGGGGACCTCGCCCGCGCGGGCGGCCACCACCCCGACGTGGTCACTTGCGACCTGGCCGGACGCTGCTACGCATGGAACGCGCACGGCAGGCTGCTCCCGGGTTGGCCAGTTCGCACCGATCCCGCCTACTCGAGCTTCGCGGCGGCGAACGAGGACAACCGTGTCCTGCCGGGGATATTCGGAGCTCCCGCGCTGGCCGACTTGACCGGGAACGGCTCGCTCGACGTGGTAGCGGCGTCCATGGACCGTCACGTGTACGCGTGGGGGCCATCCGGGCAGCGCGTGCCCGGATGGCCGGTGCTGGTCGTCGACGCTGCCAAGGTGGCGTCGGTCGACCCGGTGACCAACCAGGTGACCTTCCTGCCCTCTGCGCACCCCTTGCAGGGGACGAAGCTGATGGACACGCCCGCCATCGGCAACCTCGGCGGTGGCACCGGCCCGCCGGACGTGGTGGTGGGCTCCAACGAGGAGTACGCCGGCCCGGTCGATGCCAGCCTCGGTTCGGGCCCTCTCGGCACCTTCCTCAGCCTGGCCGGCATCTTGTCCGGAGCCGGGAACGCCGAGCTCTACGCCATCTACCCGAACGGGGCGCTCCACTCGCCCGCACCCGGGTCGCCGGCGCCACGCGGCCTACCAGACCCCGGGGCCTTCCTGCCGGGCTGGCCAGCGGCCGTAGCGGACTTCGAGCCAGGGCTGCTCCCCGACGTGGGGGACGGCATCGTGAACAGCCCCGCGCTCGCAGACGTGTCGGGCAACGGGCAGCTCGACGTGGGAGTCATCAGCGCTGCCGGTCCTGGCTACGTGCTCACACCGAAGGGCACCTCGGCGATCGGGACGAGCCCGAGTGGCAAGCCCGACGTGCTTGCCTCGAGCGGAGCCGGGCCGTCG
This sequence comes from Actinomycetes bacterium, assembly GCA_021801525.1. Classification (GTDB taxonomy): domain Bacteria; phylum Actinomycetota; class Acidimicrobiia; order Acidimicrobiales; family JAJYXR01; genus JAJYXW01. The sequence goes on from JAJYXW010000071.1 coordinate 9,844, forward strand.
GCGAATTCGACCGGTGTCCTCGGCACGTCGCTCCCAGCGCTAGGCGGACCGGCTTTCGCCCCGCTTGGTCCGCGAGCGCCTGGAGTGAGCATGGTGGCCCCAGCCCTCAGCATCGGGAGACTTCTCGACGAGGCGGAACCCGCCGACCAGACCCCGCACCAGAGCCAACTGGACGCGTGGAGCGCCCGGACCGGCAGCTTCGACCCGGGCTTTCCCCAGGTGTTGAACGACATGGCCTTCGTGGTGGAGCCGATCGTCGCCGACGTAGGTGGGGCCGGAAAGGGCCCCTACGTCGTCGCCGGGAGCGCCACCTATGACATCCGGGCACTCGACGCGTCAGGCCGGGAGGCCCCCGGCTTCCCCAAGTTCACCGGCGGGTGGATGGTGAACAGCCCGTCCTTCGGCCCCTTCGGCGCGCTCGGCACGCAGGTGCTCGCCGCAGGCACCCGCGAGGGGTTCCTGTTCGTGTGGCAGACGCCCACACCCGCCTGCGCGCCGAGCGGACCCTGGCCGCGTGAGCACCACGACCTCTGGAACACCGGCAACCTCCAGGTGTCGGGAGCTCCGTCTCCGTCGTGCCGGCCGGCACGCGTCGCGAAGGGATAGGCGCGCCAGGCGTCCGAGCCGTCCTCGCGGGCCTCGCTCAGCGGCTACGATTCACCACGAACGAAGCCACACCGTCCCGGCCGCGCCGGCCGAGCCTGGGGTCTCGGCTGGACTGGGCCCTGTGAGTGCCGCCAGGCGATCTGGCCCCGAGATTTGGAGATGCCGTGCCAGCAGAGACCCATGTGGAGAAGGCGCCGATGGACCGCCAGCAGGTGTTCGAGCTCGTCCGGGACCAGCTCGCGGACATCTTGGAGATCGACCCGGCGGCCGTGAAGGAGTCGTCATCCTTCGTGGAGGATCTCGACGCCGACTCCCTTGCCCTCATCGAGCTGGTGGAGGCGCTGGAAGAGGAGATTGGCGAGCGCACCGTCGGGTTCAGGATCGAGGACGAGGATCTCGAGGATCTTCGTACCGTGCGTGACGCAGTCGACTACGTGGTTGCGAAGATCGAGGCAAGCTGAGGCCGGCGGGCCTGCGGAGGTGTCTGCGAGGATGCCTGACGCCGAGCCCGTCGATCGTCTCGCGCAGCGCCTCGGCTTCGGTCCCCGTGCGCCGGCACTCCTGGTGCAGGCGCTCACCCACCGCTCGTGGTGTGCGGAGAACGAAGGGGCTCCCTCGAACGAGCGCCTGGAGTTCCTGGGCGACGCGGTGCTCGGCATGGTGGTTGCCGAGCGAGGCTTCACGTCCTACCCCGAGTTGCCCGAGGGAGCGCTTGCGAAAGTGCGCTCGGACGTCGTGAACGCCTCGGTGCTGGCCGGTATAGCCTCCGAAGTGGGCTTGGGTGGTGCGCTCCTCCTCGGTAAGGGAGAGGATGCCTCGGGCGGGAGGGAGAAGGCTTCCATCCTCGCAGACGCCTTGGAGGCCGTTATCGGTGCCGTCTACATCGAGCGCGGTTGGGAGCATGTGGAGAGGCTGGTGCTCGAGCTCCTCGGCGAACGCATCGACGTCGCCGCAGCCGGTCCGGGGGCGAAGGACTTCAAGACACGCCTGCAGGAGCTCTCGGTGCATCGCCACGGCGTGGTGCCGCGCTACGAGGTGAGCGGGACGGGCCCGGACCACGCTCGCCGCTACAGCGCACGCGTGAGCGTGGGTGGTGGCGTCCTGGGCGAGGGCAGCGGGCATTCGAAGAAGGACGCCGAGCAGGAGGCCGCCATGGTCGCATGGCGCCAGCTCGTGGGGGACCAGGGAGAGCGCGAAGGCTCGAAGGGCGAAGGCTCTGCCGCCGGAGGATCTGCAGCCGGAGGCCCCGCAGCCGGAGGCCCCGCAGCCGGAGGCCCTGCAGCCGGAGGCATGGGGAAGGGTGCGGATGCCTGAGCTGCCGGAAGTGGAAACGATCCGAAGGGATCTGGAGAAGGGTGTGGTAGGCCGCCGGGTGAAGTCGGTCGAAGTGCTCGGCAAGCGCTCCGTCCGACGCCATGAAAGTCCTTCCGAGCTGGTGGACATGCTCGAGGGGAGGCGAGTCGGCTCCATCCGCAGATCCGGCAAGTACCTGCTCATCGGCCTCGATGGCGACGTGCTGCTCGTCGTGCACCTCGGGATGAGCGGCCAGCTCCTGTGGGTGAAGAACCCCAAGGAGCCTCTGGCGGACCACACCCACGTGCTCGTGACCTTCACCCAAGGTGGGCAGCTCCGATTCGTGGACCCTCGAACCTTCGGGGAGATGTTCGCGATCCCGGCTTCCGAGGTGCCCGAGCGCTTCCCCGAGCTGGCCCGTCTCGGCTTCGACCCGTTGGAGGACGTGATGAGCTGGGTCCGTTTCGGCGAGCTGCTGTCACGCCGGGCGACCGGGCTGAAGAACCTGCTGACGGACCAGGGGTTCGTAGCAGGGATAGGCAACATCTACTCCGACGAGATCCTCTTTGCTGCGGGGCTCCGTCACGACAGGCTCTCGTCGTCACTCTCCTCCCAGGAGGTTCGCCGGCTCTACCGGGCGATGGTCGAGACGCTGTCGGACGCAGTGAAGCACCGGGGCTCATCGCTCGCAGACGAGCAGTATCGCGACATCTTCGGTGAGACGGGCGACTACCAGGGCCAGCACCAGGTCTACGGGCGGGAGGGCCAGCCCTGCCGACGCTGTCACGCGCCAATTGCGCGAGAGAAGATCTCCGGGCGCTCCACCTACTTCTGCCCTCGCTGCCAAGTTTGAGCCCAGCCGGGTCCGGCGCACCGGTATCGTTGCACGTCGTGTACCTGAGATCCCTCACCCTGAAGGGGTTCAAGTCGTTCGCAGAGACCGCCAGCCTCGAGTTCGAGCCGGGCGTGACCGTGGTCGTCGGTCCGAACGGGAGCGGCAAGTCGAACGTCGTCGACGCAGTCGCCTGGGTGCTCGGTGCACAAGGTCCGCGAACAGTCCGTTCGTCGCGCATGGACGACGTGATCTTCGCGGGGTCCGCCGACCGGCCGCCTCTCGGGCGGGCAGAGGTTTCTCTCACCATCGACAACCGCTCGGGAAGGCTGCCAGGGGGGCTGGCTGAGATCACCATAACCCGCACCTTGTTCCGATCGGGCGACAGCGAGTACGCCCTGAACGGCCAGCCGTGTCGCCTGCTCGACATCCAGGACCTGCTCGCCGACTCGGGCGTGGGCCGCCAGCAGCACGTGATAATCGGGCAGGGCCAGCTCGAGCAGGTGCTCAACGCCAGGCCCGAGGACCGCAGAGCGGTGATCGAGGAAGCCGCTGGCGCGCTCAAGCACCGCCGCCGGCGTGAGCGAGCGGAGAGGAGGCTCGCCGCGACGGACGAGAACCTCGAGCGTCTCGGTGACCTCGTTCGCGAGGTACGCCGCCAGCTCAAGCCCTTGGAGCGCCAAGCGGCAGCTGCGCGGGCGCACGACGAGCTGGCAAGGGAACGGCGTGCTCTTCGCCTGTACGTCCTGGGACAGGACCTGGCCGCCCTAGAGCGCCGCCGCCGCGCAACGGATGCCGAGCTGGGCATGCGCTCTTCCGAGGAGGAGCAGGTGGCTGCCGAGCTTGCCGGGCTCGACGCAGCGCTCGAAGAGATAACGGGGAGCATCGCGACCCACCAGGACGGGGTCCTGGCTTCGAGACTCGCACGCGCGGAGAGGCTCGGTGAGCGTTGTCGGGGAATCGCGGGGGTGCTGGCCGAGCGCCGGAGGTCGGCCCAGATGGCCATCGAGGCCGCAGCGGATGCGGACGTGGTCTCCGCTCTCGAGTCAGAGTCGGCGCGAATTGCCGCCGAGCTCGACGCAGCCGAGCAGGAGGCTGATGAGCTCGCCTCGGGCGCCGCGGAAGTGTCCGCTTTGGAGTCGGAGGCCGAAGAAGCACGAGCGCAGCTGGCTGCCGAAGAGGAGCGGGTGGCGCTCGCCAGGCGAGATGTCGAGAGCTTCAGTGCGGCCCGTGTCGCTTGCGAGGGCCTCGAGCGCGACTGCGCGCGCGATCGAAGCCTGTCCGAGCGTCTCGAAGAGCAGCTCGGGGCCATGACCGGGCGCAAGGCCGGCCTCGACGCCGAGGCCGCGCAGGTGGCCTGCGAGCTGAGCGCGATCGATGCCGCGCTGCCGGCGCTGGCCGAGGAGGTCGAGCGCGCCAGGCAAGCCGAGCTCGATGTAGCCGCTTCGCTCGAGGCCGTCCGGGCCATGCGGCGGGAAGCAGAAGCCGAGCGTCACAGGCGTGAGGCACGTGCCGAGGATCTGGCCAAGGCTGCGTCCGACGCACGCGGTGCCCAAGGAGCCAAGCTCCTGGAAGGCATCGACGGGGTGGCCGGCGTTCTGGCCGACCTGGTCGATGTCGACGAAGGGTGGTCCGGCGCCTTCGACTCCGCGCTGGGAGCTGCCCTCGGGGCGGTGGTCGTCGAGGGATCGTCGGCTGCGGTCGAGGCCCTCGCCAGGCTCGCATCAGCGGGCGTCCCCGGCGCGGTGCTGGCCCTGAGCGCGCTCTCGGGCCGCCGGGGGGCCGAAGTGGCCCCCCCCGGCTCCCCCGACCGGCTTTCGCTGCCGGCCGGAGCGGAGCCGCTGCGGCTTCACGTCAGGGGTCGTTCAGCCGGGATCGAGGAGGCTTTGGACTGGCTGCTCGGATCTGCAGTCGCAGTCCAGGGCGGCTGGAAGGATGCGGCGAGGCTTGCTGCGGATCGCCCGGACCTGATGGTGGTGACGAGGGAAGGGGACAGGTTCGCGACCTCGGGCTGGCGCCTGCACGCGAACGACGGCGTCGTGAGCGCCCAGGCAGCCGAGGAAGCCAGGCGCGACGCCGAGGAAGCCGCGAGGCGCGCGGACTCGCTGGCTGCTCAGGAAGTGTCGGAGCGATCGGCCCATGCCGAGGCAACCGCGGCTGCCAGTGGCGCCGCTCGCGAGCACGAGCGCAACGAGGCGCGTCGGCAGTCGCTGGCGGGGATGGCGGGCAGGCTTGCCAAGGAGAGCGACGGCGTGTCTGTGGAGATCGAGCAGCTCTCGGGCCACCTGGCCGAGGTGAAGGACCGCCTGTCGAGGCTGGAGATCGAGCTCGCCGAGCGCCGCGCAGGTCTCGCCGCGCTGGAGGAGGCCGCAGGGAGAGCCGGAGCCACGTTGGAGGCCCTCTCGGCTGCGAGGCTGAAGGTGGAGCAGCTCAGCGCGAGGGCGGGTGCTGCCCGGCGCGAGCACGACGTCCGTGCGGCGAGCCTCGCCGAGCGCCGGAAGGTCCTGTCGCAGCGCCTCGTGGAGGTGGAGCGCCGCCTGGCCGGGCGTGTGGAGGAGCGCGAGCAGGCGCGCGAGCTGCGCAGCAGGCTCGAGGCGGAGCTCGTGGCCCTGGGAAGGCTCGAGTCCCTGGTGGCCGGTTTGGCCAGGTCGCTGGACTCGGCGGCAGCCGGGCTGCGTGAGGCCCGCGAGCGTGAGCGCGAGGACGCGCGCTCGTGGGCGCTCGCCGCGGGGGCCATGCGGGACCAGCGCCAGGCGGCGGCCAACCGGCAGGTGGCGCTTGCCGGGCGTGTCCAGGAGCTGCGTATGCAGGCTGCGGGTGACGCCGTGCGCTTCGAGTCCCTCGTTGAGACCATCCGCCGGGAGCTGGCCGTGGAGCCGGGCGAGGCTCTGGCAGCCCCCGCGCCGGAGCTGCCTCCTGGGATGGATCCGGCGGAGCGCTTGGCAGCTGTCGAGGCGCGCCTAGGGGAGCTCGGCCCGGTGAACCCTCTCGCGCTGGCAGAGCTGGACGAGCTCGCCGAGCGCCACCGCTTCCTCCAAGAGCAGGTGGAGGACGTGCGCCGGGCCCGCCGCGAGCTGAAGGAGGTCGTCCGAGCGGTGGACGAGGAGGTCGTGCGGCTGTTCACCGAGGCGTTCGCCGACGTGAACGAGCACTTCTCGGACCTCGTGGCGACGCTCTTCCCCGGCGGGACCGGGCGCCTGGTGATGACCGATCCGCAGGACCCCCTCGGCACCGGGGTAGAGGTCGAGGCCAGGCCGTCGGGCAAGAACGTCCGCAAGCTGTCGCTCCTGTCGGGCGGGGAGCGCTCGCTCGTCGCCCTCGCGTTCTTGTTCGCGGTGTTCCGCAGCCGTCCCTCGCCGTTCTACGTGATGGACGAGGTCGAGGCCGCGCTCGACGACGTGAACCTGCACCGCTTCATAGAGCTGCTCCACGCGTTCCGCGGCGAAGCGCAGCTCGTGGTGGTGAGCCACCAGAAGCGCACGATGGAGTCCGCAGACGTGCTCTACGGGGTGACGATGGCGCCGGGCGGGTCGTCGAGGATCGTGAGTCAGCGAGTGCCGCGCGACCCGGTCGGTTTGCAGGACGTCCGCGACTGAACCCCGGGTTGCTCCCTCGTCACCCGCCGGCGAGGCGTTCCCGCAAGACGAACTTCTGGACCTTTCCAGACGCCGTGAGCGGCAGCTCATCCATGAAGACCCAGGTTCGCGGGACCTTGTGTGGTGCGAGGTGTTCGCTCGCGAAGGCTGCGAGGTCGGCTTCGGAGGGCTCGTGGCCTGCGGCGGGCCTCACGAACGCGGCCACCTGCTCTCCCCATCTGGCGTCCGGCACGCCCACGACAGCCACGTCGGCAACGCCCGGGTGTGTGAAGAGCAGCTCCTCGATCTCGCGGGGGTAGATGTTCTCGCCACCCCGGATGATCATGTCCTTCAGACGCCCCTCCACTTTGCAGTATCCCCGCTCGTCCATCGAGCACAGGTCGCCGGTGTGCAGCCAGCCCTCGGCGTCGATCGCCTCGGCCGTCGCCTCCGGCATGTCGAAGTACCCGAGCATCATGAGGTAGCCGCGGGTGCACAGCTCGCCGGTGGCTCCGGGCGGCAGCACTTCGCCGCTCGCCGGGTCGACGATCTTGACCTCGGTCTGGGGAAGCGGCTGGCCTATGGTGAGCGCCTTGTCCTCCAGGGAGTCGTCGAGGCGGGTCTGGGTGATGACCGGGGAGGACTCGGTCTGCCCGAAGACGATCCCGAAGCGCACGCCCAAGGTGGCCTCCACCTGGCGCACGAGATCTGCGGGGACAGTGGAGCCGCCCGACAGCACGGAGCGGAGCCTCGAGAGGTCGCGTCCTGCGATGCCAGGGTGCTCGAGCTCTGCGATGAGCATGGTGGGAACCCCTCCCATGACGGTCGCGCGCTCGGACTCTGCCAGCTCGAGCACGAGCCCCGGGTCGAAGAACGGGACGAGGACCTGGGTGGCGTTCGCGGCTATCGCGCCGAGGACTGCGAGCACGCAGCCCCCGGTGTGGAAGAGCGGCATCGGGTTGACCCAGATGTCGTCCCCGGTGACCTCGAGACGCTGAGCGCAGAAGCTCGCATTGTTGGTGATGCCCCGATGGCTGAGGAGGGCGCCCTTGGGAAAGCCTGTCGTGCCACTCGTGTACTGGATCTGTGCCGGGTCGCCGGCAGCCACCTCCGGCAGCGGGCCGGCAGTCGAGGCCGAGCCTGCAGAGGCGAGGAAGGCCTCCCAGCCGGCCAGGCTCTCCACTTCGCGCAGGTTCGGCAGTTCGTGGCGCAGCTCCTCCACTACGGGGGCAGTCGGGTTGCCGCGAATCTCCGGGACGACGAAGAGCCCGGAGGAGCGCGACTGGCGCAGCGCGTAGGCGATCTCGCGCGGCCTCAGAACTGGGTTCAGCGTGACGAGCACGACACCCGCCATTGCCGCGCCGAGCTCGAGCAGTACCCACTCGGGTGCGTTGGGTGCCCAGACGGCGACTCGCTCCCCGGGCTCGAATCGCTCGAGTAGGGCGCGAGCGACCCTCTCCGCTTGCTCCGCGAGCTCGGAGTAGGTCCACCGTCGGCGCTCGGAGGGATCTGGAGCACCGGCGACCAGAGCTACCTTGCCAGGCGACTGGCGCTGGGCGTCGAGCAGCAGGCTCGTCACGGTGCTCTCCTTCACCTGCTCTGCCGCGCTCGCCGGCCAGTAGGAAGATGATAGGGGACCGGGGTGCTCGGTCTCAGAGGTCATGTGGAATCTCCTGCCCGTCGTTGCTGCCGTTCCCCTCGTTCCTGAGCGGGAGGCAAGCCTTCGCGCTCGACCGCCCACCCACGCTGCGATCGTAGCTGGCGGGATCGCTCCAGGGGCCCCGCTGGCTCGCCCGGCCTTGGCGGGGATTGCCCAGCTGTGGCGAGGATCGGTTGGCTCGAGCCGGGCTCGTGCTCGCGGCGTCCGCCACCCGGTAGGCTGCATCGCCCGTGGCATACCTGTGGATCGCAGTTGCGCTGGTAGTGGTGCTGGGCGTGGCGCTCGGGGCCTTCGTGGTGCCGGCGCGCCGGAGGTTGGGCCGTGGCCGTACGCCGGAGGCAGCCGAGACGCTGAAAGAGGCGCCTCGGGATGCGCCTCGTGAGACATCCGCCCCGCTCTCCGAAGCGCAGCCCTCCCCTTCGCAAGGTGCGCCGCCAGAGGCGCCAGCCCCGCCGACACAGCCCGCCCCGCCGGCACAGCCAGCCCCGCCGGCACAGCCAGCCCCG
>JAJYXW010000004.1 GCA_021801525.1 Actinomycetes bacterium
GCGAGCCAGGGGCGCCATCTGGCAAGGCCGAGGACGAAGGCGTAGCTGGAGCTACGTCGAGGACGAGAACACCGCCAGGGGCGTCATCTGGCCGGCGAGCGCGCGTGGTACTTCCGGGACGGAGCACCAGGAAGCCAGAGGACCGCTGCTCCCAGATTCCAGCTCAGCTCTGGCGAGTGCTGGAATCCCGCCAGTTCGGCTCGGGGACGCGGATTAGCGGTACGCTCGGAGAATGTCCGGCCAGGCAAGCATCGCTGAGCGGGCGGCGGCGCTGCGCTGGTACCACACGATAGACCTGGGTGGCGGTGTGGTCACCGACGGCTGGTTCGACCTGAGGTCCTTGGTGGGACGCTACGGGTTGCCCGAGCGCCTCGAAGGCAAGCGCGCCCTGGACGTCGGCACCTGGGACGGATTCTGGGCATTCGAGATGGAGCGTCGCGGTGCCGAGGTGGTGGCTATCGACATCGACGACACATCCGACCTGGACTGGCCGGTACGCCGCCGTCCGGATCCGGCGCCGCCGGAGAAGAGGGGAGAGGGGTTCCGCCTCGCGCGCGAAGCGCTCTCCTCGCGCGTGGAGCGGCTGGCTCTCAGCGTCTACGACGCACGGCCCGAGGTGCTTGGAACCTTCGACGTCGTGTTCTGCGGATCGGTTCTCGTCCACCTGCGTGATCAGGTCCTGGCGCTCGAGCGCCTGGCGGCTTTGAGCAACGACCTGATCGTGCTTGCCGAGCCCTACGACAGGCGGGCCGGTTGGCTGCCGGGAGCATTCAGCCGCCATCTGGCGGATCGCGACTCGAGCGTCGTGTTCTGGATGCCGAGCGCCCGCACGTGGCGCAGACTTGTGTGGTCGGCGGGGTTCGACCAGGTGGACGAGAAGGCGAGGTTCTCGCTGCGTGACCGCAGCTCGAGCTTCTCGGTTCGCCACGTGGTGGTTCACGGTCGCAAGGCGGCGGCGACGTAGAGGAACGTTTCCTACCGGGAGCGCCTTTCCCAGGGCGTGCCCGGGGCCCCCCTTGGCGAGTCGGGCGACCCGTGCCGGCCCTCGGGCCTCGGCAGCTCCCACGCCCGTCTCCACGGCGACGCTGCGGGTCCCGAGGGCGAGGGAGTGTTACCCGCGGCATGGCGCAGGCGGGCGCTCCAGAAGTCGGAGGACGACTCGTCTGCGAGGAGCGCTACCGCAGACTCGATGCGGGCGCCGAGGCGTCTGGCGTCCTCACCAGGAAGAGCGCTCAGGGGCTTCCCGAAATGGACCGTGCAGGGCGACCTGGAAGGGCGCGCACGTCGTGAGCCTGGTGGCTTTTTCGGCAAGACGAGGGCGGTGCCGGCAAGGTGCATCGGCACCACGGGGCGCCCGGTGCGTTTAGCGAGGTAAGCCGCGCCGCCGCGGAAGGGCTGTTGCCATCCGTCGGGGGAGCGCCCTCCCTCGGGGAAGATGATGAGGTTCCAGCCATCATCGAGTAGGCCGGCGGCAAGCTCAGCCGAGGCGCGGTTCACGCGATGGCGCTCGATCGGGATCGCAGCGAGCGTGAACGCCCACAGGTGGGCTTTCCAACGCCGGTCGAAGAAGTGGTCGGCTGCAGCCGCCACCACCGTCTTGTGCCGTAGCCGGGTAGGCAGGCAGTAAAGGATCAGGCCGGTGTCGATGTGGCTCGCATGATTGGCGACGAAGATCACAGGTGGCTCGATCCCCTCCAGGATCTCCGCTCCAACCACACGGGGTGAGGCGACGGCGGCAACGAGCGGCCTCCCCAGGGTGTCGAGGAGTGCCGCGCGCAGCACCCTCACGGGAGGCTTCCGCGACCAGCCGGTGTCGTAGGCGGTCCCGACGCCGCGATCGGGAAGCGGTCGCTCGACACCTGCCGGCCAGGGCGCAGCGCGCCAGGGGAAGCGGCCGGGAAGCCGAGCTGACATCCCTCGCCGCGTTGGTGGCCTCACGTGACTTCTGCCATCAGGAGCGGTGGCGAGTGCAGGTGGGTTATGGTCGGGCTCGGGCCGGTGATCGCGGCGGCGAGCTCGAGCGCGTCCTCGAGCGTCGAAGCCGGCGTGAAACCGAGCCGGCGTACCGCGGCAGGGTTGCCTCCCACTACCACCACGCCTCCCAGGTGCTCTAGGGCGTGCGCGCACCAGTACCACATATAGAAGGGGTGCACGCCGTGGTAGGCATGGCCGGTCCTGTAGAGGTGCACGTACCACGGGTCGGTCGCGTAGGCGAGCTCGTGCTTGGCCACCTGGAGCGGGTCGGTGCTCTCGGCCAGGACGTGCTCGAAGAAATCTATGTAGCTCGGGTGGTGGCCCGGGTGGAAAGCCCAGGGGGTGGGGTGGCTGAGGACGAGCACGCCGCCCTCGCGCACCAGGGGCTTGTTCCGGTACATGTTGAACAGGTAGCCGAGCCCCAGGCAGGCAACGAGGATCGGGTTCATGATCGAGTCGACGTTGTAAGGGCAGATGTAGGGCAGGCCCATGGTGAGGATGTCGGTCTGGCCCTCCACCTCGACGAGCTGCTGGGCGAGAACGTGGGCGAGGGTCGAGCTGTGCACGGCCTCCACCTCGCCCGCCTGCACCGACGTCATGGCGTGCGGAGCGCGGATCGAGTGGAACATGCGCCGCCTCAGGCGGTCGGGCATGCGTTCGAGGGCGCCGGAGGTGCCCAGGAAGGAGAGGCGGTCCCTGAGCGTCCATTCCCACTCGCGCCTCTCGAGGAAGCGGAACTGCTCGGGGAAGGTGTTGGTGTTGAGTGTGGTCTCGATCTGGAACACCTTCACGCCGCTTCGCGCTATGAGCCGGCCCATCCGCCAGTTCGACGTATGCAGCTCGGAGCGGTGCATGTCCATGAACGACTTGCTCCGGCGCATGGTCTCGGGATTGTGATGGTGGCGGATGCTCCGGTAGCTGGCGAGCCCGGTGGCTACGCTCTTGTGGCCTCCGTCCATCGCGACCAAGTTGATGTTCACGTAAACGAGGAGGTCGGAGGTAGCGGCACGCTTGTTCAGCTCCACGTCCTCGCCCTCGTCAGTTGAGCCGAGGTAGACGAGCTCCGAGGGATCCTCCGCGTCGTGCTGGACGAGCAGGCCATGGGGAGCGAACGCGTCGTAGATGCGATCTCCCAGGGCGTGACGCAGCTCCGGCTCGGTCATGCGGCGGTGCAGGGCGAGTGCCGCCACCAGAACGACGTCGTCGACCCCTGCTCTGGCTGCAAGCTCGAGGACTTCCTCGATCACCAGCTGGCGGACATCCGGCCGGCGCATGGGCGGCAGCGGGAGGGAAACGTCGTCGAATGCGATGGTGAGCTTCATGCCGGGCCTGAGCTGGGCACTGAGTGGCTCGCAGTCCCCGAGGGGATTGTCCAGGGCACGTCGGATGGCGCCTGCGGGGTCTGGAGCCGCCTCCAGGGGCTCTGGTGGGTAGACGATGCGGCTGCGCCCCGGCGGGAGCTGCTCGAGCCGGAAGCCTTCACCGTGCCAGAAGAGCGCGGGGGGCGTAGAGCGGTCTACCTCGAGCACGAAGCCAGGTCGGGGGCTCATCCGAGATCTCCTTTGTCTGGGCCTATCACGTCGCTGGGCCTCTCACGTCGCTGGGCCATTCAGATCTGTCGCAGCCCGGGCGGGCTCCCGCCGGCCCCCCCCGGCAAGGTCGAAGACGATCTTTACTGCCCCCCTCCTGCCGGCGTCTCCGGCATGGGCCAGCGCGTCCTCGAAGCGCTCGATCGGATAGCGAGCCGAGACGAGCCTACCGAGCCCGAGAGAACCCGCGAGCTCGAGCGCGATGTCGAAGGTCCTCCTCGGGCCGTCCGGCGTCTCCTCGGTGCCATACGCATACGCACCTGCCATCCGGACCTCGCGATGCCACAGGGGAGCGAGGTCGAGCCGCACGCTCGATGGCATGCCGAGCAGCACGACATCGCCCCCGGGTCGCACCAGGGAGATCGATTGTGTTATCGACGCGGCGCTTCCCACGCAGTCGAAAACCACGTCGGCCCCCGAGCTCAGGTGGCGCGACGTGACGAAGGATGCGGACCGCCGTCGGGCGGCGCGCCCGAGCTCTTCCCCAGGCACGGCGGTGTCGGCACCGAGGTCCAGGGCCAGGGCACGCTGGTGCTCGTAACGAGCGCCGACGGTTACGGAGCGTGGATCGACGAGGTGGCGCAGGGCGGCGACCACGAGCAGACCGATGGTGCCGGCTCCTACTACAAGGATGTCCGCCCCGGCGCGCGCCGTGCTCGAGAGCACCGCGTGGATGGCACAGGCAGCCGGCTCGACCATGACCGCGTCCTCGTCGCTCAGCTCGTCGGGCACCGGGTGGATCTGGCTCGAATGGGCGACGAGGCCCGCAGCCGACCATCCGCCACCGGTGTCGCTGCAATAACCGATCTGCAACCCGGGCGCGAGGTGGCCAACAGCCACCCTCTCGCAGCGCCCGGTTCGCCCCGCTCGGCATGCCGCACAGGGCGGGTCCAGGCCTCGGGCGGCGCAGGCGAGGACGGGCTCCACGACTACGCGCTTGGCCGGCCCCGAACCAGTCGGAGCACCTGACAGGCCGGACCTGCCGGCTGTGGTCACTTGGCCGCTCAGCACCCCGACCACCTCGTGCCCGGGAACGAAGGGCATGCTGACCAGCCCCTCGAAATAGCGTGAGCTCGCTCCGTCGATGGTTGCGAGATCGGAGCCGCAGATGCCTGACATGAGTGGCTGGACATGCTGCCATTCCGGTCCCGGGGGATCCGGCTCGCTCAAGTCGGTCAGGCGCAGGGGACCTACAGCCGCTCCGCGCCCCGACCCCGCGAGGTTCGCGACCACACGCGCTGCCAGGAAGCGCGGCACGCTCCTCTCGAATATCAGGCCTTTCACGCGGGCAACCCGCCCCGCACAGCGCCGCCACCATTGACTCCGCCACCATCGACGCTGCCACCATTGACTCCGCCAGCACTGATGCTGCCACCTCGCACGCCTCTTTCCCGCAGCCGGGGGGCCAGAGGGGCGAAGGGGCGCACGCCGGATGCGGCCTTGGACCAGTTCTCGACGTGCCAGCCTCGCCGCCTGGCTATGGCCGAAAGCCGCGCGTCGGGGTTCACGGCTACGGGGTAGCCGGCTGCCTCGAGCATGGGAAGGTCGGACACCGAGTCCGCATAGACGACCGCATTGGCGAGGTCGATCCCTTCGCGCTCGGCGTACTCCGAGAGCGCCAGGGCCCGCGCCTCGCCGATCGGGGGGATGCGCTCGAGCCTTCCGGTCAGGTAACCGTCGGGTGAGGTGCTGATCGAAGCGCAGATGATCTCGTCGAACAGGGGCCGCAACGGCTCGACCACGAAGTCGAGGGCGCCGGTGATGAGGACGGTCTTGTGCCCGAGGGCACGGTGCTTGCGGACGCGGTCGAATCCTGCCGGGAAGGACCTGGAGACGAGCAGGTCGCTGAACAGCTCCCGACCGGCGTCGAAGAGCATCCGGGCAGAGGCACCCTCGTACCGCCTGTAGAAGCTCCGCAGGAGCTCCCCACGGTCGCGACGGTCCAGGGCAAGCAGCCTGGGGGCTTCGGCGATCAGGCGCCCGGCCAGCGCCACGCGCTGCAGCCTGTCGAGGTCGCGGCTCGCGAGCCACGCATAGGTCTCGACGACATTGGAGGCCACGAGGGTGTTCTCTAGGTCGAATGCCGCGAGCTCGCGTGCCGGCGCGAGCACGGCCGAGCGTCCTCGCTCACCGCGTGAGGCAACTACAGAGCGCGAGGGCGAGGTGCGGACCCGCGCATGGGAGACGACCGAGGGGAGGTGCACGTCTAACACGTAGCGGTCCCAGTCGATCACTGCCGGGTCGAAGCAGAAGCTGAGCCGATCCTCGGTGGAGAGGCGCTCCCAGAGATCGAGGAGGTGCTCGACAGCGAATCGCGCCTCGGTCTCGGTATAGGCGCCATAGAGCTCCACGTACCCGAGGGCCCGCTCGTAGCGGGCGCGACGCTCTTCGATCCTACCGGCGAGCGCCGCTTTCGAGCCGCGCACCGGGAGCAGGGCGAGCAGCTGCTCGGCTGCGCCGAGCGCCCTTGTCGCGTGATCGAGCTGGCGCTTCACCCTGCCACGCCCGGGGAAGGACCATTCCGGTACGACGATTGGCTGGCCGGCCGAGTCGTACAGCGGGTGATCGGTGAACCAGGCGCGCACGAGGTCCACGAGGTGGCCGTAGCTGAGCGGGTTCCTCACCCCGGAGGCGACGTGGTAGACGGCGCTCCCCGCCGGATCTGGTCCCGCTGCGGCCACGGCGATTATCGCGTTGACGACGAAGTCCACAGGGATCACGTCGATAACACCTTCGGGTGTACCGGGGAACTCCTTCAGCAACCCGCGAGCGTAGGAGACGATTATCGGCTCAGCCATACGAAAGCCGCGTATCCACCCGGGCCGTGGCTCCGAGCGCGCGGACTCGATTATCGACGGCCGCACGATGCTGACCGGCAGGGCCGGGTGCTCGGTCGCTAGAAGCCTCTCGCCCAGGGCCTTGGTGAACGCGTACACGTCTGGCCATCCGAGCGCCTGCGCACGGTCGCGTCCAGCTCGGACGAGCCGGGCGCTGACCCAATCCGCGCGCAGCTTCTCCGCGCGTTCCGCGAGCACGTGGGTGCCAGCCGGCCCGAGCTCGCGGCGAGCTGCCGCCTCGAAGCGCCTGAGCCGAGCGCTGCTCCTCGAATCGGCCTCGAGGTCCCCCCGGAGCCGCCTGGCCGAAGCGATTTCCGCCGCTATGTCGACTTCCGTCGTCACGGTCGTATGGGTCCGTGCATGCGCGCCTGAGCTCATCGCCTGCGTAGAGAGCGTCTCGGTCGCCTTCCCGGGATGGGTGCCCGCAACGTAAGCGGTGGACACCGAGATCAGGTGGGTGGGAGCTCTTCCCGGGCGAAGAGACCTTCTCCTTCCTGCGACTGCTTCGATGTTGTCAGCGACCCTCGAAGGCCCTAGGAGGTTCACCTCCACTGCCGCGTCGAGCGGGGAGTCGAAGGCGACCGAGGCTGCGGCATGCACGACGACGTCGCAGGTTGCAATCTCGTCCCGGCCGGCCTCGTCGAGACCCAGGCCGTCGAGGGCAACGTCCCCGGCCAGGGCGTGCAGACGCGACGCTGCCACGTCCTCGAAGCTCGAGCCGAGAGCCGCGCGCAAGGTGTCGAAGCAGTCGTTGCGGAGCACTTCGCGATGGAGCCTCTCCTCGGCCCGTGCACGCCTGCTCGGCCGCACCAGGGCGATTACCTCGCAGCCCGGGACCGAGCGCAGGAGCTTTTCGATCAGCGCCGTGCCGAGGAAGCCCGTCGCGCCGGTCACGAGCACGCGCTTGCCGGCCAGCGCCTCGACCACGGGAGAGCCCGTGCTGGGCGCGCGCGTGCTGGGCACCGTCACGGCAGGGAGCGCACTTGGCGTGGTGTCGCCGGGCACGGCGCTTGTCTAGCATATGTTTCATGTCTCCGATCAGGTAGAACCTGAGACAGTGCAGGTGGTGACGTTGTTTTCGCGCTTGACGGGACACCCGGGAACGCGCCTAGTGTGAATTCTCGTCCCGGACGCCCCGACGTAAGGATGCTGGCCTGCCGGCATCGAGTGGGGGGGGATGCTGTCGAGGCGGATGCTGGCCTCGGGGACTGAGTAGAGAACGCCAACGGCGTGCGCGTGGGCTAGCGGGCACAGCGGAGGTGGTACCAAAGGTCCCCGGGCCCGCCGCCCTCTGGGTTGCCTGCCCAGGCAAGGCACGCGGCTGGGCTGTCTACTCCGCCGGTGCTCGACTCCGCCGGTGCTCGACGCCGCCGGTGCTCGACGCCGCCGGTGCTCGACAGAGCCTGCGAAGCGGATATGCTCCCGCGGCAAGTGGGACCACCTGAAAGGCGACCATGCCCGACGACAGCGACGACTCTGCAACCGAGGACCTCGTGGAACCAGACCTCGACGACGACCTCGACGAGGACCTCGTGGAACCCGACCTCGACGACGACCTCGACGAGGACCTCGTGGAACCCGACCTCGACGACGACCTCGACGAGGACCTCGTGGAACCCGACCTAGACGACGCGACAAGCACTGACGTGTCGGACGTGGAGGTGGTGGTCGATCCCATCGCAGTGGTGGCAGTAGCCGACGAGTCCGACGACGACGACGAGGAGGAGGACGAGGACGTAGAAGCCAGCCTCGATCAAATCCTGAAAGAGCGCCTGGTGGTCGATGATGACGACGACGAGGACGAGGACCTCGACTCGGACGCGGATCTCGACGATCGCTCCGACCTGACGGAGCGCATCCCCCCGAAGCGGCCGGACGAGTTCGTCTGCCGCTCGTGCTTCCTCGTGAAGCACCCGAGCCAGCTGGCTGACCCGGTGAAGGTTCTCTGCCGGGACTGCGTATGAATCATGCGCTACCCCAGAAATAGCGTCGAGGCTGTCGCTGAGCCTCTTATAGGTCGATTTGCAGGTCGATGCACGAGGAGACGAGCGCTATGAGCGATCCCGAGAAAGGACGGTCCGTTGCAGACAGGATCCTCGATGCCACTGTGTTCGCTCCTGCCGGGCTGGTCATCACGATCTTCGACGAGCTGCCCAAACTTGCCGACAAGGGCCGTTCCCGCATAGACGGGCAGGTTGCGACCGCCCGCGTCGTCGGGCAGTTCGCCGTGCAGATGGGGCGCCAGGCGGGCAGGCGTCGCCTCGACGAGCTCCGCGGAAGGTTGGTGGGAACAGCCGGCGGGGGACAGGCCGAGCACGAGCCGGAGGCAAGCGGCGGGGAGCACGAGCCGGAGGCAAGCGGCGGGGAGCACGAGCCGGAGGCAAGCGGCGCCGAGCACTACCACGATGCGGGCCCGCGCGTCCGCAAGGTCGACACGAACAGCTCGCTTGCCATCCCCGGATACGACACGCTCAGCGCCTCGCAGGTCGTCCAGCGCCTCGCAGGCCTCGGGCGCGACGACCTCCTCTCGGTGCGGTCCCACGAGGCAGCAAGCCGGCACAGGCGTACGATCCTCAACCGCGTCGACCAGCTCCTGTCGATGCAAGACGGGGCATAGGCGGAGTAGGTCCGCCAACTGGAACCTGCTGTGGGCGACCCCGAAGCCAGGCCCGCACTGGCCACTGACGCCGAGCAGTGCGCGGAGATCTGCCGGGAGGCAGTGGAGGCGCTCGCCAGCCAGCGGGGCGGCCCACTGGCCGCTGCCCAGGAGCTCTCGCTCGTGATAAAGGCCATCTCTCGCCCCGGAGGGCTCGCGCGCCTGCTCGCGGATCCCCGGCGCAAGGTCCTGGTCGTCGCGATAGACGACTCCCTAGTCGGCATGTGCATAGGCAGGATGGAGGTGCTCGGGGCCGCGAAGCTCGGCGTCGTGGAGTGGGGTTATGTCCGGCGCGAGGCTCGGGGCAAGGGGGCCGGTGCGGCGATGAGGAACCTGCTCACCGCTTGGTTCGAGGAGGCAGGTGCAGCCGGGATAGATGCCACTGTGCTGCCTGGGGACCGCGAGACCAAGGTGTTCCTGGAGGAAGCCGGGTTCAAGGCTAGGCTAATCACCGTTCACCACAGCCTTGGCTGAGCAATGCCCTCAGCACCAGGATCCCCTCGCCCGTTGCTCGCTGTCGGTGCCGTGGTGCGAAACGCGGGATTCCTGCTGGTCGTGAAGCGTGGTATGCCGCCTGAAGCGGGCCGCTGGTCGTTGCCCGGCGGCAAGGTCGAAGTAGGGGAGACCATCCGACAGGCGGTGGTGCGCGAGCTGCGCGAGGAGACTGGTCTCGACGGGACCTGCGGTGATCTCGTGGGATGGGTCGAGCGGATCGGACCCGGTACACACTTCGTCATCCTCGATTTCGCGGTCGAGGTGCAAGGTGTCGAGGTGCAAGGTGTCGAGGCGAGTCCCGGCGACGACGCTGCGGAGGTGGCGTGGGTCGAGCTCGGCGAGGTGGGCAGCCTCGATCTGGTGAGCGGGCTCGAGGCGTTCCTGCGCGAGCACGGCGTGATCCCCGGGGGGGAGCACAGCGACGGCGCCCGGGTGTAAGAGGCTCAGCGAGCCTGACGCACCGGCTTCCTCGGACCGGGCGGGGGGGGCATGGGGATGCCGAGCAGACGTGCCAGCTCGGGCACCTGGCCCGCAGCTTTCCTGGCTGCAGCCAGCAAGCGCTCGTCAGCGTCCCGGGGAATGCCGCGAGGCCGCACGTTACGGCGCACCGGAGAGGCGACAACCGCATCGAGCATGCCGAGCCAGCCTTCCGGCTCGGTGTCCGGACCCATCGCCTCGCCCGCGCTCGTGGCCATGGTCACCGCCAGGGCGGCGGGAACGCGCGCCGCGGGCTCCGGGGGGCGGGCGGAGACCTCGAGAGCCTGCTGCAGATCGCCTGCCTCGATGGCGGCAGAGATCTTCTCTTCCCACGCTTTGCGCAAGGCAGTGACGCGTGCGTCCAGCCGAGCTTTGAGCGCACTGAGCATCTCCCTTCCTTCGTCGTCGAGCAGCACGGCCGAGGCCCCTGCGACTACGAAGCGAAGCTCCCGGAGTGCGAGGGCATCTCCGGCGTCCCGCGCTGCTATGGCCCTGTCCTTCCACGATGCCAGGTTCATGCGAGGGAGGAGCTCCTCGGCCATCGCGATGAGCGGTTCGGGCGACACCCCGGGCCTCGACTCGCGCTCAGCACGCTCGTTCTGCTCCGCAATCGCCTGGCGGACGGCAGGGATACCCCCACGTAGAAGCTGCTCGGCGACGGGAAGCTGCTCCGGACGGAGCTCGGCCAGAGCGGCGTTCCGGTAGATCGTCGCAGGCTCGAGGCGCGCCGGGCGTCCCCTGCGGGAGCCAGTCTGGTCGCGTGAGGCGCCAGAGCGCGTGGCATGGCTGCCGTTTCGCTCCGGGGCTCCGTGCCGGCGCGCACCGGTGTCACGCTCCGAGCCGGCTGTTCGCCCTGTGCGCGCTCCATCGCTGCGCTCGCTTGGTGTGTGCTCGGAGCCAGCCGGCCGGCGAGAACGGGGCCCTCGGTCGAATCGTCCTCCGGGTCGCGAACCCCGAGCCTGCGCGTCGCGGCGGTGAGTGCCCTCGCGCTCGTCGGGAGGCAGGCGGTGACTGCCGCCGAAGGTGACAGAAGCGTCAGAGCTCCGGTGACCGATCACCTCGATGCGCTCCACACGGGCATCGCTGCGGGCGTCGCGCGGAGCTAGGACTGCTACGACATCAATCCCGTCCAAGGTGAACTCCGCCTCGGCTCGAAGGACGTCGCCCGCTCGAGCGCCGGGCGGCAACAGCTTGCCAGCCAGGACACCGCGGGGCAGGCGAGCGCCAGGTGCGTGCCATGTCCATTGACCGTCGTCGCGGACCCCGGAGAGCTCGATCTCGATTCGTCTCGCCATTGCGGGTTACACGCTAGTGCACTCGCCCGGAGGCCTGCGCGCAACCACTAGCCGCTTCGAAGCCCGTATCGTGGTGGAGCAACAGAGCCGCTCGCACGGCTCCAAAGGCCGACCCAGTGCCAAAGTGCGCTCGAGCCCCAGATGCGGCGCGGGCGCGCCCGAACGAGAGGAGCACTACCCGTGGGTGTCGACGACCCCGATAAGCCCTTCATGCCTTCCAGCTCCGAGGAGCCCGAGCACGACGGGGGCTGGGGACCTCCCCGCGAAGCGGCCGAGCACGGTGCCGGCACTGGCTGGTCGGTGCCCGCGCCCGCGCCAAGTGCTCCTGCCGGGCCGAGAGGCTATGGCGGGGGAGAGCCGGCTCCTGAGTGGCCGCTGCCAGGTCCTGGTGTCAGCCGCTCCGGATGGAGTGGTGGCGCACCTACAGGCATATCTGCAAGTGAGGAGGCTACCTGGGAAGTCCCGGCGACGCCCGGAGCACCGTGGGCAGGCACCCGCGAGCAGCCTGCAGTGCCCCCGTTGGCGCCCGGCGTAGAGCCGACAACGCCCATGGGGCCTGCAACACCCATGGAGCCGCCTCGCGGCCGCGCTAGTGCGTGGAAGTGGCTGGCTGTCGCGGCAGTGGCAGCTGTCATTGGAGCCGCGGTGGGAAGTGGGGTCACAGAGGCGATCGCGACAGGCCGGACCGCTACCACCACGGTGCTGGCGGTCCGGCCGGGCCCGGCGTTGCTCGCCGGTAACACCTCGGTGCCATCAATAGTCGACAAGGTCCTGCCGGCCGTGGTCACTATCAAGGCCACCGGACCTGGAGCCGGCCCGTCGATCACTCAGATCTCGCCTTTCGGCGGCAGCTCGCCTTTCGGCGGCAGCTCGCCTTTCGGCGGCAGCTCGCCTTTCGGCGGGAGCTCGGCGGTAGTGGACGAGGGAACGGGAATGATCATCACCCACTCCGGCGAGATCGTGACCAACAATCACGTTATTGCGGGTGCGACGAGGATCACGGTGACGCTCTACGGGAAGACCAAGGCCATTCCGGCGAAGCTCGTGGGAGCTGACCCCACTGACGACGTGGCCTTGCTGCAATTGGAGAACCCGCCACCCAACCTGCCTACCGTGACGTTCGGGCATTCCGCTCTGCTGCAGGTGGGCGACGCCGTGGTGGCCATCGGGAACGCCCTTGGGCTGTCGGCCGGAACCCCCACGGTCACCTCGGGTATCATCTCGGCCCTCGGCCGCACGGTGCAGGCTGGGAGCGCGAGCGGCGGTGGCGCGACCGAGACGCTCACGAACATGATCCAGACCGACGCCGCCATCAACTCAGGCAACTCCGGGGGCCCACTGGTCGACTCGGCGGGGCAGGTCGTCGGGATGAACACGGCCGTGGCGTCGTCGAGTGCTGGCAACGCTCCCGCGCAGAACATCGGCTTCGCCATTCCCTCGGACCGCATATCTTCGCTCCTGCCGATCTTGCGACGCGGTGGGACCGTACAGGCTCCCAGCGCGTTCTTGGGCGTGGAGATCCTGAGCCTGACGCCTCAGCTCCGCCAGGCTTATGGCTTCGTGCCCACCTCGGGCGCCGTCGTCGCGAGCGTCGTGTCGGGCTCGCCTGCTAGCGCTGCGGGCATCACCCAAGGCGACGTCATCGTCGGGTTCGACTCCACTGCCATCACTTCCGCCCAGAGCCTCGTGAACGCTGTGCGCGCCGCCAAGCCGGGCCAGAGCGCCAAGCTGACCATCTGGCGCGGGCAGGAGAAGATCACTGTGACGGTCACCCTCGCCTCGGCACCGGCAGGCTGAGGGAGTGCCCCGGACCTGGCGGGCAGACGACGGCGTCGATATCGCGTACGAGGTAGCGGGCAACGGTCCGCCGGTCCTGCTGCTCCACGGGTTTGCCTCGGACTCCGAGACGAACTGGGTCCGGCCGGGGGTAGTGGCGGCACTGGAGCAGGCCAGGATGCAGGTGATCACGTACGACGCCCGAGGCCACGGACGCTCCGGCAAGCCACACGACCCGGCTGCCTACTCAGGTTCCGCCATGGTTCGTGATGCCCGCGGCCTCATCGACCACCTAGGTTACGAACAGGTGTTCCTCATCGGGTACTCGATGGGGTCACAGGTGGCAGCGGGCGTGGCCGCCATCGACGCCAGGGTGGAGCGTCTCGTGCTCGGTGGCACGGGTCCGCACCTACTCCTGGCTGGAGCCCTGCGCTCTTCCTACCCGGCAACGGAGATAGCCGAGGCACTCGAGGCAGACGATCCGGCGAGCATCCGGGCGCCGGTGCCGAAGGCATACCGGGCCTTCGCCGACGCTACTGGGGCGGACCGCCTGGCGCTCGCCGCCATACAGAGGGCGAGGGCACTGGCAGTCTCGCCTGACCTCGAGGCGATAAAGGTGCCGGTCCTCGTGATCACCGGCGAGAAGGACACCCTTGCCGGAGATCCGCACGAGCTCGTGGGCCCGCTCATGGGCTCACGCGTGCAGATCGTGCCCGGCGACCACATATCCGCGGTCACCAACAAGGCCTTCGTCGAGGCCCTCGTGGAGTTCCTTGCTGCTCGGTGACCGCTGCGTGGGTGCTCCGTGACTCGAGCGATGCAGTGGATCGGCACGGCTGGGCGGATCGGCTAGGCGGATCGGCTAGGCGGATCGAATCGGCCGAGCGGACGAGATCGGCGCCTCGGATAGGCAGGATGTGGTGAGCCCCCACCATCCATCCACAACCCGCCGATAATGTATCTTATGTCAAGTCCCGATAGGTCCACGAGTAGCCCGGCTCTGCGCAGGCGCATCTAGGATCGCCCCGTGCCCGCTCTACCACTCGTGGACTCCTCGCCAAGGAGCATCGAGTCATCGCTAAGGGACCGCCTCGGCATCCCCGAGGACGCATCGAGGGTCGTCGTCTTCGCGGAGTCGACTCACTGGGACCCGAACTGGATGCTGCGTGCCGGCGAATACTTCCGCTTCAACGTGCGGAGAGTCATCGACGATGTGCTCGACGAGCTCGCGCTGGAGCCTGCGAGGGTCTTCGACCTGGAGTGCACGTTCTTCGTGAAACGCTACGTCGAGCTGAGCCCCCGCGGAGAGGAGCTGGTGCAACGGGTGAACGAGGGCCGGCTCCGGTTTACGAACAGCGGTGTCACGACAGCTGACACGGTGATCCCCGCTGCCGAGGCGCTGCTCAGGGACTTCCTCGAGGGCCAGGAATGGATGCGCTCCGTCGGGATCGCTTCCGAGCCCGCCGTGGCGTACTTCCCTGACAGCTTTGGCCACAGCCCCGCTCTCCCCACGGTGCTGCGCGCCGCTGGCTTTGGTGCAGCGTGCTTCAGCCGCATCGACGGGATGTGGTTCCCCGGAGTCGAGTGGCAGCTTCCTCGTCGCTTTCCGCTCGAGGGCTCGAGCGCGGAGCTGCTTCATGGAGCGAAGACCATGGACTTCGTCTGGCGGGCACCCGACGGAGCCGAGGTGCTGGCCCACTGGAACGCCTTCGCCTATGGCCACGGGGACATGATCGCGGCCCACGGCCTCGCGCGCTTCATGCACCTGCCGGTCGTCGTCCCGGACCGGAGCGACCGCCACGTGGCTGCGCGCATCCGCCACTACGCGGGCCAGCTCGGGCGCCTCAGCCGCACCCCGTACTCACTTTGCGTGCTCGGTCTGGATTTCGTGCCCCCCGTGCACCGCCTGGTTGGCCTGCTCGAGCGCTTCAACGAGCGGCACTTCGACGAGACCGGCATCTGGGCGCTGAACGCCGGCCTCGATGACTACTTCGCGCTGCTCGAGGGCTGGAGGTCGTCTCTTCCGGTGATGGACTTCGACCCGAACCCCTACTGGACGGGCTTTTACACCTCGCGGCCGAGCCTCAAGCGCCATGCGAAGGAGCTTCTCCAAGTGGCGCTGGCCGCCGAAGCCGCCACGGCCATCCCTGCAGCGCCCACAGCTGAAGGCGCCGCCATCCCTGCAGCGCCCTCCCAGGACCTCTCCCCCGTCTGGCGCACGATTGCTGTGGCCAACCACCATGACTTCATAACCGGGACGAGCCCGGAGCGGGTCTTTGCCAAGGAGCAGGACCCATGGATCCAACAAGCGTCCTCCCTGGCCCGCAGCGCCCTGGCCGCCGCCTGCACGCGAGCGGGCATCGATCTCACCATGCCGGGGGCTGACGCGACCGCCAGCCCAACCTCCGGGCCTGCCTCGAGCTCTACCTCAGCTTCAGACCTGGCCGCTCCCTCCGGCAGAGCGAAGCGGGCGTGTCCTTCGCCTTCGTGGAGGCGATCCACCAACAGCATCGACGTCCAGACGGAGCGCTACCGCTGCACCTTCGACGCCGGCGAGGGCGGCCGCCTGGTGCGATGGGAGAGCACGGAGGGCGAGAGCTTCCTCGGTCCCGCTGGGATCGGGCTCGCCTGCTATTCGGAGAACGGGGGGCTCTGGCGCATGGGCATGGAGATCCCAGGGGGCCGCTTCAGCGAGATCTCGAGCACCCACCGGCTGGCGACCTTGGACGTCCTCGAGCGTGACGGAGCCGTGGCGGTCACGTTGTCCTCGACGCTCGCCGGCCAGCCTGCCGTGCTCCGTTTCCGCCTGGGTAGCACCGACCCCCTGCTCCGAGTACGGGTCCAGGCACGCGTGGCGCCCAGGCGTTGCGTAGTGCTACGAGCCGCAACGCTGACGAGGCCGGCGGGAATAGCCACTGCCGTGCCAGGCGGGGTCGTGGAGAGGCCCCTCGCGAAGCTCTACGACCCGACCTTCTGGCCGCTCCACACGGCTGCCTGGAGCCTCGATCCCCCCCGAGAGCCCGTGCCGCCCGGGGGTGCGGGAGGCGGCAGGGACACGCTCTCTTATCTGCCGGCTTCCAGGATCTGCGTGGCCTCGGCGTACCCGAGCGCTCTTTCGCTCTCCCCCGGAGGCAGGCTCGAAGTGGTGGCGGGCCGCAACGCCCCGAAGGAGCTGGGCTGGGGCTTCCTCCCCCAGCCGGCTCTACCCGCACGCGGCTACGAGCGCAGCGCCGCGGTGACCGATATCGCTCTGTGGCCCCTCGCCGCCGGGGACGGGCTTCCCGAGAACGCGCCGGAGGGTCTAGGAGCCCTGCTCGCCTCCGGAGCGGGTGTGCTCCCACCCGAGGAGGACACGCTCGCGCCCGTGCGCAGGGCGATGCAGGCCGCATTCCATCCGTCGGACCCAGACGTAGCCGTCGTAGCGGTCAAGCCCGCCTACCGAGGTCGGGGCACCATCGTTCGCCTGATGGCTCCCCATCTGCGCGAGCAACGACTCGTCGAGCTTTCCTCCAGGGCGCTGTCGCTGTCGGGCGCCTGGCTCTGCGACGCCAAGGAGCGCGACTCCCTAGAGCTGGCAGTACGCCGGCGGCGCGTCGTGGAAGTGCCGATGGACGGAGCGATCGCGACCGTGAGGCTTCTCGGCTAAGCGGCAGGGTCAGGCACCTGACCGCTCCGCGGGAAGCTCCTCCACCGGAACCAGCTGGCGAGCGGCACGCGCCTCGTCTACCCGGCGCACCGGCGTGCTCCTGGGCGCGAGGGAGGCTTCCTCTCCGGTTTGTGTCGCAATGCGAGCGAGCGCGCCTGCCAGTGCCTCGAGAGTCTGAAGGCTCTCGGTCTCGGTCGGCTCGATCATCAATGCCTCCTCGACGATCAGCGGGAAGGCGACTGTAGGCGCATGGAACCCCTCCTCGAGGAGCCTCTTCGCGACGTCTAACGCCCGCAGCCCGGATTTGCGCTTCAGGGCAGCGACCGAGAGCACCAGCTCGTGCATGCACGGGCGGTCGTAGGGAATGTCGTAGGTTCCTTCCAGGCGCTTACGGAGCCAGTTCGCATTCAAGACGGCCATCTCGGCAACCCGGCGAAGGCCGTCACCGCCGTTCACGAGTATGTACGCAAGCGCACGCGCGAGGACGAGCGCGTTGCCGTGCCAGGAATGGACGCGCCCTATGGAGCGTTCCGGCGTCGACCATCCGAACATCGGACCGCTCGCCCCCTGGCCGATCTCGACCGGGCGGGGCCCGGGCAGGTAAGGCGCCAACCTGGCGGACACCGCCACCGGCCCTGCGCCGGGTCCGCCGCCGCCGTGCGGCGTCGCGAACGTCTTGTGGAGGTTCAGGTGCACGACGTCGAAGCCCATGTCGCCGGGGCGGGCAACCCCGAGGATCGCGTTCAGGTTTGCACCGTCGTAGTAGAGGAGGGAGCCGGCGTCGTGGGCTATCCTCGCGATCTCCTCTATATCCTCCTCGAAGAGCCCGAGGGTGTTCGGGTTGGTCAGCATCACCCCTGCAGTGTCGGATCCCACCTCCGCCCTCAGGGCCTCGAGGTCCACGCACCCCCTCTGGTCGCTCGGCAGGCTCACCACCTCGAAGCCTGCGAGCCTCACCGAGGCTGGGTTGGTCCCATGCGCTGAGTCCGGGATCACTACGCGCCGTCGTGTGTCCCCCCTCGCAGAGTGCCAGGCCTTCATCATCAGGAGGCCGGTCAGCTCGCCCGCAGCGCCCGCAGCCGGCTGGAGGCTCACCGCGTCCATGCCCGTGATCGCGCACAACACCATTTCGAGCTCGACCATGAGCCCGAGCCAGCCCTGAGCACAGCTGGCCGGTGCAGCGGGATGGACCGCTGTGAGTCCCGGCAGGCCCGCCATCTCGTCGCAGAACTTCGGGTTGTACTTCATGGTGCAGGACCCGAGCGGGTAGGCACCGAGGTCGACGGAGAACTGCCGGTGGCTGAGCCGCGTGAAATGGGCGACGAGATCTCTCTCGGACACCTGTGGCAGCTCGGGGGGCTGTGCGCGGAGATGCTCGGCCGGCACGAGGTCCTTCAGG
>JAJYXW010000022.1 GCA_021801525.1 Actinomycetes bacterium
CGCTGATGCCCTCTGTGGCGGTGGCTACGATCGCTCGGATGACCGACGGCACGGACGGAGGAGCGCAGCCGGCCGGCGTTCCCGAAGGAAGACCAGTCGGCGAAGGCTCGCCCATGGCAGCCGTCTCGAGCGGTCCTCGCCATTCGAAGCGCCGAGGGAGAGAGCGTGCCCGGGTGCGTCGGCGCCGGCTAGCCGCGGCGAGCACGACGTTGCTCGCCCTGGTAGTGGTCGGCGTTCTGGTGGCGATGCTGCTCGCGCCGTCGGGACATCCTGGCGCCAGGCCGAACGGGCGGGTGAACGGGAGGGCGAGCAGGTATGCGAGCGGGAAGTCCGGGGCTCGGACAGGCGGGAGATCCGGCACGCTCGCCCGAGGGCGTGGCCCCTCTACCTTCCCCGGACCAGATGGCCTCGAGGCCCGCTGGGTCGTGGACCAGAACAAGCTCCCTGGCACCACGGCATGGAAGATAACGAACGCCCCCGCCGGCAGCACGATAGATGGCTTCGCCAATCTCGCCTACGCGGCAGACGGCCAGAGTGTGACCCTCTACGTCTCGAGCCAGGCGCCGCGCTTCCACGTCGACGCATACCGGATGGGCTACTACGGCGGCACGGGCGCCCGGCTCGTCTGGCGTTCGTCGGAGCTGAAGGGTGTGGTGCAGCCGCCCTGCCCGCTCACACCCGGAGTCAACATGGTCGCGTGCGACAACTGGGCACCGTCGCTCGTGGTGCACCTGACGAGCGCGTTCGTGCAGGGGGACTACCTGTTCAAGCTCGTCGGAAGCGGTAATCAGCAGAGCTACGTGCCCCTCACCGTGTGGGACCCGACCAGCCACGCTGCCTATATCGTGAAGAACGACATATTCACGTGGCAGGCATGGAACCCCTACGGTGGCTACGACTACTACACCGGTGTCGGATCGTGCCCACCCGGCCACTACCCGCTCTGTTCGCGAGCACGCGTGGTGTCCTTCGACCGTCCCTACGCGTACGGTCAGGGCGCGGGCGACTTTCTTGCCAACGAGTATCCCCTCGTCTACTGGGCTGAGAAGCACGGCCTCGATGTCACTTACTGGACCGACCTCACTGTCGTGCAGCACCCTTCGCTGCTGGCGAACCACAGGACAATCCTGTCGCTCGGCCACGACGAGTGCTGGTCGCTGCGCGAGCGCCAGGCAGTGGAGAATGCCAACCATTCCGGCGGCCTGAACGTAGTGTTCTTCGCTGCTTCGCCCATGCTGCGCCACGTGCGCCTGCAAGCTTCGCCACTCGGACCCGATCGCGAGGAGGTGGATTACCGCAACTCAGCGAAGGATCCGTTGAACGGGAAGGGCAACCCGCTCGAGGTCACGGGCAACACCTGGGGATCGCCGCCGGCCAACTGGGCCGAGGACCACTTCGTCGGTGAGGCCTATGGCGGGTACACGCTGGGCGGCGTGGGGCCGCAACCATTCGTGGTGGCAGACGGCAACGCCTGGATATTCGATGGCACCGGGCTCCGCACCGGGTCGTCGGTCCCGGGCGTTGTCATGTCCGACTTCGACAGCTTCGACCCGGCACTCGCGCACCCTGCGAACCTCCAAGTCCTGGGCCACTCCCCGTTGCCGGCACGGGAGGTCCAGACCGACCTGCCTACGGTTGGAGGGTTCGCATATTCTGACATGACGTACTACACGAACCCGTCGAGCGGCGGCGGTGTGTTCGACAGCGGGACGAACAACTGGATCTATTCCATGAGGACGTGCTCTCCGGGAGAGTCACCTTGTCCGGCGCATGTGCTGAGGAAGATCACCGGTAACCTCCTCAGGCTTTTCGGCCAGGGCCCGGCGGGCAGGTTCACCCCCTCGGTGGCGAACTGGCAGAGCTTCCCCGGATGAGAGGCCCGTCCTTTCCGGATGAGAGGCCCGTCCGTCCTGGCGCCCAGCTCTTCGGCACTGCCCGCGCGTAAATCCGAGCCGGAAGCGGCTAGGTTGCCCGCGTAGGGACGGGAGCGTGCGCGACTGCGACGCCGACAGAGGAGGCTCCATGGTAGGCGAGAAAGTTCAGGTGTTCGACGGCAAGGCAGTCGACCTACCGGCGTTGCAGAAGAAGATCGAGGACTACCTGAAGGCAGAAGGCTTCAGCGTGCAGACCTCCAAGCCGAGTGACCAGGGAACGGTGATCCAGGCGAAGAAGGGTGGGTTCCTGCGCGGCGTGGTCGACGCCGATCGCGCCCTCACGATAATGATTGCCGGGAGCCCTGACCACTGCACGGTGCGCATAGGGATCGGAAAGTGGCTCCAGCACCTCGGGGTGGCAATGCTCGAGACGCTGCTGCTGTCGGATCTGTTCCTGGTGGTGGACATAGCGGAGTCCGCCTGGAACCTGGAGATCGAGAGCAGGCTTTCGAAGCAGATCGAATCGTTCGTCGGCTCCGGGTCGGCGGCCTGAGCGAGGAGCGCGAACATGACGGTTACCACGGGCGAGGTGGCCCGGGAGGGACTCCCTCCTGACGCCATGCGCCGTCTCGGCCAGCTCGAGGCGGGCAAGGGCAAGCGACCGCTCTTCACGAGCGATCTGTCGGTCAACGAGTTCCTCCTGGTGAAGGAGGCAGGGTTTACGCCGCGCGGTCTCGTTCTCGGGAGCTCGATCTACCACATCGGGCTGCAGCAGCGCTCCTGGAGCAAGAACGAGGAAGTGACGGCACTGACACAGGCCATGTACACCGCCCGCGAGCTGGCGATGTCCCGTATGGAAGAAGAAGCGGGCCTGCTCAGCTCGGACGGCATCGTGGGGGTGCGCCTGGACATCAATTTCTACGAGTGGGGCTCACACGTCGCCGAGTTCCTGGCGATCGGCACGGCGGTGTCTGCCGAGGACGGCACGAGCTACCGCAACGACGCGGGGAAGCCTTTCACGAGTGACCTCTCGGGGCAGGACTTCTGGACGCTGGTGCAGGCAGGCTACGTCCCGCTCGGCCTGGTCATGGGCACATGTGTCTACCACGTGGCTCACCAGGGCCTCGCGTCCAAGGCCTCGCAGATCGGGCAGAACAAGGAGATGCCTCACTTCACTCAGGCGTTCTACGAGGCACGCGAGTTGGCGATGGAGCGGATGCAGACCGAGGCGGAGGAGCTCGGGGCGGAGGGCATCGTGGGAGTGCAGCTCGTGGAGAAGAGCCACTTCTGGGGCTCGCACGTGATCGAGTTCCTGGCGATCGGGACCGCCGTACGTCCCCTGCGCAGCGACCATGTCATCGAGAAGCCCCAGATGATCCTGTCGCTGGACCGCTGAAGATGGCACGCGGCAGCACTACCGCTCCACTGGGTCCTGGTCTCGCTCATGCTCATGACGGAGTGCCGGGTGCCGAGGCCTAGGCGAGAGACTGAAGGAGGGGCCGCGCGCGAGGCGACTTCCCCCTCCACCGAGAGCGCTCGCGACCAGAAGTCCGTCGAGTCCCTCGAGGCCGGAGGGCTGCCGGTGAGCGCCTCCGAGCGCCTGGCGGAGGCTCGCAGCCACCATGCCTACACGAGCGACCTCTCGGTTGCCGAGCTTGCCGCCGTTCGCCGAGTCGGCTTCGAGCCGCTGGGCTTGGTCATGGGCAGCTCCGTCTACCAGATCGGGGCTCAGTGGGGTTACAGATGGTACGGGAGCTCCGGCGGCGGCTACATGCAGGCATATCCCTGCCCGCACTCCTGGGTGCACGACGGGATGAGGACCGGGTACAACTGGGAGCACACCTCCTACGAGCAGGGAATACTCGAGGCCCGGCAGCTGGCGATGAGCAGGCTCACCGAAGAGGCGACTGCTCTCGGAGCGCATGGCGTTGTAGGCGTGGAAATGACCCTCAGGCAGATGGAGGGTACGTTGCACACGATCGAGCTCACCCTCTTCGGCACCGCGGTCATCCGCGCCGGGGCGCCGCCGCTTGCAACGCCTTTCACCTGTCACCTCTCCGGACAGGAGGTGGTGAAGCTGCTCGAGGCCGGCTACGCACCGGCGGCGCTGGTGATGGGTGTCTGTGCCATGGAGATGGACCCTGGATGCGGCACCGAGGCACGCGGGATGTCGTGGGGAAACGTCGAGCTGCCGCAGTTCAGTGATGGGGTCCAAGCCTGCAGGGACCAGGCGGTGCGCCACCTCGAGGAGGAGGCGACGGCTGTGGGCGACGGCGTGGTGGGAGTGCAGGTCGACTTCGCCGTGCGCGAGCTGCCACAGGAAGGGAAGCTCGCCGACATGCGCCTGGTCGGCACCGCGGTCAAGCGCTTCGAGAGGTCGGACCCGCCCAAGCTCTCGTTGCCGATCCTGCGCCTCACGGACCGGAGGCACTCGCTTCCCCTGTCCGCCCGGAGGGGATCGTGATGGGCACAGGCGAGCTGCCCGCGATGGCGAGTTGCCCGCGAGACCACGCGCGCCGACCCACCTGGTCCCCGACCCCCTCGGAGGAGCGCCAACGATGAGCGAGACCGTGCTTGCCGACGAAGCGATCGCCTGCTTGGCAGCGCCCAAGCGCGCCGGGTCCGCAAGGCGCTCGGGAGGCGGGAACCGGGCGTTCTCGTCGGATCTTTCGGTGGACGAGGCGGTGGCGCTCTCCGAGGTCGGCTACGAGGCGCGTGGCCTGGTCATGGGTTCAGCCATATTCCACGTGGGTTACAGCTTCGTCGGCATGAACCAGAGCGTGGAGATTGCCCAGCTCTCGGACGCCATGCGCGGCGCCCGGGAGACCGCGATAGGCCGGCTCGAAGCGGAGGCGGCCCGCCTCGATGCCGTGGGGGTCGTCGGGGTGAGGCTCGAGATCGAGACCTTCGAGCCGCGCATGCACCTGCTCGAGTTCATCGCCATCGGCACGGCTGTCGTACCCGTGGCAAGCGGGGCGGAGACTGCACGCCCGCGCGGGCGCGCCGCCGGCAGGCCCTTTGCAAGCGACCTCTCGGGGCAGGACTTCTCCGCGCTGGTGCGTGCGGGGTACCAACCGGTTGGCATCGCGCTCGGCAGCTGCGTGTACCACGTCGCCTACCAGGGCATGGCGAACTGGAACACCAACGGAGAGATCTCCGCCTACACCCAGGCTGTGTACGAAGCCCGCGAGCTGGCGATGGGCAGGCTGCAGGACGAGGCGGCCCGCGCCGGAGCAGACGGTGTTGTGGGCGTGAAGGTCGTGGAGCACACGCATGCGTGGGGCAATCGTGCCATCGAGTTCTTCGCCGTGGGCACTGCCGTGCGCCTGGTCCACCCTGAGCACCGCAAGTTGTCGCCGCGGATGGTCGTCCCCATGGACGACGCCGTCCGTCTGCCCGACGGATCGATGGTCGCAGACGATTAGCCGGGCCCCGGTCGTCAGGTGATGCGACCCATGAGCCCCAACTGGTAATCATCGAACGCCTGGGCTATCTCAGCCCGGGTGTTCATGACGAAGGGACCGTAGGCAGCTACGGGCTCGCGGATGGGCCTGCCGCCGAGCAAGAGAACCTCGAGGCTGCTCGACCTCGGCTCCTGCCGTGAGGATGCCGCCAGCTCGACCGCGAAGCCGGCTCCGAGCACCGCGAGCTGTCCGGACTGGACGGGATGGCGATCTTCTCCGGCGGTGCCCTCGCCGGCGAGCACGTACACGAGCGCGTTGAAGCCGGGGTCCCAGGGGACGACCAGTCGTGCACCCGGAGATATGGTCGCATGCGCAAGTGTGATCGGCGTGTGGGTGGCCCCCGGCCCTGAGTGGCCACCCACTGTCCCAGCGATCACCCTGAGGAGGGCGCCGCCGTCGCTGGACGCGAGCATGGCGACCTTCCCAGCGCGAATGTCCTGGTAACGCGGTGCAACCCACTTGTTGGCCGCTGGCAGGTTGACCCACAGCTGGATGCCGTGGAAGAGCCCGCCGCTCGCCACCAGGGCCTCGGGGGGCCGCTCGATGTGGAGTATGCCGGCTCCGGCTGTCATCCACTGGGTGTCGCCGTTGGTGATGACTCCACCGCCGCCGGCGGAGTCCTGGTGCTCGAATGTGCCGTCGATCATGTACGTAACGGTCTCGAAGCCCCGGTGGGGGTGCCAGGGTGTGCCCTTGGGTTCGCCCGGCGCGTACTCGACCTCTCCCATCTGGTCCATGTGGACGAACGGGTCGAGTGCCGAGAGGTCGACCCCGGCAAAGGCCCTCCTCACCGGGAACCCCTCACCCTCGAGCCCGGCGGGCGCCGAGGTGACTCTTACCACGGGGCGCACTACGCCCGGGGCAGTTGCCGGCTCGTCTATGCGGGGCAAAGCGGAGATGTCGTCGACAGTGGCTGCGGGCATCGTGGTACTCCTCTTGTCGTGGCGTCCTGCGGTCTTCCGGCACCTGGTTCTGCTGGCCGCGCTTGTGCTGGCCGCGCTTGTGCTGGCCGCGCTTGTTCAACCATCCCTCAACGTCTGGCCGGCTCCACTCATTTCCCGGGCTCGCTTGCCGGGGCTCGCTTGCCGGGCTGCTGGGCAGGTGGTCGGGGGAGGGATCACGTGGAAACCCTGCTAACGATTCGCCATCCGCACTAGTGCACTCGTAGAGCGTCCATGACAATACCGCTGGTGGTAGCACCTCTTGGCAGGGCGCATGGAACGCGTTGCGTGCAACGGCTATCGTTCGAGCCCGGCATTGCACAGGTCCGGCTGGACCGCAAGGGAGCAGGGGGGAAGTCATGGCAGCACGTGAGCACGCAGTGGGAGCACGGGGAGCCAGGGGGGCTGGTGGAGCGGGCGGAGCAGTTCGCTCTGTCTTGCTCCGACGGTCCGGCATACGGAGGCTGGCGACGGCCGCGTGTGCGCTCGGGATCGGGGCAGCTGTGGGCCTGCCGGCAGGAATGGCGTTTGCGCCCGCTGCAGGGGCGGCCTCGCCGACGATTGGCCAGGCAGTGTTCGCGAGCTCGGGCACGCCGTCGATAACGGAGACGCCCGACACGGGACTCAGCGCGACCTCCAGCACCCAGACGACGATCACGAGCACGAACTGGGACGCCTCTACGGACACCTACTTCGTCCCCATCGAGTGCAACAGCGACCCGAGCCAACCGACGTACAGCGTGTTTGGCCACAACGTGCCCGTAGGCTGCAGCGAGTTCGTGGTGGAGACCACCTCCAAGTACTACTCGAACGGCACCCTCACCTACCCCTACTCCGTGCCGAGCGGGAACGTCGGCAGTGGCGACCAGGGGACCGACTCGGCGGGCAACCCGGCGAGCCAGGACGCGGCCAAATATCCCTGCCCTCCTACCCCGGCGCAGCAGCAGGCCGGGATCATCTGTGCCGTGGCGCTGGTGGGCATCACGAGCAGCTTTTCGCCAGGCGCGGTTGCCGTGCAGCCCGTGGAGTTCTCTGGCCAGCTCCAGCCCACCTTCTCTACCAGCCCGGCTACGGCTTACCAGGGCGAGCAGGTGAGCGTCTCCGGCCAGAATTGGCCTGCCTCGCCGGTTGCCGGGGGGAGCATCAGTGGGAGCATGGAAGTCTGTAACCCCTCCACGGGTGCGTGTGTAGCGGCCGCCGGTGCTACAGCAACCGAGAGCAGCACAGGCGTGATATCCGGAACCTTGACGGTGCCAGCCGGCCTCCCCGCCCCTTGCTCCGCCTGCTACGTCCAGTTGAACGGGAGTGAAAAGGTGACCGAGGACGGGCTGAGCGCGACGGTCAGCGCGACCGACACGGCGGCGCTTTCCCTCGAGGTGCCACCCCCGAGCGTCACCTCGGTCACCCCTGCGTCATCTCCGCTCGCGGGAGGCGGGACGGTCACCATCGAGGGAACCTCGCTCACGGGAGCGACAGCAGTCGACTTCGGGTCGACTCCCGCTACCAACGTGACGGTGGTGTCGAGCAGCGAGGTGACAGCCACGATTCCCGCCGCGAGCGCCCCGGGCAGGGTCGACGTGACCGTCGCCACCCCCAACGGAACCACGGCTACGGGGCCCGACGACGGCTTCGTCTACGTTTCGAGCGGCTCCTACGTTGCAGTAGCCCCCTATAGAATCGCCGACACCCGTTGCGGCATGACCTCGCCACCCTCGTTCTGCGCGGGGGAGGGCATTCCGGCCGCCAACCAGATGCTCGTCGCTCCCGGTCCAGGTCAGGCGATCAACGTGCAGGTGACCGGCACTGGCACTGGCTCTGACTCCGTCCCCGCCGGGGCGGAGGCGGCCGTGGTTAACCTGACCGCCGTGGACCCGACCCACGGGGGATTCCTGACGGTCTATCCCGCTGGGACGGCTACGCCCGTCGCCTCGAGCCTGAACTTCTCCGCAGGGGAGATCGTCGCCAACTTGGTGGAGGTGGCGATCGGCAGCTCGGGCGAGATCTCCGTCTTCAACGCCTTCGGTACCACTGACGTGCTCGTGGACGTGGAGGGCTACGTGAGCGCCGGGTCATCGGGCAGTCTCTTCAACCCCGTGGTGCCCACGCGCCTTGCCGACACCCGCTGTAGCGCGACCTCGCCACCGGCGTACTGCTCGGGGGAGGGCATCCCGGCCGCGAACGCGGGCGTCACGGCACCGGGCCCCGCGTCCAGTGCGCTCGTGACCGTGACGGGCGTGGGCCCGGTTCCCTCGTCAGGGGTGAGCGCCGTCGTGCTCAACATAACGGCGGCGGACCCGAGCGCCAACGGGTTCCTCACCGTCTACCCGGCAGGCGCTGCCAAACCCGCGTCCTCGACCGTCAACTTCGTTGCCGGCGAGAACGTTCCCAACCGCGTGGTCGTGCCTGTGGGGACCAAGGGCCAGGTTGCCGTCTACAACAACTCGGGCACGACGAACGTTCTGGTCGATGTGAGCGGGTGGTTCGGCTCTGGCGGCTCGGTCCTCACCCCGAGTGCTCCGGTGCGCATTTGCGACACCAGGCCGTCGAGCATGTCGGGCCTGACGGACTCATGCACCGGCAAGACGCTCACGGCCGCCGGAACGCTGCAGGTGGCTGTGGCCGGCGTGGGGGGCGTGCCGAGCTCGGCCAGCGCGGTCGTGGTGAACGTGACCGTGACGGGCGGCAGCGCCGGCAGCTTCCTGTCGGCCTACCCGGCGGGAGGGAGCCGTCCGTCTACTTCCGACTTGAACTGGAGGCCGGGCGAGACCGTAGCCAACCTGACCATAGTGAAGCTCGGCTCCTCTGGAGCGCTCGACTTCTACAACAACGCGGGGTCGGTGAACGTGATAGTCGACGTGGTGGGGTGGTTCGGCTAGGCGGGCCGGTGCACTGCGGCTAGCTGGGCTGGCGCGCTGCGGCTAGGCGGGCCGTTCCTGGCTGGCCGGTCAATCCCGCGAAGCGGCTTCGGCTGGCTCGTCCCCTTCGACAGCATCCCCGCCCTCGGGGAGCACGTCCCCGCTCTCGAGGCGCACAGCTACGCCGCGCGCCAGGCGTGACTTGCGCCGGGCCGCCTGGTTGGGGTGGATGACCCCCTTAGCCGCCGCCTTGTCGATGCGTCTCATCGCAGAGCGCACGAGCTCACCGGTGTCCTCGGCCGCCGACTCGGCCGCCCCGAGGGCGTTCCTCGTCCGTGTGCGCATCTCCGAGCGGACCGCCTTGTTGCGGATCCGCCTGCGCTCGTTCTGCCTGTTGCGCTTGATCTGGCTGCGTATGTTTGCCATCTGGGTTACTCGAGTCCCTGGTAGTCGACTTGCCGTCCGCGGGAGGGGCCAGAGCCTGGTCACAGCCGAGCAGCCCGCCCGATGAGGGCGCCACGTTATCACACGAGCTTCGCAGAAGGCGCCTCGGGAGCCCGGCGGTGCCGGTGAGCTGCACGGAGCCTGTACGCTCCGGTTGCCGTGAACAGCGCAGAGAGAATACGAAACTTCTCCATCATCAGCCACGTCGATCATGGAAAGTCGACCCTGTCGGATCGGATACTGGAGCTCACCCACGCGGTGGACCCGCGGCTCATGCGCGAGCAATACCTCGACTCCATGGACCTCGAGCGCGAGCGGGGCATAACCATCAAGGCTCAGAACGTCCGGGTCACCTGGCGCGACCACGTGCTGCACCTCATCGACACGCCGGGCCACGTCGACTTCACCTACGAGGTGAGCCGCTCGCTCGCCGCCTGCGAAGGAGCGGTCCTTCTCGTGGACGCCTCGCAGGGAATACAGGCGCAAACGCTTGCCACCTGCTACCAGGCGCTCGAGCACGACCTCGAGATCGTCGCCGCGCTCAACAAGATCGACCTCGCGGCAGCCGACCCGGAACGCTGCGCAGACGAGATAGAGAGGGTGCTCGGTATCGAGGCTGCAACGATCCGTCGCATTTCCGCGAAGACCGGTGAGGGCGTCGCGGAGCTCCTCGACGAGGTAGTGCGCCGGGTGCCGCCTCCACCGGGGGATTGCGACGTTCCGCTTCGCGCCCTCATCTTCGACTCCTCCTACGACCCCTACCGCGGTGTGGTCAGCTCGGTGCGGGTGAAGGAGGGCGTGCTGCGCACGGGCATGAGGGTACGGCTCATGCAGGCGGGGAGAACCCAGGTTGCCGAGGAGGTCGGAGCGAGGATGCCCCTCGCAGTCGCTGTCGGGGAGCTCGGCCCGGGCGAGGTCGGCTACCTGGTGGCCGGTATCAAGGACGTAGGGCTGGCCCGCTCGGGGGAGACGGTTACAGACGCTGCCCACCCGGCGAGCGAGCCGCTCCCCGGCTACAGGGATCCCAAGCCCATGGTGTTCTGCGGCTTGTACCCCATCGACGGAGACGCGCTGCCCGAGCTGCGCGACGCTCTGGAGAAGCTGAAGCTGAACGACGCAAGCTTCACGTTCGAGCCGGAGTCTTCCAAGGCTCTGGGTTTCGGTTTCAGGTGCGGCTTCCTCGGCTTGCTGCACATGGAGATCGTGCGCGAGCGCCTGGAGCGGGAGTTCGGGCTGGCGCTGATCGCAACTGCGCCCTCGGTCGCTTACAAGGCTTACCTGAGCGGTGGCGGGAG
Source organism: Actinomycetes bacterium (assembly GCA_021801525.1). Taxonomy (GTDB): domain Bacteria; phylum Actinomycetota; class Acidimicrobiia; order Acidimicrobiales; family JAJYXR01; genus JAJYXW01. The sequence goes on from JAJYXW010000022.1 coordinate 10,874, forward strand.
CGTCAGCTTCGAGAACCCGAGCGACATGCCCGAGGCGAGCCGGCTCGACGAGGTGGAGGAGCCGATGCTGCGCGCCACCGTGATAGTCCCTTCGGAGTTCACGGGGGCGGTCATGGAGCTCTGCCAGGCGCGCAGGGGGGACCTCGAGCGAATGGAGTACCTCTCGCCCGAACGCCTGGAGCTCGTCTACCGGATACCGCTTGCGGAGGTGGTAGTGGACTTCTTCGACCAGCTGAAGAGCCGAACGAAGGGTTACGCGAGCCTGGACTACGAGCCGGCAGGGGAGCAGGTGGCGAACCTCGTGAAGGTGGACATCCTGATCAACCACGTGCCTGTCGACGCGTTCTCCACGATCGTGCACCGGTCTCAGGCCGAGGCCTACGGTCGGCGCATGACCGCCAAGCTGCGCGAGCTCATCCCGCGCCAGCTCTTCGACGTGGCCGTACAGGCTGCGATCGGCGGCCGGGTCGTCGCGCGAGAGACGGTAAAGGCTAAGCGCAAGGACGTCATCGCCAAGTGCTACGGCGGCGACGTGACGAGGAAGCGCAAGCTGCTCGAGGCGCAGAAGGAGGGGAAGAAGCGCATGAAGTCCATCGGCCGCGTCGAGGTGCCTCAGGAGGCTTTCATATCGGTGCTGAGGCTTGACGACTGATCTCCCCGCCGCCTGGAGCAGGGCCGGCTGCAGCAGGACCTCCTTCTGCAGCCGCTCCCCGAGCTGCCCGCGCGCGTGCGGGTTTCCTGGAAACCAGCCAGAATCCCACGAGGGCCGCTGCGAGGTAGACGAGGTAGAGGCCGATCTGGAGTGCTGTGGGCCGGCTCGCGTACCCGAAGAAGCTGTGCAGCAGCCCGCCCAGGGTGCTCCGTTCCGAGAGTGCCCGGCCGGTGTACCAGAGCGGCCGGTTCCAGAGGGTGATCCAGCCAAGGGCCTGGAGGTTCTCGACTGCGTCAGCGAGGAGGCCGGCAGCGAAGAACATGAGTAGAGCACCCACGGTACGGAACAGTCGGCCGAGGTCGATGCGCCTCCCGAGGCGGTAGATGGCGTACGCGAGGGCAAGGGCAGCGAGCAGCCCGGCCGCTCCGCCGGCCGCCGCTTGGCGCACCGGAGCGGGACCCGAGGCGGCGAAGAGGATTGCAAGGGTGAACACCACCGTCTCCAGGCCCTCGCGCCCAACGGCCTGGAAGCTGAGGAGCGATAGCCCGAGGCGCGCCTTGCCGTCGATGGCCTCCCCCGCACGCCTTTTCAGGTGTGCCGAGATCCCGGCGCCCTGCGCCTGCATCCAGAAGGTCATGGCGGTGAGGACGGACACGGCTAGGAGGAACGTGGCGGTCTCTATGATCATCTGGAGCCTTGTGCCGTCGTAGCTCTTCACGACGAGGTAGATGGCCACCCCGCTCCCGGCGACCGCCACGAGGGCGACGACGACTCCGGCGAACACGTCGCGGAAGTGCCTTCGTTGGCCGATACCGTCCAGGTACGTGAGGAGGACAGAGACGATCAGGCTCGCCTCGATCCCCTCGCGCAGGAAGACGAAGAAGGTGGCGACCACGGGTTGTCCCTTTCAGAGTTGCGAGCCAGAGTTGCGAGCCAGAGTTACGCGGTTCGTCGCGCGGTTTACGGGAGCTTACTACGGATGACCATTGATAGTGAGTTAGGATAGCCTAAGAGACCTACCCGCTGAGCCTCTGGACCACGCTTGGATGTGTAGGAGGTGGAGGCAGCGCACGTTGGTAGGATCATGGCAGTGAGCGACGGCTTCCATCCACCGGTCGAGGAGTACCTCGAGGCCGTTTTCTCCCTTGCCGAGGAGGGAACGCCCGTGATCCAGGCGCGCTTGGCCGAGCGGCTGGGCCGGAGCGCGCCCTCGGTGTCGGAGATGCTCGACCGGCTCGAGTCGGAGGGCTACGTGAGGCGAGCCGGGCGGCAAGTCGAGCTGACGAGGGAAGGCCGTGCTACGGCGGAGCAGGTTGTGAGGCGCCACAGGCTGGCCGAGCGCCTCTTGATGGACGTCATCGGGCTGGAGTGGCACAAGGTGCACGCCGAGGCGGGCCGCTGGGAGCACGTCATATCCGACGATGTCGAGGCGCGCCTGGTGGAACTGCTGGGTAACCCCTCTACGTGCCCCCACGGCAATCCCATACCTGGCGCGGAGCAGGTCTACTCGCATGGTCTCGAGTGCCTGAGTGAGGCACGTCCGGGGGAGCAGGTCCGGCTCGTCAGGATCACCGAGGAGGTGGAGTGGGACACGCCGTCGCTCGAGTACCTGTCCGAGCAGGGGTTCCTTCCGGGCGCGGTGGTGGCGGTGAGGGCCAAGGCTCCCGACGGGACTCTCACCCTCGATCACGAGGGGAGGAGCTTTGCCCTCGGCGCGGACATGTGCAGGTGCATGTTCGTGACGGCCCTCGGGCCATCTCGGCCGAGAGAGCTGCAGGCAGCCGCGCTCCGGGCAGGGACAAGGTAGACGCTGTGGCGCGCAAGTCGACTCACAGGCCGCCGGATGCCGGATCTGCAGACGAGCACGCCGGTCTCGACCGTCGCAAGTCGTCGATCCTGAAAGCGGTAGTGACCGAGTACGTCCAGACGGCGCAGCCTGTGGGTTCCGGGCACCTGAGCGGGACACCGGGCATCGAGGTGTCCCCGGCTACAGTGCGCGCCGAGATGGCTTCGCTGGAGCGCGAGGGGTACCTGACCCAGCCGCATACGAGCGCTGGGCGAGTGCCCACCGATAGGGGCTACAGGTTCTTCGTGGACCACCTCGCCGAGCCGGGCAGGCTGGCACCGGCTCAGCGCCACAAGATTCGTTCGTTCTACTCGCAGGTCCACGGGGAGGTGGAGGAGCTGCTCGAACGTACGAGCGTGCTGCTCGCCGGGCTCACGGAGTACGCCGCGGTCGTGGTAGGACCCGGGCGCGACACTGCTCCGATATGCGGCATCCAGCTGGTTCGCCTGTCCGAGCGGGTCGTCCTGGTCGTCGCCGTGCTCGCCGACGGCGGGGTGGAGAAGCATGTGCTGGACATCGATGACGATTTCGGCGACGACCTGCTCGCGTCTGCCAGCTCGCATCTCCTGGCGCACCTGAGGGGGAAGGGCGCTGGGCAGTCGCGCGAGGTGCCGGTGCCGCCGACGGGAGACCGGAGGCTGGACGCCTTGTGTGCTCAGGTTGTCGAAGTGCTCTCCGACGCAGCGGGAGCCGCCGAGGCCGAGCACGTCTTCGTCGAGGGGTCGTCTCGCATAGCGCTCGCCTTCGACGCCGTGGACACCGTGAGGTCGGTCCTCGCGATCCTCGAGCAGCAGCTCGTGGTCGTCGAGCTGATCGAGGACGTCCTCGACCGGGGGCTGTCGGTCGCGATCGGGGCAGAGCACGGGTTCGAGCCCCTGGCGTCCTGTGCGCTCGTGATAGCTCCCGTGGCAGTCGACGGTGAGCTTGCGGGTACCGTTGGCGTTGTGGGACCTACGCGCATGGACTACCCGAGGGCTGTGGCCACCGTGGAGGCGGTTGGCGAGCAGCTGGGAAGGCGTCTCGCGCACCGGCTGGACCCTGACGGGGCTGCTGCAAAGAGCGCGGGAGTTGCCAGAGGGGCCAGGCATGCCGGGGATGCCGGGGATGCCGGAGGTGGCGGGGATGCCGGCTGACTACTACGAGCTCCTAGGCGTGGACAGGGGCACCTCCGAGGACGAGATCAAGCGAGCGTACAGGCGGAAGGCCCGCGAGCTTCACCCGGATCGCACTGGAGGGGATGCGGCGTCGGAGGCTCTTTTCAAGGAGGTCACGCGCGCTTATGAGGTGCTCAGGGACCCGGAGCGACGTGCACGTTACGACCGCTTCGGCCCCGAGGGAGTCGACGGGCCTGGAGTGGGGCAGATGGGCGACGCGTTCTTCGGGGGAGGCATCGGGGACATCTTCGACGCGTTCTTCGGGGGGAGCATGGCCGGTGGGCGGCGCAGGCGGGCCGGTCCGTCGCGCGGAGGCGACGCCGAGGTGGCGCTCGAGCTCGACTTGCGGGACGCGATCTTCGGCGCTCGACGGGAAGTGAGGATCGAGCTGCCGGTCACGTGCGGATCCTGCGGTGGCAGTGGTGCGCGCGAGGGCACGAGCGCGATCCGCTGCCCCGATTGCGCCGGCAGCGGAGAGGTGAGAAGAGTGCGGCAGTCGATCCTCGGGCAGGTTATGACCGCTGCGCCGTGCTCCCGCTGCGGCGGGACCGGGGAGGCGGTGTCCAGCCCCTGCCCCGAGTGCCGCGGCAGTGGAAGGGTCACCAAGGAGCGCTCCCTCACAGTGGACGTCCCTGCGGGCGTGGACCACGGCTCGACGCTGCGCCTGAGCGGGCATGGGCCGGCCGGCCCGAGAGGAGGACCGCCGGGCGACTTGTACGTGCACCTCGCGCTGAGGCCGGACGGGCGCTTCGAGCGTCGCGGGGACGACCTCCATGCGCAGGTGCACGTGGCGATGACCCAGGCGGCACTGGGCACGACGGTCAGCTTCGAGACCTTCGACGGCACAGAGGAGATTGCCGTCGCGGCGGGAACCCAGAGCGGCACCGAGGTGCGCATGCGGGGGCGGGGCGTGCCTCACGTCCGCTCGCGCGGGAGAGGGGACCTCGTTGTCACGATCATCGTGGACACTCCGACCGATCTGACCAAGTCCCAACAGGAGCTCCTGCGCCAGCTCGCGGCTGAGCGCTCGGAGGACGTGGGCGCTCCTTCGGAGAGCATCCTGTCGCGCCTGCGCTCCGCCCTCGGCTGAGAGGCGGCGCGGGTGCGCCCGAGGCCGCTTGACCGGACCGAGGCCGCGGCCCAGGTGTTCGTCGAGGACCCCGCCCAGCCGGTGATCTCGGTAGGCGACCAGCATCATCTGGACCGAGTCCTTCGGCTGCGGGCGGGTGAGGTGGTCCTGGCGTCCGATGGCAAGGGCCGGTTCGTTCCCTGCCGCTACAGCGCTCCGGGCCGCCAAGTGGACGAGAGAGACCAAGCGGCCCATCCGGTGCTCGTGCCCTTCGGAGAGGTGTGCCATGTTCCTCGATCTTCCTTTGCCGTCACGGTGGGCTTCGTGCCAGCGAAGGGAGATCGTCCGGAATGGGTGGTGCAGAAGCTGACCGAGATAGGCGTCGACCGTATCGTGGTCCTGTCGTCGGTACGTGCGGTAGTGCACTGGCAGGCGGATAGGGCCGAACGAGCTCTCGCCAGGCTGAGAGTGGTGTCGCGCCAGGCGGCAGCCCAGTCGAGGCGCGCGTGGGTCCCCGAGATATCCGGGGTTATGACTCTCGCGGATCTGTTGGCGGCGGCTGATCCGCCCAATCCTCCGGAGCCCGGTCGCGTGGAGCTCGGTCCCGGCCCGTCCGTTCCCGGCCCGTCCGTTCCCGGCCCGTCGGTTGCTGTGCAGGGCACCGAGCTCGCCTTAGCCCACCCTGGCGCCCCGCCTCCGAGTGGAAGCCTGCGGGCAGTTGCCGTCGGTCCGGAGGGCGGATGGGACGAGAGCGAGCTTTCCATGGCGGCCCTCAGGGTGGGTCTCTCCGACGGCGTGCTGCGCGCAGAGACCGCCGCCGTCGTAGCGGGGTTCGCCCTCTGCGCGTTGCGCGACGGGCTCCTGAGGTGGAGCGGAAGTGGTGCTTGCAATCACCACGCTAAGTGAGCAAGACTGGAGGTACGTCGCGAAAGGGAGCGGCGCCAAGAATCAGGCAAGCAAGAGTTAGCGAGGGTTACGTGGCAATGGTCGACGACCAGGTGCAGACAATGGAGCGTGTCGAGGACGAAGACGAAGAGGAATCCGAGGCGCGCGCTATTTACGCTCGTGCCGTGGGAGCGCGCCTCAGGGCGGTGCGCAAGCAGATGCGCCTCTCGCTCCAGGCCGTGGAGGCCATGTCGGAAGAGGAGTTCAAGGCCTCGGTCCTCGGAGCCTACGAGCGAGGGGAGCGGGCCATATCCGTACCGCGCCTGCAGCGTCTGGCCAAGCTCTACGACGTTCCGGTGGACCAGTTGCTGCCGGAGACCGATGACGCGGCCAGCCGGTGGTCGACCGGCGGGAGCGAGGGCAATGGCCACGGCAATGGCAACGCCGGGGTCGCTCCGATCGGAACGAGGGCGATACGGCCGTGGAACGGCAGCGAGAAGGTGACCATCGATCTCACAAAGCTCAACTCCGTGAGCGGTGCCGAGCGCGACCTCCTGCGAAGGTTCCTGAGCATGATCCAGGTTCAGCGGCAGGACTTCAACGGCCGGATGATCACGATCCGCGCGGAGGACCTACGGGCTATCGCATGCCTGTTCGGGGTGACTCCCGACGCCATGAGCCGCAGGCTGGACGAGCTGGGCTTGCGAGTCGCCTGAGGAGGGATGGGCAGGTCCGGGGAGGTCCGGAGGTCCACCACGTGGTCCGATCTCCGGCCCGTCCCAGGTGAGCGCTGCCCGGCACGTTGCTAGAGGCGCGCTGTGGCACGGGAGTGATATAGCATCAGGGGTCATGCAAATCAGAGGCTCAGCAACCGATCTTGCGGATGGTGCACGGTGAGCCGTGGCTGAGGCAATCCGGTGGATGAGCACCAAGGAGGCTTCCGAGTACCTGGGAGTCACCCTTCGTAGCCTCTACCGCTTCATCGACGAGGGCATGGTTCCCGCCTACAAGTTCGGCAGGGTCATACGTCTGAAGGCAGACGAGGTGGACCGGTTCATCGAGTCGTGCCGAGTGGAGCCTGGGAGTCTCGACCATCTCTACCCTGAGCTCAAGGGTTCCTCCGAGCGCCCGGCGATGCCGGCGGGCGAGTAGCCGCTTGTGCCGGACGCCGATGCTGGCGCAGTGCCGGCGGGCTGCCTCTTCTGCCGGATAGCGGCAGGAGACTTACCGGCCCGGGTAGTGCTGAGGACTCCTCGCGTGCTTGCCTTCGAGGACGTCAATCCGCAAGCTCCTTTGCACGTCCTGGTCGTGCCCGTGCGCCACGTCGAGAGCGCGGCAGCGATCTCCGAGGGGGACGGCGAGCTGCTCGAGGAGATGCTGATTGCCGCGCGCGAGGTGGCTGAGGCCTCGGGAAAGGGCGGGGGGGGCTATAGGCTGGTCATGAACGTGGGGGACGATGCCGGGAACACGGTGCCGCACCTCCACCTTCACGTTGTCGGCGGGCGGCGACTGGGCTGGCCCCCGGGGTGAGCGAGCAGAGCGTG
>JAJYXW010000175.1 GCA_021801525.1 Actinomycetes bacterium
TTGCGGCGCATCACCACCTCGAGCTGGAGCCTCAGCAGCTCGTCGAACGCAAGACGCCGCCGAGCGCGCTCGACGTCCTCCATGGAGGCGGGCCTGTGCACAGCCCGGAGCGCCTCCGTCCTCGATATGAGGCCGAAGCGGGCGAGGTGTTCGGGCGGGAGCGGATCGGCGAAGTCGCCAGAGCGCTCCAGCGCCTCGGAGACGAGGCGCGCTATCTCGGTGCTCTCGATCCCGGCACGCTCGGAAGAAGGGTAGAGGGGGACGATCCGGTCGGCACCCGCCGAGATGCGCTCCACGCGCGGATTGGTGAAGCTGCGCTGTCCCCGGTAAGTGTCCAAGCGCCCGAAGAGCATCACCCTCGTTCCTGCGGCGAGCTGGCGAGATCGCCATGCCTGGTTGAAGAAGCTCACGTGCAGCTTTGCGGTGTCGTCGAAGACCTCCACCTCCACGATCGCCCGGCCGTTCCTGGTGCGCCGTGCGCTGGAGCGGAGCACCTCGGCCAGCACCCAAGCCTCGCCGCCGAGCTCGAGGTCCGCGATCTTCGCCACGCGGGTCTGGTCCTGGTAGCGATAGGGGTAGTGGGTGACGAGATCGAGGATCGTGACGATACCGAGCTCGGCCAGAGCCTCGCTTCGCCCCGGTCCCACTCCCCGGAGCTCGCCTACCGGTGTCGAAGCGAGGAAGCGAAGGGTCCGCCCGCCGCCTTCTGTCACTCGATGCTCACCAAGTAGGGATAGAGCGGCTGACCACCGTGGTGAACCTCCAGGGTCACGTCCGGCCGGTACTCCGACAGCCACTCCGCCACCCTCCGGGTGTCCGCGTGCCCAGCTCCCTCGCCCTCGATCAGGGTGACGAGCTCGTGCTCCTCCGTGACGAGGCGCTCCAGCAGGGCGCAGACGGCGCCGGCAAGGGATCCCTCCACGACCTCGACGCCATCGCGCGACAGCCCGAGCCAGTCGCCGGCAGCTATAGGGCCCTCGGGGCCCTCGGCGTCGCGCACTGCCCGTGTCACCTCCCCGGCCACGACCCGCCTGGCAGAGGCAGCCATGGCAGCCGCGTTCTCCTCGGCCCCTGCCTCGGGGTCGTACTCGAGGAGCGCAGCGAACCCTTCGACGATCCCGCCCGTGGGAACCGTGCGCGCCTTTTTGCCCGCGAGCTCGCACACCTGCATCGCCACCGGAACGACGTTCTCGTTGTTGGGCAGGATCACCACCTCCGCAGAGGGTACCGAGTCGACCACCGCGAGGATTTCCGCCGTCGACGGGTTCATGGACTGCCCACCCGGCACCAGGTAGTGCACGCCGAGCGACCGGAAGATCCTGCCGATCCCGTCACCGTTGGCCACGGCCACGACGGCAGTGCGCCCCACCGGCACGGAGCTGGAGGCAGCGACCTCTGTGGACGATACCGCCCCCTCGCGTACCCAGCGCTCCTCCTCCACCTGATCGGCCAGGTCTGTGACCCTGATGTTCCTGGGGCGCCCGGCGTCGAGCGCCGCCTCGATGGCAGCCCCGACGTCGTCTGTGTGGATGTGGCAGTTCCAAAGCCCCTCTCCACCCACCACCACGATGGAGTCTCCTATGCCTGCCCACACGTCCTTGAACGCCGGGATCGTGTCGTCGCTCGCCTCGAGGAAGTACATCACCTCGTATCGAAGCGAAGCCAGCGCGCCCTCGCCGCCTGCAGGCTCGCCATCACCGCCTAGCGCTGCGCCCTCTCGTGCACCTATAGACGCATCCGCGCCTGCACCTACCGCCGCGCCCTCGCCTGTCACGGCTGGGGCCTTCGGGAGCGGCCTCCCGTCCACCACCGACAAGAGGGCGTCCAGCAGCAGCAGGAAGCCTGCGCCCCCGGCATCCACGACACCTGCTCGGGCGAGCACCGGTAGCAGGTCGGGCGTGCGCTCCAGCTCCTTGGCGGCAGCGGTGCGTGCTGAATCGAGGACCTCGACCAGCGAGGCACCGGAGCTGGCCGGGTCCCGGGCACCCTCCGACGCGGCTCGCGCCACCGAGAGGATCGTCCCCTCGACCGGTCTGAGCACTGCCTCCCGGGCCGCCTCGCTCGCCGCCGCGATGGCAGCTGCCACCTCGGCCGGTCCGGCGGACGCGTGAGCGGACAGCACCGAGGCGAGCCCGCGCAACAGCTGGCACAAGATCACGCCCGAGTTGCCCCGGGCCCCCATCAAGGAGCCGTGCGCCAAGGCTCGGCACACCTCCGGCATCCCGGGCATCCCGGGCATCCCGGGCATCCCGGGTCGCTCGCCGCCGGGGATGGAACCTGCAGGAACAGCGCCACCAGGGAGGGTGCCGGAAGGGATCGCGCCCATCTCCTCGAGCTCGGCCACCACGGAGTCGAGCGTCCTCGCCATGTTGGTGCCGGTGTCGCCATCGGGTACCGGGTAGACGTTCAGCCGGTTGATGGCCGCCTCGTGGTCCTTCAGCGCGTCGCGGTACGCGACCGTCGCTGCCGCCAGTTCCCCTGCGCCGAGCAACGACACCGAGCTCACGCTACATCGCTCTCGCGCGAACCCGGTGCTCGGTGCGCGCTTCGGTGGTGAGGCGTGGCAGAGGTCATTGCCAGGTGATGCTAACCTTCGTCGTCGTCTCGAACCTCCCATCAGGAGTCATACACCGTGGCAGCCGTCTGTGACATATGTGGCAAGCGCCCTAGGGTTGGCATGAGCCTCAGCCACTCCCATCGCCGTACCAAGCGGCGCTTCGACCCGAACATCCAGCGGGTACGCGCTCTGGTCGGAGGGGCACCGAGGCGGATCGACGTGTGCACGTCGTGCATCAGGGCAGGCAAGGTCGTGAAGCCGGCCCGCCGCCCGCGACCGACCACCTAAGAGGTCCAACCGGTTCAGTCCACCTCAGCTGGCCCAATCCACCTCGGCCGGCCCAG
>JAJYXW010000044.1 GCA_021801525.1 Actinomycetes bacterium
CGCGGGGGTCATCGGGTCTCTCGTCGGCCTTGGTGGCGGGGTAGTCGTCGTGCCGGCGCTCACGCTCCTCTTCGGGGTGAACATCAGGCTTGCCATTGGGGCCTCCATCGTGTCGGTCATCGCCACATCGAGCGGTGCCGCCGCCGCCTATGTACGCGAGCGCATGACCAACCTCCGGGCAGGCATGTTCCTCGAGCTCGCGACCACCACGGGGGCGATCACCGGGGCGTACCTCACCACCCTCCTGCCGCCGCGCGCGCTATTCGTCTTCTTCGCGCTGGTGCTCGCCTATTCGGGTATCGCCATGTACCGCAAGCGCCACGAGGTGGCGCCTCTCAGCGTCTCCAACGACACGATCGCGAACCGGCTGAACCTCCACGGCTCCTACTTCGACGAAGCGGAGCAGCGCGAGATCACGTACAAGGTGACGGGCACGAAGCCGGGCCTCTCCATGATGTACGTGGCCGGTATGGTGAGCGCCCTTCTGGGCATCGGATCGGGCGCCCTGAAGGTGCCCGCCATGGACCTCGCCATGCACATGCCGATGAAAGTGTCCACGGCGACCAGCAACTTCATGATCGGGGTGACGGCGGCCGCTTCGGCCGGCGTGTACTTCGCCCGCGGCCAGATCAACCCCATCATCGCAGCCCCCGTTGCGATCGGAGTGCTGGGGGGTGCGCTGATCGGCTCGCGCCTGCTCGGCCGCATCGAGAGCAAGGCGATCCGCATCTTCTTCATCGTGGTCCTGGCGGTCATATCCATCGAGATGCTCCAGCGGGGGATCACGTGAGCGGGCGAACCGAGCGCCCTCCCGTGGACGACGCGAAGCTGCGCCAGAGCGAGCTGGCCATAAGCCTCGTGCTGCGCATCGGCGTCTCGGTAAGCGTGCTCGTCATCGCCGCTGGCATAGCCCTTACGATGGCCAGGCACGGCAGCTACCTGTCAAAGCTCTCCTACCACGCAGTCACCCGGCCAGGCACGCCCTTCCCCCACTCCTTCGGGGCCATGATGAAGAGCCTCGAGCGCGGGGACGGCGAAGGCCTCACGGTGCTGGGCCTGGGCCTACTCATCCTGACGCCCGTGTTGAGGGTCGCGGTGTCGATCCTCACCTTCGTCTACGAGCACGACCGGGCGTTCGTGATCATCACCTCGATCGTGCTCGCCATCTTGATCGGGTCCTTCTTCCTCGGCGGCGCCGGGGGCTGAGGCAGTGAGCGCACCCGGCGCCGGCGACCGGCAACGGGCCGCCCCTCCACGCGAGCGCTCGGGCACCACCCCCGGGCAGAGCGCGCGTACCCACCAACAGAGCGCGCACGCCCTCGACCGCTCGAGCCACCTTCCCCTGTGGGTTCAGCTCGCCGCCGAGCTCCGCAGGCGCGCGGCTTGCGGCGACTTCGACGATCAGGTGGACACCGAGGAGCAGCTCACCGAGACGTACGTGGTGAGCCGGCACACCGTCCGCCAGGCCCTCCACGCGCTCGAGGAGGGAGGGCTCCTCGAGCGTCGCCAGGGCAAGGGCACTTACCTGCGAGGCCCTCGCTTCGACCAGCCCCTCCACGGGCTCTACAGCCTTGCGACCACGATCACCGGGCACGGAGCCCGGGAGCACAGCCGCGTGCTCGCGCTCCGGCGCTCCAGGGCTCGCGCGAAGGCTGGGGCCCTGGGACTCGCCCCTCAGGCGCCCCTGGTCTACATCGAACGCCTGCGCATAGCGGGCGACGAGCCGCTCGCGCTCGACCGCTCCTGGCTACCCGAGGAGCTCTCGGCGCCGCTCCTCGGCGCCGACTTGAGCTCGGGGTCGCTCTACGGCGTGCTCGAGTCTCTGTGCTCCGTCAGGGTGACCGGGGGCCGCGAGCGCATCTGGCCCGTCAACCCTGCCGAGCGCGACCGGGAGCTGTTGGAGCTGCCCCGTGGATTGGCGGCTTTCGCCGTGGAGCGTCTGGCCCTGTCCGGCGACCGTCCCGTCGAGTGGCGCGAGAGCCTAGTGCGCGGAGATCGCTACAGCTTCAGCGTCGAGTGGCCATCGGGCATCGGCCCAGCCCTGGCGCAGGCATAGTGCCCCTCGCTCAGGCGCAGCGCCCGTCACAGGGCGTCTACCCCCCGCTCGGCGGTGCGGACTCGCACCACCGCGTCTACGGGCACCACCCAGACCTTGCCGTCGCCGATCTTGCCGGTGGAGGCCGTGGCGACGATGGCGTCCACGACCGGCTCCACCATGTCCTCGCTCACCACGACCTCCATCCTGATCTTCGGCACGAAGTCCACCTCGTACTCCGCGCCCCGGTAGACCTCCGTGTGCCCGCGCTGGCGGCCGAAGCCCTGGGCCTCGGTGATCGTCATGCCTGCGACACCGAGCACCTGCAGAGCCTTCTTCACCTCGTCGAGCTTGAAGGGCTTCAACACCGCTACCACCAGTCTCATGGCTTGCTCCTGTCGTCGATGTCTTCCCCGGTACCTTCTGCTGCCCTGGATGCGGCTGCCAGCACCCCCACACGCTCCGCGAAGGGCTCCGGCGGGTAGACCTCCTCGTCGTGGACCGCCAGGTCGCCGGTCTCGAGCTCCTCGTCGGACATGCGAAGCCCGCCCACGACCTTCTTGACGATGAGGCAGAGCACCGCTGTCATGACTGCCGAGAAGCAGATCACCCATACCCCCGCGACGAGCTGTTCCCAGACCTGGTGCCACGAGCCGGTGTAGAAGAGCCCGTTCACCGAGAAAGAGGCCGTCTTGCCCTTCCCCAGGTACTCGACCATCCCGGGATCCCCGAGGAAGCCGAGCAGCAGCCCACCGGCGAGGCCGGCGATCCCGTGTGTGTAGACCACGCCTAGAGCGTCGTCGACCTTGCTGAAGGGACGGATGCGCGGAAGGTAGGTCCAGGCGACCCAGACGATGCCAGAGGCGACGATCCCGACGATGATGGCGCCGTACCCGTCGACCCAGCCGGCCGACGGCGTGATGGCCACGAGACCGCAGATCATGCCGTTCACGGCACCGAGCAGAGTTGGCTTCCTCTGCTTGGAGAACCGCATGTCCATGAACACCCACATGAGGAGCGCTGCGGCAGTGGCCAGGTTGGTGTTGATGACGGCCGCGGCCGCGTCCGCTCCGGCGAAATACGGGTCGCCTCCGTTGAAGCCGTTCCAGCCGAGCCACAGGATCCCCGCACCCACCGCCACGAGCAGCAGGTTGTTCGGCACCCCGTGCTGGCGGTCGCGCTTCAGGCGCGGGCCGACGATCGCCGCCGCGACGAACCCGCTCACCCCGGCGGAGAGGTGGATGACGTAGCCACCCGAGTAGTCGAGCGCGCCCTGCTGGGCGAACCACCCGCCGCCCCAGAGCATGAACGCGTTGATGGCGTAGACGAACGTGGTCCACAGCGGCACTAGGAGCAGCCACGCCTTGAACTTCATCCTGCCCATGACGCTCCCGAGGAACAACAAGGGCGTGATGGCCGCGAACACGAACTGGAAGTAGGCGAGGGTGGACGTCGGGTAGTGGAACGGCGGCATGGCGCCGGTGCCGGAGACGAGCGGGATGTTCGCCCGGTTCTGCTCCCCGAAGTGGCTCACGATCGGGTGAGGCATGCCCACCATGTTCCCGAAGAAGCCGTGCCCGCCTATCGGGTGCCCGAAGGCCATGTTGAAGGCCCAGAGCACCCACACGATGAGCACGATGGAGAACCCGGCGAATGCCATGAGCATGGTGTTCACGGCCCACTTCTTCTGGACGAGCCCGCCGTAGAGCACGGCGAGACCCGGGATGCTCATCAAGCCGACGAGCGTGGCCGCCACGAGCTGCCAGGTGTTGTCGCCGGTGTTCAACCAGTTCGGATATGGGGTCAGTGTGCCCAACACGTGTGGTTCGCTCCTCCTTGTCGCCTGACTTGTTGCCTGCTGTGTTGCCCACGGTGTTGCCTGCGGTGTTGCCTGCCGGCTCCGGCAGCCCGAGGTTCGTGCAGCCGCTACCGACGCCGGCGCAACCTGCTGCTCCCGCAGCGTTGGCCGGCTCGGGTAAGCATGAAGGACGCTCGTTTCGGCGTCGTCACGCGAATGTCACGGCTGTGTGAACTCCTCTCGGCTCAGGCACAGGCGCGCTAACCTCCTTGGTGGAGCGCAAGGGAGGTCGGCAATGGCTGAGGCGCTGTTCTGGCTGATAGTCCTGGCCGCCTTCGTCGTGGGCGAGATCTACACGCGGGCCTTCTTCGCCTTGTTTGTGGCGCTGGCTGCCGGGGCGGCTGCACTAGCCGCAGCCGCGGGCGCTGCGTTCGCTCTCCAGGGCGTGGTGTTCGTCGTGTCCGCGGGCGCCGGCATCGCGGCTGCCCGCCCTCCCCTTCGCCGGGCCATGACCCGGGGCCACTACCGGCTGGTCTCGGGTGCCCAGGGGCTCGTCGGCAAGGAGGGAGTGGTCGCCGTCGCGGTAGGGGACACGGCCGCGCCCGGCAAGGTACGCGTACAAGGTGAGCTGTGGTCGGCGGTGAGCGCCGGGGGCGACGTGATCGAGCCGGGGGCCCTGGTGCTGCTCCTGGAGCTGCGAGGCACGCGCTTCGTCGTCGACGAGATCCCTCGCGACGCGCCACCGGGTCTGGAATAGCGAGCGGTTTCGGCCCCGAGGCCGGCCCCGCACAACGGAGGGAGTGACATGCCAGCAATTACAGGGAACCCGGTAGCAGGCCTACCGGCTGGACTGCTCGCGACGAGCAGCGGGGATGGCTTCGTGCTCGCGATCGTCCTCTTGGTGATCGCCTTGCTGGTGGTCATCGTCTTGGCCCGGTCGGTGCGCGTCATACAGCAGGGTTACAACGGCGTGCTGAAGCGCCTCGGGCAGTTCCACTCCGTGAAGCAGCCGGGGATCGTCTTCCTCTTGCCCTTCTTCGACCAGCTTGATCGGGTGGACGTGCGCGAGGTGCCCCGCACCGGGGACCGCCAGGACGTCATCAGCAGGGACAACGTGAGCATGATGGTGAGCGCGACGATCTTCAGCCAGGTGATAGACGCGAAGGCCGCACTGTTCTCGGTGAGCAACTACGAGGTTGCAGTGTTCCAGCTCGCGCGCACCGCCCTCCGGGCGGTCTTCGGCGGCCTCACCCTGGACGAGGCGCTCTCAGAGCGCGAGAGGATCAACGCCGAGCTCCAGCAGCACATGGATCCCGTGACGGAGAAGTGGGGAGTGCGGATAAACCGGATCGAGATCGTGGACATCGTGCCGCCTACCCAGGTGCTCCAGGCAATGAGCATGCAGAAGGAGGCCGAGCAGCACAAGCGCGCCGCAATACTCACCTCCGAGGGCCAGAAGCAGGCTGCCATCAACGAGGCGGAAGGTCGCAAGCAGGCCGCCATCCTGGCTGCCGAGGGCGAGAAGGAAGCCGCGGTACTGCGCGCGGACGGCGAGAAGACGGCCCTGGTGCGCCAGGCCGAAGGCCGCGCCGAGGCCATCGGAACCGTCTACTCTGCGATCCTCGAGAAGGACCCGACCCCGGAGCTCCTCGCCGTGCTGCAGCTCGAGACCCTGGGCAAGGTGGCCGATAGCCCGAACGCGAAGCTGGTCGTGCCCTACGAGGCTGCCGGCCTCCTGGGCGCCGCACAGGTGCTTCGCGACGCGCTCGGTCGCGCGGATGCAGGGCTGCCCGGGGCTGGCAGGACATCATCCGGCTGAGCCAGCGCTGAGCCTCGCGTGGGGCTCTGGCCAGGCCACGCGGTCCATCTGGCGGTCTTGTCGGGTAGGGTCGGCTGCCGTGGAACGGGCCCCAGCCGACCCCTCGATGCCGGCAACGCGCCGCGATCTGCACCGCGGAATGCGCCGCAAGCGCCGGTCGCGGCGCGTACTGGTCGTCCTCGTCTCTTTCGTCGCGCTCTGCCTGGTGCTGGCCGGAGGCGCCCTCGGCTACGTGGCCTACCGCTACCACCAGATCCACAAGGTGACGGTCGGCCACCTGGCCTCGGCCTCCACGAGCCCGGCAGGCGCCGAGAACATCCTCCTCGTCGGCGACAACACCCGCTGCGGCCTGAAGAAGTACAGCCAGTTCTACAAGTCCGCGAAGTCCCATGTGGGCTCCTGCTCGCAAGTCGGCGGGGGGCGCAGCGACGTGGTGATGATCCTCCACCTCGACCCGGCCACGCACTCGGCGGCTCTGGTGTCACTCCCGCGCGACCTCTGGCTCCCGATGCCGGGCGGAAAAGGGCTGGAGTTGCGCGTGGACGACGCCTTGAACAGCGCTGAGACGCCGTACCTGCACCTCCCGTTCGGGCCGTCCCTTCTCGTCCAGACCATCGAGCAGGACCTGGGCATTCCCATCAACCACTACGTAGAGCTCAACTTCTACACCTTCGAGCAGGTGGTGAACACGCTCGGCGGAGTCAGCCTGTACTTCCCGACGGAGCTGAAGGACGCCTACTCCGGGCTTCGCATCACAAAGGTGGGCTGCCAACACCTGAACGGCGCCCAGGCTCTGGCGCTCGTCAGGGCACGCCACCTGTATTACATGGACAAGGGCGTGTGGCGCTACGACGGGACCGGCGACCTCGGGCGTATCAAGAGGAGCCACATCTTCTTGAGGGTGCTCGCCGCCGAGGTGCAGCACAGGGGCATCTCGAACCCGCTCACGGCAAATGCCATCCTCGGCTCCGTCCTGCCCGACCTGACCGTGGACCAGGGGTTCACCTTGTCCGACATGGTCCACATGGCCCTCGACTTCCACAGCGTGAACCCGACGACCGTGCCCGCCTCGACCTTGCCCGTAGTGATCTGGAGCAAGGCCTACCACGACCTGGCGAACCCGTCTAACTACCAGTCTCCCGGCTTCGTCGTGTTCCCGTTCCAGCCGGCGGACCAGAAGACCCTCGCCGCCCTCACGAGCGGCTTGGGCACCACCCCGTGGCAGCAGGTGGCACCGGGGTCGGTGAGCGTAGGGGTCCTGAACGGCACGGGCACCCCGGGCCAAGCCACCAATACTGCCGCTGCGCTGCGCGCGCTCGGGTTCGACGTGGCCGGCACCGGGCAGTCCACCCCGGGCGGCAACCCGAGCGAGACCGTCGTGCGCTACGCGCCCGGCTACATTGCCCAGGCCGAGAAGGTGCTCTCGGAGATCGCCGGCGAGGCCGTCATGGCGGAGGGCGGGACCATGCCGGGCACCCAGGTTACGGTCCTCACGGGCTCGGACTTCGCCGTGGCCAGCCCGGCGCCGGGCTCCACGTCGGGCTCCGCATCCTCGGGCTCCACGTCGGGCTCCGCCTCCTCGGGACCTGGGACAGCCTCCTCGACATCTTCCCCACCGGCGCCTAGCTCCACCTCGGGTGCGGCGGGCGCGCTCGCAGGCTCGAGCACCCTTTCGAAAATCGCCAGCTCCGACCTCTGGAACTCCACGCATTCGAGCTCGCAGTTCTGGTGGGACCCGCGAGCCTGCCCTGCCGGCTGACCGGTCACTAGAGTTCCCGGTGCGCTCGCGCTGCGGGATCACGGCGTGCAGCGACCATCACCGCTCAGGGGCCAGCGCCGTCCTTTCGGGAGCCGCCGCTTCGGCTCCAACCACTCGCGCGCTGGAGAACCCGGGGTCCATGGGCCATGCCAAGATCGAAGGCCCAGATGCCATTCAGCTCGGGTGGAACCTCCACCGGTGTCGCCACATGTGCGAGCCCGCCGGACACGTTCGTGCCTGCCCCGACGAACACCGTCGAGCCCACGATTGCCATACCCGACGACACTGCCGCACCTGTCGGGTACGTCCACATTGGCAAGCCGGTGTTGGCGTCATAGGCCGCCACGCTGAAACTGGTGGTCGAGGGCGCGAATACCACGCCATTCGCGTAGGTGGTAGCCGCATAGCTGGGAGTGGCAAGAGCGTCCTGCCAAAGCACGGCACCGTCGGCCGTGTCGATCGCGTGCAAAGAGACCGCTCGCAGCGGGTCATTGACCAAGCTCACATCAGGCTCGACACCCGGATGGCTGGTCCCCAGGCCGGTGAGCCCGGCGCCAGCCAGGGGGCCCGGAATAGCTGACAAGGCGAACAGCGCCGGCTGGCCCCGTACCGTGCCCAGGGCGATCGACCCGATGAACCCCCCGATCGCTCCGGCGAGGGCGTTGCCGGTTTGCCCTGGCTGGGCTGCTTGGACCGACCACACCTCGGTGCCCGTCGCCTCGTCCAGCGCGTAGAGGTAGCCGGACTTGCCCGCTTGGATCACGAGTGACCGTGTCCCCCCGCCAGGGGTTGGAACCCTGGTGATGACCGGCGAGGAGCCGAAGTCGTCGTCCCCCTCGTCGGGCTCGTTCTGGTTGGAGTACTGGTTCGGCGGCTCGAAGAAGTCCCATTGGAGCGCCCCGGTTGTGGCGTTCACGGCGTAAACGCCCTGGATCCGCGGATCTCCGGGTGCGGCGGCAGCCGGGTCGGGGCAGTTGCCGGTGCCGAAGACTACCAGGCCCTCCCCGCCGAGCGCAGAGGGATCGAGCGCCGGCGAAGACCATACGTCGCCGCATCCGTCTGTCGCCTCGGTCTTGTTGAACAGGCTATGGACCACGGAGAGGTTCTCGGGCTCGAACTTCCACAAGAGGGCACCCGTGGCCGCGTCGAACGCCTGCACCCCCGGGGGGCCGATGCCCGGCCCCGGAGTCTCGTTCGAGTCGTCGCCCACGATCACCTCCGGCGGCGATGCTGCCATGTCCACCACTGGAGACGACAGGACTTCCATGCCGCTCGTGGGATTGGTCGGATCGAGGTTCTGGGCCCAACGGCAGTGGCCCGTAGAGGCATCGAGGGCATACAGGGTCCCACCACCGCCGAAGAACACGGTCGGCGACGGCCCGGTTCCAGGGATGTAGGCAACCGCTGCCGTGGAAGCGATCTCGCCGTAGGAGACGGCGTGGCGGTCAGGCGAGATAGTGCCGCCGATCGTGCATCGGTTGGCCGGTGCGAGGATCGAGAAACTCCACCGCAGCGCCCCGGTTCTCTGGTCGAGGGCGTAGAACGTGCCAGCACTGTCGCCGACGAACACGGTGCCCCCGGCGACGGTCGGCGTGGCCATGACCGAGCTGTGCGTGGAGACGAACCACGACGGGCGCAGCCGCGCCACGTCGGATGGAGTGATCGACGAGCACGAGGCATCTGCGGTGTGCGCCGGATCGTGCTGCCACATCGGCCAGGCGTTGCTGCAGTGAACACCTCCGCGCGACCCGAGCTCGCCTGCACCGACCGAGGCGCCTGCGCGACCAGCGAGGGCGGCTCTTGGAGAGATCTTGCCGCCGACACCCGATATCCGAGCACGGCTGGCTCCATAGGCGTGCGCGCTGCCAGCCAGCACACATCCGGCCAGCACGGCACCGGCAAGCACCGCGACTACGAAGGATCTCGTACGCGTCGGCACCCCGCTGCCACGTGACCATCGCCAGTCTGATCGAGGCAATTCGTCCACTCCACTCCTTTCGGTCCGAGCACCCGAGCAGTCGCCTCCGTCCCTACAGGCGAGCGAGCGGGTGGGCGAGCCCGTCGGGTCAGCAGCCAGTCGGGTCAGCTGCCACGACCTGCCCTGCCTGGTTGGTAGACAGCAGCCCTGACGCGGCGGTGCCGTTCGTGGGTGATGACGGCGCCTGGACGGCCCCGCCGCCGGCAACTACTCCGCAAGTGCCGACATAAGCAGCCGGTATCGGGTAGAGCTGAGGCGGGAGCGCAGGTGACCCTTGGGGGTCGGGGTCTTCGAAAACCATCACGCCCGGCTCCGAGGTGACCTTCGAGGCCTCCTGTTGGCGGTAGTAGTTGGCCCCACAGGAGTTGTCCGTGGCGTTGCTCCCCGAGGGGCACGCTGCAGTGCCACCTTGGCTCGGGCTCTGGCAGGCCTGCTCGTTCGAGACCGATCCACTGTTGCAGTTGTATGGCCCCCACTTCTTGCCCTGGTAGTTGTAGGCATCGCGCTGCGATTGGCCGTTGGCGCCGCCGCCACGGTAAATGGTGCGCTGGTTGGTATAAGCCTGCACACATACGCCATCCGCGCACAGCCCTCCGCCAGCATTGGCCACAGGCACAGGGTTTCGTGCCACCGGAGCAAGAGAGGCAAGGGGTGCGCCCGAGTTGCTACCGACGCCCGATATGGCATCGAGCCACGAGGACAGGCTCTCGGCGCCTGAAACCGGCTGCCAATCAACCGACAGGCTTCCTCCGTCGGAGGGGCCGTTGTACGCATTGCCGGAGCCGTACTGGCCGTCGACTCCGTCGTGCTCGCCCGAGTCGAGGTTGTCATCACCCCCGAAGTAGATCTGCCCTCCGCTCAGCACCAGCTCCGACGCTCTGGTGCTCGGCGTGCCAGTGCGGTACCAGGGGGTTACCGTAGGCGCTTGGGACGGCAGTGACCACTTGGTCGGGTCGAGCGTGCACGGGCTCCCCCCGCCCACCGGCGGAGGTAGGTAGTTGAGCGGCAGCAAGACGATGCTCTCCAGCCCGCACTGGTCGGGGGGGATCGGCTGCCAGTGGGTGTCGAACGTCGCCCCCACAGCCGGACCCGTCACCGGCCCCGCGGCGGGAGCGCCTTGCGGGGGGCAGGACTGATCGGTCTCCTGCTGGCCCGGCTGGGGGCTCTGGTACGAAGACGGGGGAGGGCAGCTCCCGGGCGACGAATAGGGTGAGCCGTTCGGATTGCCATACGGGTTGCCGGTGCCGTTCGGCGTGACCATGACCGATCCAGAATGCACGTTCTGGTTCTTGTCCTGTCCAGTCTGATAGGTGCCTACTTCGGCATAGGTGTGCCCG
Source organism: Actinomycetes bacterium (assembly GCA_021801525.1). GTDB lineage: Bacteria > Actinomycetota > Acidimicrobiia > Acidimicrobiales > JAJYXR01 > JAJYXW01. The sequence continues at coordinate 10,727 of JAJYXW010000044.1, forward strand.
GAGTGATCGGTCACCAGGATCTGGGCATTGTGGCACCCGGGATATGCCCCGAGGAACGTGTTGGCGTCAGGGTAGACGGGGCAACCCTGCTTGGAGGTGGAATACCCGCCCGTGCTGACGCCGAAGGTTACCCCCGCCCAGCCGACCACGGTCGCGGCGACAGCCCCTGCAGCGATCGTGACCAACGCCGAACGCTTCCCCATACGCATACTCGGTGCTCCTCCCGCCCCCCGAGCATGTTGGCAGACAGCCGGCGTTTCGAGGCGGGTCGCGCCACCTAGCCGGTGATACTGACACTTACGTCAGGCATCTTCTTACTGTTAGGAGCGCCTCGTGTCAAGCCTGGTGCCCCGCGATAATGGCCACTTGCGTTTGTGACACCGTGCTCGATGGCTGCAGTCCCACATTCCACAACGTTTCCGAGAGGTCTTCACGTTTGGGGTTGACCTGGACTGCAGCAGTGCGTTGAGAACGCCACCCACGGGATAAGGGGACAGCACCCACGCGTTGTCCACAGGCTTCAGTGCCGCCGCCAGCGGGGGTCGGACTCGACGGCCGAGAGGCTCAGCTCCTCGAGCTCACGCACGAGGGCCTTCAGGCGTCGGTGGTTGTCGAAGAGCACCTGATAGTCAGCCAGTTGCTCCTCGCTGAGCAGGCGGGTCACGGTCTTGTTCGCCACCTTGCGGGTCCAAGAGCGGAACGGGCCGTGCAGGCGCGGCGGGTCGGCCCGGCAGCTGCAGGCGGTCTTGCCGCATCGGCCGGTTCGCAGCACCACGCTCCCGGGCAGACAGAGGCCGATCTCTTGGAGCTCGGCGTGGATGCGCTCGAGGGCGCGGGCCTGGCGGGCGGTTAGTCGCACCGGCCTTAGCTTCCCAGAGGATCCACCCGACGGCGTGGCCATTGTGCCACAGTATAGCTGCTGTGGCACACGCCCTCTCCCAGCCGGTGGCCCAGGCCATCGAAGGGTTTCCTCCCCGCCTCGTCTCCGCCGGGGCAGCCCGCTTTGCCAAGGAGGTAACGCCAGCCGCCCGACCGCAGACCCCCAACCGAGCCAGGGCCTTGTTGTTCGCCTCCTCGCGCCTGGCTTGCTTCGGCGAGGAGGTGGGCCTCGAGCTCCTCCCCGCAGTGCTGCTTCGCACCTCGGTGATCGAGCGCTTCGTCACGCGAGCGGGCGAAGAGCCCGTATGCAGGCGACGAGATCGCCTGCTACCTCGCCCTGGCCGATGCCCAGCCGACCGAGGGCCGCCGCTACCGGGCCTCGGCGCTTGTCTGCCTCGGGGCAGGCGCCGGGCTCACGGGGGCGGACCTCAGATCGGTGCGCGGCACCGACGTCGTATCGCGCTCGGGCGGCGTGGTGGTCGTGGTCCGATCGGGACGCTCTGCGCGCACGGTCCCGGTCCTTTCCTTCTACCACGACCGCCTGCTCGCCGCCGCCGCCTTCGCAGGAGAGAGCCTCGTGATCGGGGGGACATCGCCCACCCGGCGCAACGTCACCAGTCCACTCACCGCCTCCCTCGCCGGTGGGCGGGACCTGCCCCGGATCGAGATCGCCCGACTGCGTGCCACCTGGCTCGTGGCATGTGCAGAGACGATGGGGCTGAAGGCCTTCATGGACGCGGCCGGCATTACCTGCTCGCAGCGCCTCGGCGACATCGTGGCGCACCTCGGTCTACCGCTGCCTCGCGCTGGCACGGGACTCCACCTAGGCTCAGCGCGGGCACTGGCGCGCTCCTCGGTCCTCCGGAGCCACTGACCGCACCTCGCGCCTGCGGGTCCACGATGACCGCCGCGCTCCAGTCTGGCCCTCGCCAGCGGACTTGCTCCCTCCGGACCCGCGCCAATCACCACCCCTCGAGACCCCTCCTCCAGTCCGCCGCTCCGTTCGTCTCGCGCTGCTCGAGCTTCGCCATCCACCTCGCGTTCTTCCACCAGGATGTCTCGCCTGCGGGGAAGCTCGTTGCATAGCCAACGGCTCCTGCAACGAGTCCGGCGGACGGTGAGTGTCCTTCTTGGGCCGCAGTAGCGAGATGAGTTATACCTAGTTATACTAGGAGCGTGAAGACCGCTATCTCCCTCCCCGATGAGACGTTCCGCCTTGCCACCGAGAGGGCGGCACAGCTTGGCATCAGTCGTTCGGAGCTTTTCAGCACGGCGGTGCGCCATTACCTCGACGAGCTAGACGAGTTCTCGCTGGTCTCCCAGATCGACGCCGTAGCCGAACTCGCCAACGAAGACGGGTCGGCTCGCACTGCCGTCGACGCCGGGCGCCGTCTGATTGCTGCCGAGACGGAAAGCTGGTGATCGCTCGAGGCGGGCTTTACTGGGCCGACCTCGGTCGGCCTGTCGGTAGCCGCCCGGCCAAGCGCCGTCCGGTTCTCGTCGTCCAGGCAAAACCGTACAACGACAGCAGGCTCGCTACCGCCGTGGTGGCAGTGATCAGCTCGAACACAGCTCTGGCTGGCATGCCGGGAAACGTCTTCCTCCCAGCGACAGACACGGGCCTACCGAAGGACTCGGTCGTGAACGTGACGGCGCTGGCGACACTAGGCAAGACCGACCTCGAAGGGCCTCTCGGCACGCTGTCGGTGAAGCTCATGCACGAGGTGGACGAGGGGCTCCGTCGCGTGCTCAACCTGTAGGTGTCCGCACCTGCACCCGGAGCAACGTCGAGTCATTGCCCAGCGGGACCCCGCGGTCATCGGTGAGGTGAAGTGGGCGAAGGTCATGTACCGGTTCTTCGGACGGTTCATGCGATCGATCAACCACACCTGGCAGCTGTACTTCGTCGGCCTCGTCTTCGGGATCGGCTTCGACACCGCTACCGAGGTCGTCCTCCTGGCCGCTGCCGCCTATGCCGCCATCCAAGGCCTGCCCTACTACGCCGTGCTCGCCCTTCCAGCCCTTTTCTCGGGCGGGATGATGCTCTTCGACACCCTCGATGGCTGCTTCATGAACTTCGCCTATGGATGGGCGTTCGCTCGGCCCGTTCGCAAGGTGTACTACAACCTCGTCGTCACCGGGCTGTCCATCGGCGCCGCGTTCATCATCGGCACCATCGAGATCCTCGGCATCTTGACCACCGAAGCCCACCTCCACGGCGCGTTCTGGGACACCATGGCGAACTTCAACATCAACATTGCCGGCTTCTGCATCGCCGGGCTGTTCGTCGCCGTGTGGGCTGCCGCCCTCGCCTACTGGCGGTGGGGCAACGTCGAAGCCCGCTGGACCACCAGCGTCGCGCCATCGACCACGCGCTGATCCCGACCCCCGGTAAGGTCCACGGCCGGTAAACGGGAAGCACCAGGCACCAGGCACCAGGCACCAGTGACGATGCTTCCGGACATCGTCCTATCAGCTCGGCTCGCTGCGCCTTCAGGGTCGGGACATCAGGTAACGGCGGATGGCGATAATCGACCAGACGGCCTCGACAACCCCAAAGGGCCAGGTCCCAGAAAGAAATCCGTAGCTGCTGGAGAGCAAGCAACCGGCGGCGAAGCCAAGTACGAAACGCCGGTGGCGCCGTTCGAGGGCATACATGACCATCATGAAGGTGACGGACGCAGCCCCGTAGGCAGTGAGCATCAGATCAACGCGGGTGACTCGCCACGAGCGATCATTCCTGCTCAGGATACGCCCCAGGTGCACTGGCTTCGGTGCAGACGATGGGTGTGGTGGGCTGACTTCTTCTTTTCCGGTGGCCGCTCAATAGAAAGGGTGAGGGGGAACACCCTCCCCCTAAGCTTCCCCCTATGCCTCCTTCTCGCACTCGCCGTCGATTCGGCCGCATTCGCAAGCTCCCCTCGGGGCGCTACCAGGCCAGCTACATCGGGCCGGACGGCATCGTCCACAATGCCAAAGAGACATTCCCCACGAAAGCCATGGCGGAGCGCTGGCTGTCACTCACCGAGGCCGACATGGTGCGAGGCGAATGGGCCGCACCGGAACGGCGAGCCGAGACAGTCGGTGAGTGGGCAGAGAGGTGGCTGGCGCAGGGACAGTGGCAGCCACAGACCAAGCGGAGCTATGCGGAGACGTGGGTAGCGGCAGTCGCCCCGCGCTGGCGGCACGTGCCGATAGGGGATGTGACGCGTGAGTCGATCCGCGAGTGGGTCGGCGAGCTGCAAGAGAACTACGCTCAGCGCACCGTTAGGTACGCCGTGAGCACCCTTGGTCGGGTGCTCGCCGCTGCGGTAGAGACGGGGGCGCTGCCCAGCAACCCGTGCAGCGGGCTGCGGCTCGCTGGCGCGCCGCAGCGCCCAATGTGCGTGCTCGGCATTGCACAGGTAGAGGCACTGGCGGCCGAGATCGCCCGGCCCGTCCTACGTCCCGCCGGACATGGGGCTCGTAGCGTGGGCAGGACAGACAGGCCCGACCTCGCCCTGTGGGTGCGCCTAGCGACTTACTGTGGACTCCGGGCCGGCGAGCTGGCGGCACTCCGGCGCGAGGACATCGACCTCCACCGGAAGGTCGTAATCGTGGATGAGTCCATTGCCGACGTGGCTGGCAAGTTGGTGGTCGGTACGACGAAGACCGGCCACCGTCGCGCGGCTCCGATCCCGTCCTCGTTGCTTCCGGCACTCAGGCGGCACCTGGCAGCGGAGGTGGGGGCCGAGCCGCGGGCACCGGTATTCACGAACGGGAGCGGCGGGACCTTCCGCCATGCTGCCGTTTATCGGAGTCACTTCCGCCCAGCCGTCGAGCGAGCTGGGCTCCCCCCTGAGCTGAGGTTCCATGACCTGCGGCACTCCTATGCCGCACTCCTGATAGCCGAAGGAGCGCATCCCAGGGCGATCATGGAACGGATGGGGCACAGCTCGATCACCGTCACCCTCGGGACCGCCGTAACACCTGTTCCCAGGGCTCGACGAGGCCCTGACGGATCGCCTGGATCGGACCATTGCAGAGCAGTCCGCCGATGCGCCTATTGCACGGATATTGCACGCTCCGAACCCGCCCGAGCCGACCTGACCCGCTACACCACCCCTGACCAGGGCTTTTTCCGAGCCGGTGGTGGGACTCGAACCCACGGCCTGACGATTACAAGTCGTCTGCGCTTCCAGCTGCGCCACACCGGCGGTGACGGAGCCCGGCTCGCCTGCCGGGCGCCGTCGACCACGCTACGCCATCGTCGCTGTGTCGTATCGCAGCGTCGCCCGGGGGCGTAGCCGCGGCGCCATGCCCTGGGCCACGTCCGGTCAACCGGCGTTCGCGGTTGCCTCGACCTCGATGGAGCGCTTGCTGGCGTCATCCGAGCCTGCGGTGATCTCCACCTTGCGCGGCTTGGCCTGCTCGGCGACAGGCACGCGTACGCTCAGGACGCCGTTCTCGTAAGAGGCATGTACGTGGTCGAGGTCGAGTCCCTCGCCGAGGAACAGTTGGCGGCTGAAGCTCCCCATGGGACGTTCGGCCACCAGCACCTCGTCGCTTTCCCCGCGGTGCTCCTCACGTGCCGCGCTCACCGTCATGACGTTCTTCTCCACGGTCAAGTCGATGCTCGACAAGTCGATACCCGGCAGGTCGAGGTTCACCACGACCTCGTCGCCATGGCGGTACGCGTCCATCGGCATCGCCAAGGGGCGACCCCGCAGCGCGGCCCACGCCTGCTCGGCCACCCGATCTGCCTCCCGGAATGGGTCGAATCGCATAAGAACCATTTCACACCTCCTTACCTATGTCACTGCTTTGCAGTGATCTGCCTTGATGGTTCAGTCAGTTTCATTACTCGCCTGTGCAGCACATGCCAACCCAGAGCACGCTTCCGCTGGCTGTCCTGCACCAACCGGACCGTGCATCCATTCCGCTGGCTCACCTGCACTGGCTGAGTTGCACTGCTTGTCCTACTGATCGTTAGTATATTCGCTGCGCTACCTACAGTCAAGTGTCTTGACAGTTATATTATCAAGTTTTACGTAACCCCAGGGCACTGCCTGCTAAGCATCCGCCCGAACGGTCATCGCCGCCGGCAGGCTCCTACCGCTCCGTCCGCGTTCGCCACCGCCTCGAGCGAGGACGCGTCCGCGGACGCGCACCATGGCGAGGGGGCTACGGGGGCGAGGTTGGGCGCAGCGTAGAGGTGAGCCCAGGAGGACCGCTTGCCGCTGCGCTCGGCGATTGGGAGGCTTGGCACGCGATGCCTCACGACTACCAAACTGCGGCGCAGTGCCCCGGCATTCATGCCGGGGGTGAAGCGCCGCCGTTACGCCGGTCGGGCCTGGGGCTCGATGTATTGGCGCAGGACCGAGAGCGGTGCACCTCCAACGGAGCTGGCGAAGTAGGAGTCCGACCAGAGCCCCCGGTCCAGGCGATAGTGCCGGGCGAGCTCGGGGAGCTCCGTCCGCATCACACGCGACGAGGTGCCTTTCAGCGAGTGGGCGAGGTAGCTGATGGAAATGCTCGGCGGCATGTTCACGAGCAGGTGGACATGCTCGGCCTCCCCGTTCATCTCGACGAGCCAGACCCCGTGAGAAGCGCAGCGCTCCCGGAGGATCACCTCCAGGCGTTCCAGGTGGCGACGGTGAAGAACCCGATGGCGATGCTTGGTTACGAAGACCAGGTGGGCGTGGAGAACGAACACGCAGTGAGCGCCAAGCGCCAAGTCGCTCGCTGTCA
>JAJYXW010000074.1 GCA_021801525.1 Actinomycetes bacterium
CGAGTCGAGCAGCATCTCCGTCGCAGTGTCTCCGTAGCGGTGCCTCGGGGCCGGTGCCATAGAGACACCGCCTGCTTGCTCACGCTACCGCGCGGCGCGCTAGAGCACCTTTCAGGGTGGCCCAACTGCTCCCACACGAGGGTATAGATAGTAGCGAGTAGGTGTTTGTAGTAGTAGCGTGGCGGTGTGAGGCTGAGCGAGTGGGCGCGATCACAGGGTGTGCATCCAAAGACCGCTTACCGCTGGTGGTGCCAGGGCATCCTTCCGGTCCCGGTCAGGCAGGTGAGTGCTCGGATGATCCTCGTGGACGAGCCCCTCGTCGCCGCATCTCCGGGCGTCGGCCTTTACGCCAGGGTGTCCTCCCATGACCAGCGATCCGACCTCGATCGCCAGGTCGCCCGGCTCTCGGAGTGGGCAGCCAAAGCAGGGATGCGGGTGGAGCGGGTGGAAGCCGAGGTGGGTTCGGGCATGAACGGATCGCGGGCCAAGGTACGACGGCTGCTTGCCGACCCGTTGGTGACAACGGTCGTAGTCGAGCACAGGGATCGCCTGGGGCGCATGAACACCGAGCTCGTAGAAGCAGCTCTCTCTGCCCACGGGCGGCGGCTCGTCGTCGTAGATGACGGCGAAGTGACCGACGACTTGGTGCGCGACATGGTGGAGGTGCTCACAAGCTTCTGCGCGCGCCTCTACGGGCGGCGCTCCGCACGCAACCGTGCGGAGAAGGCCCTCAGGTGTGCAGAGCACGATGTTGGCCCGATGGCACTGATACACCCCCGTGAGAGCATTGTCCCGTGAGCAAGCCTGCCCGCAACCCCACGCACGGAGCCCGCTACCCGGTTGCCGGCGCCGAGCAGGCACCGACCGTTGCAACCATGCGGATACGCACCCGTATCCGCTATTCGTTCGCTGACATGGTCGTGCTCGTGGCACTGGCTCAGCACTTCGACCGTCTCCAAGGTCAAGACCTCGCTGTCAGGTGCAAGGGCATCCCCGACGAGGCACGGGCGATCGTCGCCTTGGCTGGTTACCTCGGAGTGCTTGCGGGAAAGTACCGCGGCGCGGACGAGAAAGTGCCGGAGGGCACGAAGAAGAGCCAGTTGAAGCCCCGCCCGCCGTCTGCTGAGACCGTGCTGTGGGGGGTCCGCAAGCAGGCACTCACTTCCCAGTGCTCGTCACGCTTCGCCGGGCGGATCACGAAGTCGTCGAACGACGCGTACGCACTTGCCCGCAGGAACCAGTTCCGGGCGCTAGCGGAGAAGAACAAGGCAATAGCCGCTCTCACCGAGAAGCTCGCCCGTCCTGTGCGCAACGCTGCCGCTGCCAAGGAGCTGCTCGAGAGCGAGAGAGAGGCTGCGAAGACCGAGGGGCGGCGGACTCGTCACCTCTCCTCCGGCTACAAGTCCGAGCACGAGCACGCGATGAAGCGCCGGAGGCTCGAGCACCTGACAGCCGAGGCCCGCACCCTCCAGACAGACATCGACTCTGGCCGAGTGCACATCACCCGCGGTGGCAAGGATCTCCTGCGTAACAGGCTGCACTTGGGGGAGGCTGGGCTCACCGAGGAAGGCTGGCGGGCACGCTGGCAGGCTAAGCGCTGGAGCTTCCGCGCAAACGGCGAAGCAGGCAAGCGCTATGGCAACGAGACCATCCGGGTCTGCCCGGATGGAATTCTCGAGGTGGACCTGCCAGGAGCACTCGCCCACATGGCGAACGTGACAGCACGCGGGACCACCCGGTATCGCTTCGACGCGAGGGCCGCCTTCTCCTATCGCAAAGACGACTGGCTCTCACAGGTGGAGGCCGGGCGGGCGGTTGCCTACGACTTCATGTTCGCAGAGAACGGGCGGGTCTACCTGGACGCATCCTTCACACCAGCAGCATCACCGGTTGTGCCAAGCCTCGAAGACCTCCTCGCTGATGCCGGACTGCGTGTTCTGTCGTTGGACCTGAACAACGGCTTCCTCGCCCCTGCGGTCTTGGATCGCAGGGGCAACCCGATAGCGAAGCTCGCCCACGTCCCGTTTCTCACAGAGGACCTGCCGGCGAGCACCCGTGACGGGCATCTCCGCCAAGCACTCACAGATGCCCTCGACCTGGCAGAGGCTTACGGGTGCAGGCTCGTCGTGGTGGAGAACCTCGGGTTTTCCGACATGCGGGCCACAGGGCGCGAGGACTTCGCCAGCCGCAAGTGGTTCAGGAAGGTGGTCTGCGGCATGCCTACCGCTCAGGTACGCGACAGGCTCGTACCCATGGCATCAAGACGGGGCATCGCTGTCGCGGGTGTCCCTGCCGCGTACTCTTCGATCTGGGGCAAGGCGTACTGGCAAGAGCCCCTCTCTTCTAAGCAGCACAAGGTCTCGGGACACACCGCAGCCGCGGTTGTCCTCGGGAGGCGAGCCCTCGGGCACTCAGCCCGGCGCCGCTCACAGGCAAGTCTAGATGTAATCGCATCCGACCCGGATCAGGGGATCGAAGCGGCAGAGGTGTCGGAGGACACAGTTGGCACTGCTGGTGCGGTGAGCTATCACGTGAGCAAGCCGGGATCTCCGGGCGATCGCCATCATCACACAACACGCAAGACGCAAAGGCACAAGGGCAACCCCGATGGGGGAAGTCAGACCCGGACTGGTGATGCGGAACTGCGGGATGTGAGGCCGGCGAAGACCGTTCGTGCCGGCCCGAGGAGCGCTGTCCTAAGTGTTACCTCGTAGAGGAACGGTGGCAGGCTTCAGGGTGGCATATAGGCGTAGCTGTGGCCTCTGGGCCGCCTGTGCGTGCGATCGGCCGCCGAGGACGGCACGGCGCTACGGTGGGCCCATGCCGCCGCCAAGCTCCTCCGACGTTCCAGCAACCGACGTCCCTGCAACCGACGTTCCTGCAACGAGAAGCGCATCCGCGCCGGGTTCTTCCCAGGCGGGAGGGGGCGACGCTGCGGGAGCAGCAAGAGCGGCGATCCCCGGCAGCGGGTACGCCGCATCGGAGGGACACGGAGGGGACCTGGCCCTCGCAGCGCTCGAGCCGGCGGGGGTGAAGGAGATCTTCACGCTGTCGGGCGGGCACATCTTCCCCTTCTACGACGCCTGCCGGTCGAGGGGGTGGGCGGTCTACGACACCCGCCACGAGCAGACGGCCGTGTTCGCAGCGGAGGCGACGGCGAAGCTGACGCGCCGGGCCGGTGTTGCGGTGCTGACTGCCGGTCCGGGCGTCACCAATGGCGTGAGCGCCATCACGACCGCCTCGTTCAACGGTTCGCCCCTCGTGGTGCTGGCCGGCAGGGCCGCAGAGGCTCGCTGGGGGTCCGGCTCGCTCCAGGAGCTCGACCACGTGCCCATCGTTGCTCCTGTGACCAAGCTCGCGTGCACGGTGCGCGAGACGTCCGCCATCCCGGACGAGGTCTCTGCTGCTCTCGCTTGCGCTACGAGCCCGCATCGCGGGCCGGTGTTCCTGGACTTCCCGCTCGACGTGGTCTTCGGGCGCGCCAGGGGGCCCGGCGAGGGGGGCGCAGGGCCCAGCGGGGATGGCGGGGATGGCGGGGATGGCGGGCCTTCCCGGGTACCCGGGGGTGCCGGCGCGGCGCCCGGCAGGGGGGGCGAACCCGACCCAGAGGAGGTAGCGAAGGCCGCGAGGCTCCTCGTAGAGGCGGAGTGCCCGGCCCTCGTGGTCGGATCGGATGTGTGGTGGAACGGGTGCGAAGCCGAGATCGTGCATCTGGCGGAGGCTCTGCGGCTCCCGGTCTTCGCGAACGGCATGGGCCGGGGATGCCTGCCCTTTGGCCACGAGCTCTCGTTCTCGAGGGCGCGTCCCGTGCTCGGCGAGGCGGACGTGGTGGCGGTCGTGGGAGCGCCCCTCGACTTCCGCCTCGGCTTCGGGGTGTTCGGGGCGGCCCAGGTCGTGCACATAGCCGACCACCCGAGCGTGCTTGCGCGCCATGCGAAGCTCGCCGCGGGCATTGCCGGGGACATGTCGAGCGCCTTGGAGGGCATAGAGCAGGCCGCGAGATCGAGGCCCGGTGCCGGCTCAGGCCGCGACCCGTGGATCGCCCGCCTGCGCGCCGCCGAGGATGCGGCTCGGCAGACCGACGAGGCCCTGCTCTCCTCGGCCGCCCGCCCGGTTCACCCTGCCCGCGTCTACGGCGAGCTGCGCCGGCGCCTCGACCCTGACGCGGTTGTTATCGGAGACGGCGGCGACTTCGTCTCTTTCGCCGGCCGCTTCGTGGACAGCCGGAGGCCTGGCTGCTGGCTGGACCCCGGGCCTTACGGATGCCTCGGCACGGGCCTCGGCTATGCGATGGCGGCGCGGGTGGCGCGCCCGTCCTCCCAGGTGGTCTTGCTCGCAGGGGACGGAGCCTTCGGCATGTCGGCAATGGATGTGGACAGCCTCGTGCGTCACGGGCTCCCGGTCGTGATCGTGGTCGGCAACAACGGCATATGGGGGCTGGAGAAGCACCCCATGCAGGCTCTCTACGGCTACGACATCGCCGCGGACCTGCAGCAGGGCTGCCGCTACGACGCCGTGGTGGAGGCCCTGGGCGGAGCGGGGGAGACCGTCGAGGATCCCGGGGAGGTGGGTCCTGCCCTCGATCGGGCTCTCGCGTCGGGGGTTCCGTATCTCGTGAACGTGATCTTGGATGCGTCAGTCGCCTATCCCCGGCGCTCCAGCCTGGCTTGAGGCTCAGTCCTGCGTCTTCTCGGGGTTTCGGCGTCTCAGCGGGCCTTGGCGAGGAAGGCATCCCGCTCGACGACCACCCTCGTGACGCGCCCGCAGCCCACGAGCCCCGACGCGTCGCTCGCAGAGATCGTGAAGACGAGCCGCCTACCCTCCACCCGCTCGAGAGTGGCCTCGGCCACCACCTCGGAGCCGACCTTCACCGGCGCCAGGTGGTCGAACTGGACCCGGACGCCCACCGTGGTGTGCGAGCTGCCTCCGGGGAGCCTCCCGTCGACCGCCCGACAGGATGCCTCCTCGCAAAGGGCGACGAGCCTCGGCGTGGCGAGCACCGCCACGTCGCCTGAGCCGAGCGACTCCGCCGTGTCCTCGGGACGCACCTCGAGGGTCGCCTGACCCATCAAACCCGGTACGAGCTCCACGCCGGTACGATACGGGACGGGCGCAGCCGCGGCCAGTTGTGACCGGATCGGCCGGCTGGGTAGGCCGGTTGGGTAGGCCGGCTGTGAGTTGGTTGGCCGGCTGGGTTGGCCGGCTGCGACCGGTTCCCGCTTCGAGGAGGATGCCATCTTGATGAGCAAGGGTGTTGCGCTCGGTGAACCGCTGGTGGACCACGACGTGGTCGAGCGGGTGATCGGTGCCGCGTTGAGGCATGGTGGCGACTTCGCTGAGGTTTTCGCGGAGGACCGCAAGGGCACTTCGGCGGGCTTCGACGACGGCAGGGTCGAGGAGGTCTCCACGGGGCGTGACCGCGGAGCCGGAGTGCGGGTGGTGGTGGGCGAGACGACCGGCTACGCGCACACCGCCGACCTCTCGGAGAGCGGCTTGCTCGCGGCCGCCGAGGCGGCGTCGACTGTCGCTCGCGGTAGGGGAGGGTCGAGGGTGGTCTCGCTCGACTCCGGCTCGTCGCCCGCCAAGCTGTCTCCGGGCAACCGCGCTCCGGGCAAGCGCGCTCCGGGCAAGCGCGCTCCGGGTGGGGCCGGGGAGGAGCTCTCGGGCGCTGCGGTTGCTGGCGCGCTGGTGGACCCCTCGACGGTGCCCAAGGTCCGCAAGGTGGAGCTCCTCCAGATCGCAGACGAAGTGGCGCGTTCGGCTGGAGGCGCGGTCGTCCAGGTGTCGGCCGGCTACGCGGATACCACGAGGCGGGTCCTCGTCGCGAGCAGCGAGGGCGCGTTCGCAGCCGATACCAGCGTGCGCACCCGCTTCTCCGTGTCGGTAGTTGCAAGCGGTGACACGGGTATGCAGACAGGGTACGAGACCGTCGCCCGAAGCGTTGGCTTCGAGCTGTTCGACGCCGAGAGCGTGGAGGAAGTGGCCTCGCAGGCGGCCCGCCGAGCACTCGCGAAGCTTTCGGCACGGCCCGCGCCGAGTGGCGAGCTGCCGGTGGTTCTCGCCTCGGGAAGCGGGGGCATCCTCTTCCACGAGGCATGCGGGCACGGGCTCGAGGCGGACCACATCCTGAAGGACGCGTCGGTGTTCGCGGGGCGCCTAGGTGAGCAGGTGGCCAGCCCCCTCGTGACGCTGGTGGACGACGGGACGCTCGGTGGGGAGTGGGGCAGCTTCGCCGTTGACGACGAGGGTCGCCCCGCGGCGAGAAACGTGCTGATCGAGAACGGAGTGCTCACGAGCTATATGTGGGACCTGCTCCGGGCGCGCAAGGATGGCAGGTCCTCGTCGGGCAACGGTCGCAGGCAGAGCTACCGCCACCTCCCGATGGTGAGGATGACCAACACCTTCCTTCTCGGCGGCGAAGGCGACCCGGACGACATCGTGGCCAGCACCGCGCGGGGAGTCTACGTGGCAAAGCTCGGCGGAGGGCAGGTGAACACCGCGACAGGCGACTTCGTGTTCGGGACCACTGAGGCTTACCTGATCGAGAACGGCCGGATCACGGAGGCTCTGCGTGATGCCAACCTGATCGGGAACGGGCCTGAGATCCTGGAGCGGGTGGACGCCGTAGCGGGGGACTTCTCCATGACGCCGGGCACCTGCGGCAAGGACGGCCAGAGCGTGCCGGTTGGGTGTGGCCAGCCGACCCTCAGGGTGAGCGCCGTGACGATAGGAGGGACGGCCGGTGAGTGAGCTGGCAGGCTCGGGGTCCCGGCACGGCGACCTGGCAGGCTCGGGGTCCCGGCACGGCGACCTGGTAGAGGTCGCCATCGGGATCGCATCGATGGCCGGAGGCGGCGAGCAGGTGGAGGCGTTCGTCGCTCGGGGGGTGGAGACTGAGGTGAGGGCCTACCAGGGGCAGGTCGAGCACTTCTCCTCGGCCGCCTCTGCCGGGGTGGGAGTGAGAGTGGTGAAGGATGGGCGGCAGGGCTTTGCTTATGCGGGCTCCCTGGAGGACGACGTCATAGCCGGCGTGCTGGCCGAGGCCCGCGACAACGCAGCCTTCGCCACGCCGGACGAGCACGTTGCCCTTGGCGTTCCGGACGGGGTCGCGGCGGCCGCTGTGGAGGTGTGGGACGAATCGCTCGGCTCGTGGCCGACCGATGCCAAAGTCGAGATGGCGCTCGAGGTCGAGCGGGCCGCTCGGGCTGCCGACTCCAGGGTGCGCCAGGTATCCTCTGCCGACTACGAGGACGCGTCGGTGGAGGCGGCCATAGCTACTTCCACGGGTATCGCTGCAAGCTCGCGGCGGACCGTGTGCCACGTGTCGGTCTCCGTGATCGCAGGCGAGGGGGATGACAGCCACAGCGGGGTCGGCTTTTCCGTCGGGCGCGGGCCCCATGCCCTGGACCCGGACAGGGCGGTGGCCGACGCGCTGGAGAGAGCTACGCGCCTGATCGGTGGGACGAAGGCGCGTTCGGGCCAGGTCACAGTGGTCTTCGATCCACGGGTCACCTCCACGCTCCTCGGCGTTCTCGCGTCGTCGTTGTCGGGGGAGGCGGTCACCAAAGGAAGGTCGCTTTTCGCCGGCAGGGTGGGGGAGGAGGTCGCCGCGCCGGAGGTCACGCTCGTGGACGACCCCACGGACTCGCGCGCCTATGGAGCCGCTCGCTACGACGCTGAGGGCTTGGCGAGCCGGAGCAACGCACTGATCGAGCGCGGATCCCTGCGTGGATTCGTGTTCGACACCATCTCGGCTCACCGGGCCGGCACGGTGTCCACCGCGTCAGCCGTTCGCGGGGGCTACGCCTCGACTCCGGTCGCCTCGTGCCGCGCGCTGGCGCTGGCACCCGGAACGCTCGATGCCGCCGGGGTGTTGAAGAGCGTCGGAGATGGCATCTACGTGCAGTCCATTACCGGGGTCCACTCGGGAGTCAACCCGGTGAGCGGCGACTTCTCGGTCGGGGCGGAAGGGCTTGTTATCCGCGGGGGCGAGCTTGCCGAGCCAGTTCGCGAGGTGACCGTCGCGTCGACGATACAGCGCATGCTCATGGGCATCGTGGCCATTGGCTCGGACGTGGAGTGGCTGCCTGGCGTGGCTGCGGGTCAGACGATCGCCATCGAAGCGATGACGCTGTCCGGTACCTGAAGCGGCTCCGCTCAGGACGCCGCCGTCTTGGCGGCCGGAGATTTCGGCACAGATGCGCCTGAGCCCGAGGTTGCGCCGGTCGGGGCCTTGGTGGGCGAGGAGTCGCCCGAGCCCGAGGATTTCGAGGATTCCGAGGAGCCCGAGGAGCCCGAGGAGCCCGAGCCGGAGCTTTCCCGGGACGCGCTCTTCGAGGGGGCCTCAGCCGTTGCCTTGCCGTTGGCAGTGCCGGTGCCGTTGGCGTTGGCGGTGCCAGTTGCGGGGCTGGCCGGGCCGGCGGGCGCCGTGGCGGAATCACCGTCAGAGGCAGCTCGGGAGGACGAGCGGCTGTCAGTCTTGTAGAAGCCGCTCCCCTTGAAGACTATGCCAATGCTGCCGAACACCTTGCGAAGCGGTCCCCCGCACGAACTGCACTTGTCGAGGGGGTCGTCCTTGAACGACTGCACTATCTCGAGGTGCTCTCCGCACGACTTGCAGGCGTACTCGTACGTCGGCATTGCCACGTCTCCTCTTCGCTCCGGGCGCCGGCCTTCCCTCGTGGCGTACGGCCTGGAGCGGCGTTCTGACACCGGAAGTACCGGCACCGGGCCTGGTCGCTCCGCCAAGGGGGAGTCGGGCGTCGATTGGCACTCTATTGCTTCGAGTGCCAATCATACCCGATCGGGCCGCGAGCCCGCGGGATCGGACCCAGGCGGAGCACTAGACTGCGCTGGTGCCCGACCTCAGCCTTACTCACATAGACCCCCTTGGCGGTGCCCGGATGGTCGACGTAACGCCGAAGGAGCCTACGCACCGGCGAGCCCTTGCTCGCTGCCGCGTGGCGATGCAGCCCGAGACGACCGCGAAGGTGGCCAACAACGCGATCAACAAGGGCGACGTGCTCGGCACCGCGCGGATCGCCGGGATCCAGGCGGCCAAGCGCACTCCCGACCTGATCCCGATGTGCCATCCGCTCCTGGTAGGGGCAGTCCATGTGAACTTCACCATCGGCGACGACTACGTAGAGGTGGAGGCGCAAGTCGAGACAGTGGACCGCACTGGTGTGGAGATGGAGGCGCTGAGCGCGTGCGCCGTCGCGGCTCTCACGATCTACGACATGTGCAAGTCCGCTGATCGCTCCATGACGATCGGGCAGCTCGCCTTGTGGGAGAAGACCGGGGGGAGCTCGGGTACCTGGCGTAGAGCGTCTTCGGGCGACGGCACCTGAGCGAAGCGGCGCCAAGCGGCGCCAACCTGAGCGAAGCGGCGCCAAGCGGCGCCAACCTGAGCGAAGCGGCGCCAACCTGGTCCAAAGTCTGCCGGGCCACCCGACCTGTGGTCCAGGTAGCCGCTCTATCTATCTTTCGAGCGTGAGAGCAAGCCGCCTCCAAGGCGCGCGACGTGGATCAGTGCCTCCGGCGGCCGCGGCGGCCGCGTCCTTTGCCGAAGACCGTCAGATCCTGAGCGATCGGCCGGTTGTCTTCGGCTCGTGGCGCCTCGCCGGCCGGGGGACCGGGTGCGGCGCCAAGTATCTCCGATGCGAGCGACATGGCTTGGCTGGGCGCCCCGCCCCCCGGTGGCGGCTGCCACCCCGGAGCGCTCTGCTGGTTTCCCTCGATGCCGAACGCTGGAGGGGACATCTCAGATCCCGGTGGTGGCGGTGGCGGGGCGAACGAGAGGGGCGGTGCCGGAGGCGGTGCCGGAGGCGCTGGGGGAGCATTCTGCGTCGTAGTGAGTGGTGCGTAAGACTGCTCTGGCGCTCGCGCGGGTTGCTGTGGCAAGCCGAGGATCGCCTCGGGCCTCACCTGGAATCCCGGTGGTGCCGGCGGCGGGGCGAACGAGGGTGGCGGGGCAAGGGGTGGCGGGCCGAACGAGGCTGCCGGGCCGAACGAGGGTGGCGGGCCGAACGAGGGGGGTGGAGCGATGCCGCCTGGGGCGCTGGGCCTTCCCTCGATCAGTGCCGGGTCAGTGTGGAGTCCGGGAGTCGGACCCTGTGGCGCCGACACGGGCAGGAACTCCTTGCCGAGCAAGGTGTCGAGCAAGTCTCCCTCCGACGAGGGAGCCTGCGAAAGTGGTTCCGGTGGCGGCGGGGCTTGGCCCGGGGACATACCGGAGAGCGTGCCGGAGGGCACAACTGGCGCCTGCGGTGCCGCAGGCGGTGCTGCCGCCGTGGCTGCCGGGCCGAACTCTCGCGCCAGCACGTCGTCAACGGCGTCAGGGCTCAGGTGGGTTGCGAGGGGAGGCAGCACGACCGGAGGTCCGACGAGGGCAGGAGAGGCCTGCTCGGCAGGAGAGGCCTGCTCGGCACGCTCAGTCCCGGGGAGCGGTTCTGCTAGCAGAGGGGGTTCTGCCCCAGGGGGGCTCCCTGGAGCTTGCGGCCTGACATCGGCCGAAGGCGCCTCTTCGGGCTCTAGGGCATGCTCCTCCATAAGGGGTGGCACGTAGAAGAGTGGCTCAGGGACGTCCGGCGGGATGCCCTGGAGGGATGTCGTACCTGGGGCCGCGCCGGAGGCAGTCGCGCTGGCACCAGGGGGTGGCGGTGCGAAGCGATCGAAGTGGCCCTCGTCTGCTCCCTCGGCATCGGGAGGCTTTGAACCTGGCGCGGTAGGTGCCGGTGCTGTCGCGGTATAGGTCGGTGTTGGAGGCGATCCGAGCAGGGCGTTCAATACCTCGGGCTTGGCCCCGAGGGCTGCCGGGGTTCGGGCGGCTGCAGGAGGAGAGGCCGGCGCAAGGCCCTCCTGAACGTTCTCCGCGCCTAGAGCAGGTCTTCCGCCTGTGCTCCCCACGCTCGACAGGGCGCTCATAACGATGCTCCCGAGATCTTCGATGGCCCTGGCGAGGGCCGCCTGGCTCTCCTGGACTTCGGTGAGGCGCTGGAGGAGGTCGTGCCACAGCTCAGCAGAGGACAACGCCATCGAGCGCACGAGCTCGCCCGAAGACGCATGGCCAGAAGGCTCGGGACTTTCGATGGTCATGGCTACGCTGTCTCCTCGAGGGGCTCCACTAGGCCTTCGCACGCCATGCGAGCCAAACTGTTCCCCGCAGTGGCAGTTGTCGCTGGGCAGGTTCGTCTCCGATCCTGCCGACCCGTACCTGTACTTGCCCGGTACCAACCGGGCCGATACCCAGGCTAGCTGCATAGCGTAGTCGCGCGATTACGCGATGGCCACAGTAAAGCTCGAGATCGGGCTCGGAGATCCTCCGTGCTGTGGTCTTGCTGCGGTGGCCGGCACCGAGCAGGCAGCCCGGCTCGACGGCTGCGCTCAGGAGCGGCTGGCGCTCAGGAGGTCCTCCCGGCCCAGCTCCGTCGTGGGTTCGCCGCCGCACTGGGCACAGTGGTCCAGGTGCCGCCACGAGCGGAGCAGGCGGCTGCCATCGGGGTTCAGGAGGACTACGAACGACTCCGACAGCGGGTCCAGCTCCAGGCCGAAATAAGCTCGCCACGCGGTGGTGGCCTGGTGGGCGTCGAGGTCGAGCCCTTTCAAGATGCGTCGAAAGCGCATGCGTTCGGGGTCGAAGATCCATGTGCTGTGGCATGACTCGAGCACGAACGGCTCCGTGCCCAGGGCAGGGTTGTCGAACGTGCCAGCATCGCCATGCTCACTCGTTCCGTCCATCAGAACCTCCCCGGGGCGGCTGGCGTTCTCTGCGGTTTGACGGGTCACTCCACGATCATGCCAGATGGCCCGAGACGGAACCGGGTCGGAAGTGTTGCGGTTCCGTTGCGATCGGAGATCCTGTGGGCATAGCGGCACGGAGAGTCGACATCAGGTCGCTGCTGGCCGGGGGATGATCACTTCCCGGCGGCGCGTTTGACAGGTATCCAGGCCTCTACGGTCGTCCCAGTGCCGTGCTCGGCATGCACTTTCAGGTGCCCTCCCAGGAGCCCTACGCGCTCGTTCATGCCCGTGATGCCGAGCGAGCCGGGCCGGCGGTGAAGTGGTGGCGACTCCTGGTCGAAACCCATGCCGTCGTCGCTCACCAGGAGCCGAGCGCCGCGCGCATCGAAGCTGAGCCCGACGGCCACACTGGTCGCGTTGGCGTGGCGTTCGACGTTCGAGAGAGCCTCCTGGGCGACGCGGAACATTGCAAGCTCAGCGGCGGGGTCACGGGTGGCAGGCGCACCGGTCACACCGAAGGAAGTGCGCACGCTGCAACGAGATTCCAGCTCGCTCAGGAGGTGCTTGATCGAAGCAGCGAGGCCGAGGTCGTCCAGCACTGACGGTCGAAGGCCTCGTGCAAGGTTGCGGAGCTCCACGACCAGCTCCTGGGCAGTCACGCGCAGCTCGGGCGGCGCATGGGAGTCGTCGATCTGCCTACATAGGTACACGAGTCCCTGGAGAGGCCCGTCATGGAGCTCCTGGGCAATGCGGCGGCGCTCGTCCTCTTGAGCGTCGAGAACGCTCGCGGCAAAGTGCTCCATCGACTCCTGGCGGAGGGTTTCGGCGGTAACGTCCTGCAGCACGACCTGGAGCAGCGCACCATCGCTTGGGCCCATGCCCCCAAGGAGCGTCGGGCGCGCACGGAACGTACGCCGCGCACCGCTGGCGTCCACGCGGGTCACCGCGGGTTGCGTCTTGCTCGCCGCATCCTCGGATCGTGACGCATCGCCGGGACCCGCCGCATCCTCGGATCGTGACGCAACGCCGGGCATCCCGCTCGCATCCGGGGTCGCAGGCGCCACTATGCGCTCGTGGACGCGCTTTGCCCTTTCGGCGGGCAGAGCGCTCGACCGGGCCGCGCTCCATATGGCAGCGGCGGTGTCAGGGCCGAGCGCGTCGCCAAGAGCGAGTCCCGTGAGAGAACTTCCTGGAACCTCCGAGAAGACCTCCTCGGCTGCCCTGTTGGCTTCCACTATGACCGATTCGAGGTCCACGAGGAGGATTGGCGCTGCGTTGGCCGAGAACAGCTCCCTGTAGCGTGCTTCGGCCGCCAGATGTGCAGCTCGTGCCGTATCTGCCCGTGCAAGGGCATCGCGTTCGGCGCTCACCCTGGTGCCTACGATGGACGCGAGCACCACCAGCACCAGCACTTGCATCAAGTCCGCCCAGGTGCCCACCGGTGAGCCGCGGTGCGCGTAATCGAGGGCCCGCGGCAGTGTGAGCGCAGCCACCCAGGCAGTGGTGGCAAGCCCGCCATCGAGCTCCAGCTCCAGGGTTACGTAGAGAACCGGCACGAGGAAGAGGGCAACCGTTGTGAACTCGGGGCTCGGAGGCGCCAAGCCGTGCCCAAGGATGAGGTCTGCCGTGAGGCGCGCCAGCCACAGAATCAACACGCCTACCTGGGCAAGCCAGAAGCGGCCGTCGGTGTAGAAGCGGTTGGCTCTCTCTTGGGGGGCCGATCGCGACGGCGCCCCGGGCGGCAGGCTGCCGGGGACCAGGGCGCCCGTACCCGGCTCGGGAGAGGGCTCCATCAGGGCACTCCGGGGGGCCTGGCGGCTTCAGAGCTTGGAGGAGTCACCGGATCCATGACGTGTTGCAGTGTCGTTTTCGTGCTGAAAGCCAGGACGAGGTTGCGCGGAGTCGGACATTGCAATGCGCACCAAGGCTGTGCGTGATCGGGTGCCTACCTTCTCGAAGATGCGGCTCAGGTGGCCTTCCACGGTCCTGGTGCTGATGCCCAGGAACTGAGCCACCTCCTTGTTCTGCAAGCCCTGTGCCACAAGGTCCGCCACGGCCCTCTCGCGCTCGGTGAGTAGGGCAAGGCCCGGGTTCGCGGTTCCCGCCTCTGCGCGCTCGCGTTCAGGGGGAGTGCGGAGCCGGGTGCTCCCCCCTGGGGCGAGCTGGCGCGACACGGCCGGGTCGAGCACCGTCGAACCCAGGCAGGCGGCACGAACGGCTTGTACGAGGTCGGCGGCCGGCATGGTCTTGAGCAGGTAGCCCGCGACGCCGGCTTCCATCGCAGCGCTCACGTAGTCCGGGTCGTCGTAGGCTGAGAGCACGAGCACCCGGCAGGGCCACGCTGCTTTCGGGGAGCTACACGCATCGATCAGGCGGCGCGCGAGGTCGATCCCATTGCCGTCGGGCAGGCGGATGTCGACGATGACGGCATCGGGACGCTGGTCGAGGAAGACCCTCGTCGCCTCGGCACTGTCTCCGGCCTCTCCGACTACCTCGAACCCTCCGGCCTGGCGCAGGATTTGCGCGGTGCCGGCCCTGAGGAGCGCGTGGTCGTCCACGATCACCACTCGGATGTCGCGGGAGGGTTCCGGTGCGTTACCTTCCACTTGTCACCGCCTCGTGCCCTCCCGCACGGCCCCACACCGCTGCGCGCGGCTCCACACCGTTGCGCACGGCTCCACACCGCTCCGTACGGCTCCACTGCGCTCCACGCCGACAATGGTAGGTTCAGCTCGGGCGTTCAGCGCGCGAACGGTCGCAACTGCCCTGCGCAGGGCGCTGCTCAGAGCTTGATGGCGCCAGCGCTCGCTAGGAGCAGTATGGCTACTGCCGCTGCCACTACCACTACCAGGGCGCCTACCAGCACGGGCCGGAGACGACGCTCGCGTACGGTGGCGGTTCGGGGACCCGTGCGCGACGCGAGGGTGCCAAGAGCCAGCTGCAAGGCGTCCGGATCCTGTGCCGGCACGACGAAACGGTGTGCTTTCAGGGCGTCGGTAGCCTCGAGAACCAGCGCCGGTTGGCCTTGGGGGGTGCTCGAGCGTTCCGCCGCCTTGAAGGCACGCATCTGGTCCCAGGGCAGCACGGCACCGACCTGGCCGTCCGGCTTCAGCACGGTGAGGCCCAACTCATCTACCACGAGTGCCAGATCCGGTATGGCCACCGGACCGTTGGCGTCGTTGGTGAGGAGGTACACCCCGGACAGGGTGATCTGGTCGCCTGCGGGGGGTTGGCTATGGGGAGGTGGCGCCGGTGTGTTCTCGGGCGGCGCAGGGGGCATTGCGCCAGATCCGACCCAGGATGCGGGAGGCGGCGCCTGCGGTGCGGGAGGCGGCGCCTGCGGTGCGGGAGGTGGCGCCTGCGGTGCGGGAGGCGGCGCCTGCGGTGCGGGAGGTGGCGCCTGCGGTGCGGGAGGCGGGGGAGCAGGCAGCGACCCAGGAGCGGGAGGGGTCCACGGGGCCGTCATGGGGTCAGTCTCGCGCCTGGGGGCGCCTCAGGGAAAGCACTCGTTGCGGATGGTCCCTGCGAGGTGCTGAAGGTGCCGCCGAGGCGGGAGTGTCCATGACGCCACAATAGGCGCGCTGCTCACTGCGCTTCGTGCAGCAGGCCTGGAGTCGAGGACGTAGGATGGCTTTCCGTGGACCGTGGTGACCTCGACCGCCTGCTTCGCCTGCTCGACGCCCTCGACGGATCGGACCTCCATCTGAAGGCCGGCGCTCCACCGAGGATGCGGATAAACGGCTACCTCCAGACCCTCGAGGACGAGCCGCGCTTCACTGCGGACGAGACCCGGGCGATTGCCGAGGCGATCATTCCGGACAAGCTGATCGGCGTCTTCCACGAGCGCCATGAAGTTGACTTCGCATACAGCGTCCCCGGGCTTGGAAGGTTCCGCACCAATGCCTTCTACCAGCGCTCGTCGGTGGCCCTCGCGATGAGGCGCGTGCGGACGAACGCCGCCACCATCGCGGAGCTCGGCCTTCCGGAGTCCGTTCGCCGCTTGGCCGAGGAGCAACGCGGGCTCGTGCTGGTCACCGGTCCTACCGGCTCGGGGAAGTCGACGACGCTCGCCGCGATGGTGGATCACATCAACCACGAGCGCGCCTGCCACATAATCACCATCGAGGATCCGGTCGAGTACCTCCACCGCGACGACCTGGCGGCGATCGACCAGCGGGAGATCGGTTTCGATACGGACAGCTTCGCGTCGGCCATGCGGGTCGTCCTTCGCCAGGACCCTGACGTCATCTTGGTAGGCGAGGTACGCGACACCGAGACTGTCTACACGGCGCTCACTGCGGCAGAGACCGGCCACCTCGTGTTCTCGACCCTCCACACCACCACGGCGAGCGAGACGGTGAACCGTATCGTCGACTTCTTCCCGCCGCATCAGCAGGGGCAGATCCGCGTCAGCCTTGCCGGAGCCCTGAAAGGCACCGTGTGCCAGAGGCTGGTGCCCAAGGCCGACGGCACCGGGCGCACGCCGGCGTTGGAGATCATGGTGGTGAACGGCCGCATCCAGCAGGCGATACTCGACCCCGTCCAGACGTCGGACATCGACCAGATCATCGCGGACGGCGAGTACTACGGGATGCAGACGTTTGACCAGTCGCTCGCGAAGCTCCTTCAGGCGGGAACCATCGACTTGAGGGAGGCGATGAACGCGGCCTCGAACCCGCACGACCTGAAGGTCATGCTCGAGCGGATAGGCGTGCTGAAGACAGGTGGAGCCATGGCCGAAGCCGTGGCTGGTTGAGCAAGATCGCCACCGTTCGAGCAACATCGCAACTGCTAGGCCGATGCTGCTATTTCCACCAAGGCGTACCCGGACGGCGCCGGAGGAATCGATGGTCCGCGGGTTCCGTGAGCAGTCGGGCGTGCTGCTATGGTCGCGACGCCGCCGAATTGCGGTCCGGGGTAGCTCAACTGGCAGAGCAAGCGGCTGTTAACCGCTAGGTTGAGAGTTCGAGTCTCTCCCCCGGAGCGAGCACCGGCGAGGACGTCCGCACTGATCCAACAGGTTGACCCTCGCGTGCCGTGACCGGACCGCGCGTGCCGGTAAGCGCCTGGGGCCGTAGCTCAGTGGTCAGAGCAGGGGACTCATAATCCCTTGGTCGTGGGTTCGATCCCCACCGGCCCCACCAATAAAATCCCTAGTCAGAGGGTGGTTCCGGCGGACCGCCATTCTCCCCACGAGGGGCTCCGTGCAATATACGTGCAATAGTAGCGGGGTGTCGGGAGGCGGAACCGAGCACGTCGTCCAGGCGTGCTGCCACTTCCTGCTCGACGGAGGGGAGCAGGTGGCCGTAGGTGCCGAGGGTCACGGTGATCGAGCTGTGCCCCATACGTTCCATGATCGCCCTGGGGTGAGCACCCGCCGCGATCAACAGTGCGGCATACGTGTGCCTCAGATCATGGAAGCGCAGATTGGGGGAGAGGCCGGCTCGTTCCACGGCCGGACGGAAGTGGCGCCTGTAGAGGTTCCCGTGCCTGATCGGCCCGCCATCGCGGTCAGTGAACACGAGGGCCGTTGCCCCTGCCTCGACTCTGGAGGCCAGGTGCCGGCGTAGAGCCGGG
>JAJYXW010000088.1 GCA_021801525.1 Actinomycetes bacterium
GGGCGCCGGCTGGGAGGAGCTTGCAGCCGGTGGGGGTCCAGAGACGCCATCCCAGCTCAACGCAAAGATGCACGCCTCGTCGCCGGTCACCTCACATGACGTCTCGATCAAGCTCGGCGTTTCCATGCCAACGTGCTCGCACAGCGCGGCGAGCTCCCGCCGCACCGCGTGGCACCCAGTGGCGTCGCCTGCTTGCGCCCGCGCCGCGCTTGTTGCTTGGAGCACGGCGCAGCCCGAACGCAGCCGAAGCGTGGACATGGTGACCCCGGCGCGTGCGAGATCGCCAGCCGCCCGGGCGAGGAGCTCCGCCACCGCCGCCGTGCCGACATCGAGGTCGAGGTCTCGAGTCGGCTCGTCGATCCTGGCGGAGCCGGAGGTCAACTCACCCGCGTGAGGCAGATCCGCCGCATGGTGAGGGCCGGCAGGGTGACCAGATTGGAACGTAGGCATCGCTACTGGTTCTCGTTCCCGTTCTTTTGCAAGTGCCGCTGGCGGGTTTTCTCCTTGTACCTGGCGAGATCGGCTCTGACAAGGAGCGAGGTCGGGTCATCCACCTGAGAGTCCGCGATGACCGCTCCGATGCTCGCGTGCACGAGAACCGTCCGCCCAGCGACCCTGTACGGTGCTCCGAGCGCCCCGTCCACGCGTCGAACGACGTCTTGGACTGCTGTTTCGGAAGCGGGTCCTTCCGTGCAACCTACAACTGCGAACTCGTCGGCGCCGAGCCGAGCGACCATGTCGCTTTCCCGGACAGCTCCACGGAGCCGGTTCGCGACGGCGTTCAGCACCTCGTCGCCGGCCAGATTGCCCAGCTCGGCATTGACCGACTTGAAGTCGTCGAGGTCCAGCAGGGCTACCCACAGACCTATGGCCTCGCGGCGGCCCCGGCAAAGCATCCTTGCGAGGTAATCCTGCATCAGCCATCGGTTGGCGAGCCCCGTGAGTGGATCGCGCAGCGCCAGAGTGCTCGGCTGGTTCTGCGTCCCGCCCTGCCCTGTGACCTCCCGCAGCACCATGAGGGCAGCTATGCCGCCGCCAAATACGTTCAGTTGGGCTGCAGACACTTCGACGGTGCGCTCGCCTTGGCGGTCGTCCATGAAGACAAGAGTCTCTCCACGGACGGCGTTGCCGGCCAGCGCCAAGGCCATCGGGTGGCGACCGGCGGGCAGGATGCCCCCGTCCGGTGCCCGGAGCCCGCTCACGAACGGGTAGCTAGCGCCTGCAGCGAGGCGCTCAGGGGCGAACCCATGGAGCTCGGCCGCCTTCGCATTCGAGAACAGCACCGTGGCCTCGGCGTCGCAGGCCACGAACCCCTCGTCGAGTGACTCGAGCACGCGCCCCAAGCTCGAGTAGAACGCTCCGACCAGCTGCTTCCCGAGCGCATTGGGCTCCCCCTGGCCAACCGGCCTGAGTAGGACGACAGCCTCCGCTCCCGGTCCTGACGCTGCGAGCAGCGCAGCCGATATCTCGACTCGCGTCGACCAACCGCCGGGCAATGCGATCTCCATCTGCCGGCTGCCCGCCGAGGCAAGCGTTGCGAGGTCGGGGGGCGATGCTTCCCCCAAGTGGAGCAGTTCCGACAGATCGCGCCCGAGCATCTCCTCGGGCCTGGAGCCGAGCATCTCGCCCGCCCGCCGGTTCGAAAAGAGGAGCACCCCGTCGTGACGGCAGATGAGCGCCCCGACGGGAAGCGCCAAGAGCGCCTGGGCCAGCAGGTCATCGCCGCGAGGCCAGGACCGCTGAGCCGTAGAAGCCGTAGAAGAGGCGCCTGAAGAGAGCGTGAGGCCGAAGCTCGTGCCGGCCGGTGCGGCCTCGCCTGGAACGGAGTGCCCCCGGCGCTCGAGCAGCGCGGCCAAGATCCCGTCGAGGGCTACGACGCCTGTGCGCACGTCGTCTCCGAAGGGAGCGACGCTCGCAGTGACGATCCCGAGGAGTCCGAGCAGCTCGAGGGATGCACCGTGCTCCTCGGGGAGTCCGTATCCTCCAGCGCCCTTGGACAGCGGGGCGGCTTGGCGCGGATCTTCGAGGTGTCCAGGGCCCCCGCCGGGCATGGCCGCACCGCCTCGGTGCACCGGAATGACCTGAGCGACCAGAGCGGCCCGGTTAGGGTAAGCAGCGTCCGGAGGCTCGACAGCCGCGAACGCCATCTGCCCGGCCGCCCCGGGGTGCTCCAGGCAAGACCGGCCGAGGCGCTGCAGACGCTCGAGCGTCGACGGCTCGATACCCTCGCCAGAACGGACCAGCCCGCCGGCAGGTCCGCCCACCTGACCGCTCGACGGGGCAACCAGCACCTCGCCGGATGGCGTCACGACAAAGGCCGCCCAGCCGCTCGCAAGATCCCGAACCTGCACCAAAGTGGCGAGGATCTCCTGCAGCTCGGGATCAGGGCTCTGCGCAGCGGGGTAAGCCGCGTAGCTCTCCGATGGAGAGAAGCCCTCCGTTGGTGAGAACGGCGCCGGCTCCGCCGGCCTTTCTGGTTCGGCGGGGTGCCCTTTGTAAAATGACATGGGGAAATGGTGAGCCCGAAGCGTCCCCATGGCGTCTCACGGCCGGCAGAAACGAGACCTGTGTATCGTCTCGTCTCCCGCCCCGAGTGAGACGCGCCTGAGACGCTCACTTCTCATACTCCCCGTGTGGTTGCCTTCGTACTTCGGTTACGCGCTCGCGAGCTCCGGCTAGGACACCTTGTCGGAGAGGTAGAAGCGGTGGCGAGTGGCCGGCACTTCGTCGTCCACTCGACGGAAGAGATCGCCTACGTGTGCGCGACGGCTTGCGAGGACGAGCTCGCGCTCGTCGAAGAGCACCGGCGCCGGGAGCTCGGCGAGGACCCCGGCAGATGAGAGCAGGTCCGACCATGCCAAGGCTCGAAGCAGCGCATGTTCTCGGGGCTCTCGATGCAGCTGCCGTACTGGGCGCCGTGCTGGGCACCGTCGCATTGCTCGGCGCCGGCGGATCACCGCATGCAGCGACGCCTCACGGATCCATGCCGGCCAACGTCTTGCTGACCTGGGTCGGGCTGCTGGCCGGTCTGTCGACGAAGCGCCTATGGAAACGCTCTCGCGTTTGGCCGATTGGCTCCCTCGCCGAGGATTCGTTCCGGATTGTCGAAGGGTTGGCCCTGGGCACGCTTTTCGCTCTCGGAGCCGAGCTGGTCTTCTCGCGAGGATCAGCGGGCCCCGCGCTGCCCGCGACGTGGTTTGGCGAGGCCGCGAGCGCGAGCTTGGCTGCGCTGATCCTCGTTCGCGCGCTCTGGGCCGCAACTGCAGGACACACAACCTGGTCAAGAGCGAGGGTCCTCGTCGTCGGTACCGACAAGATGGCGGAGGAGGCAGCTTCCCGCCTCGAGCGCCAGCATGGTGTGACGCTCGTCGGCTTCGTCGACGATGATCCCCTCGACGGGCACGCAGTTCTCGGTGGGCTCGCGGATCTGCCGGCAGTCTGTGCTGCAGCGAAGGTCGACGGCATCCTCGTGGCCTTCCCTCACCTGCATCCCGCATCAGCTACAAACGCGCTTCGCTCCGTCCGTCCCTCGATCGCGATCGCAGTCCTGCCGCGCTACTTCGAGCTGACCGGATGGCCGAGCGAGATGGAGTTCTTGGACGGCCTGCCGGTGATGCGGTTGGCCAGCCCTCCAGGAGGAACGATCGTGCGCACCCTGAAGCGGGGAATCGACATAGCGGCCGCGCTCAGCGCCCTGGTCATCGCCTTCCCTATCCTCGTCGGCGCGGGGATCCTAATGAAGCTCGCATCGCCAGGCCCTATCGTCTTCCGCCAGACGCGCATCGGGAGGTTCGGCAAGCCGTTCACCATCCTGAAATTGAGGACTATGGCCACGGACGACAGGGGGGCGGACGATCCCCACGATGAACGTCCGCCCGACCTCAGTGAGCCTCGAGGCCGTGAACCTGGGTGCAACGAGTGGAACCCGAGGATCGGGATGGTCGGTCGCCTGCTCCGCCGCAGCGCGATCGACGAGTTGCCCCAGCTCGTCAATGTCCTGCGAGGAGACATGTCTCTTGTCGGACCGCGGCCCTTCGTGCCGGACGAGTCCGAGTACGCCACAGGCTTGGCGGTGCACCGCTTCGAGATGCGACCGGGGATGACGGGACTTTGGCAGGTCTCGGGACAGCACGACCTCAGCATTGACGAGCTTCGTCGGCTGGACGATATATACGTCTCGACCTGGTCGCTTGCCAACGACCTGCTTATTCTCCTTCGAACGCCGAGACGGCTGGTCAAGGGGGGCAGGATGAAGGCACCCCGCCCGGGCTCCCAGGGCCAAGCTCCGGCCATCCCGGCGCCGGCGCGCATCCGGACCGCCAGGGCCCTTGCAAGCCCGTCTCACTCTTGACCGAGCAGGGAGCGCTCCATATCGAGCCAGGCTCTGAGCGCAGCCGCCTGGCCTTCGAAACGGCGAACCTGCAGCTCCCGCGCCACGATGGTGGAGTGCGCTGCCTCGTCGTAGCGCCGGGCAAGCCTCCCCAGACCCGCCGCTATGGCCTCGGCGTCGTTCCTGACATGGAGCGCGTAGGGGAAGAGCTCGCGGGCGATGGGCCAGTCCGAGCACACGAGCGGCCGGCACGCGAAGATAGCCTCGCATGCGGCTCGCATCACCGAGCTCTCCTCTGTGGTGAGCGCGAGGACGCCGTCCGACTCGAGCACGGCGCGCCGGTAGGCGCCTGCCTCGAGGAACCCTACGAAGCGGACGTTCGGGGGCAGCGCGTCGCGCAACGAATCGGGGCACGCACTCCGCTCTCCTGTGACGAGCACGTCGCAGTCGGGCACGCAGCGCGCTGCGTCGATGACGGCTTCAATGGGCTCGTCACGGGCGAAACGACCGACGTAGAGCACCTTCAGGCGATCGCCGGCGGCGGACCGACTCGGCGGTCGCGCTCCTTCCCATCCACTTGGAGCCTCGTGGAAGACGAGCGCGCGTCCACCCCAGCATTCGACCATCCGCTGCCACGCCGGGGCCGCGACGAGCGTCAACCCGGCACGAGCGACCACCCGGCGATGCAGCCAACCGAGGCGCTCCGAGACGCGATCGCCCTGAGCGCCGAAGGCGCCCGGGTGAGCGTCCACCACGAGCGGCACTCGCGCGAGGCGGCACCAGCAAAGCGCCATGAGGCCGGCGACGATAGGGGGGGTCGTGATGATCAGCGATCGAGGGCGGCGCCTGATGAGGTAGGCGGCAGTTCCGATGGCGCTAAGCACGTAGCGCACTGGGGCACTGGGCCTCGGCTCGGGTCCCGGCGCGAAGAAGCACCGCGCCTCCCCGCCGAGGACGCCGGCAATCTCGATCGCCCTGCCCCCTACGGCACCCCAGGAGATGAAGGCAACTTCGGGCCTGGCCTCCCGCCGGTGTCCGTGGTGGTGGCCACCTACAACCGCCGCCACATGCTCCCTGCGCTCGTCAACTCTGTCCTACGAGACATCGCTGCATCTCGGGTCACGCGCGCCACTATGCCACACGCAGTGACATCGTGGCCCTGGGCTTCATGCGGAGTCGCGCGCTCCACGGAGACGAAACGGCCTGGCCTCTGCAGGCGGTCTCACGGTTCTCGCGGCCGCGTCGAGCAGGTCTGCCTCGCTGAGCTCGTCAGCCTCTCGCGCGATGCAGAGGCCGCGGCCGGCAAGCTCCGCCGCGATGTCGCTCTGGTGATCGTCCACGTGCTCGCCAAAGGCCTTGCGTCGAGGCACGAGGACAGGGCAGCGGCCTGCTGACAATGCCTCGAGGGCAGATCCGACTCCCGCGTGAGCAACAACCAGGTCGGCTTCCGAGATCGCAGCGCGGAGCCTGTTGGCGGAGACGAAGGCGCTCGCGTCTATCCCGAGTCCGGCGACATCGGTCGGCCCGGTCTGCCAGAGCACCGAGGCGCCGGGCGGCAGCAGCCGTGCCAGGGCCTCGACAAGGCGCCGGAAGCCATAGCGAGGCGTGCTGCCGAGGGTCACGACCACCTTCTCGATCGGCTGCGATGCCGAGCGCTCCGCGCAGAAACCATCGAACACCGATCCCTCGTACGCCCAGCTCCTGCTTCGCCACCCCAGGCACTGGGTGTAGAGCGCGACACCCGGGACACGCTCGAGGAGCCTCCCGGCGAGGGAGGGGCCGCTGGTCCGCGTCGCACTCTCGACGAAGTGGCACCGGTACCCGAGCGCCCGCCCGACGGCGAGAAACGATACTGCCAGCGAGGACCCGGTGGTCACGATGTCGC
Organism: Actinomycetes bacterium; assembly: GCA_021801525.1. GTDB lineage: Bacteria > Actinomycetota > Acidimicrobiia > Acidimicrobiales > JAJYXR01 > JAJYXW01. The sequence continues at coordinate 6,216 of JAJYXW010000088.1, forward strand.
GCCACTCCGAAGTACGCAGGATCCCGTACGCGAACCGGGCGTTCGACAGGGCTACCGGCAGGTTCCGGGGTGGAGGGTAGGCGGCCAGATAGACCTTCTCGCACTCGAGCAACGACGAAGCCTCCGAAGTGGGCCAGGTGACCCAGGCCATGTCCCCGTCCACCCCCGTGAAGCGGTCCCGCAAAGCCCGCATCTCGGCAAGATGTCCACCCGCGCCGGCGACAAGCAGCGTACCCATGAAGTGCTTGTCGCAGATCCGCGTCCCACGTACGTCCCTTTCGACGAGGGATGTAAAGGGACGACCGCGAGACGCCGGACCCGAACCATGGAGGTATGCGCGCATCTGCCATGACCACCAGTGAGTCCCTCGCTCGTCCGCAGCCTCGAACTGCCGGCCGGGCAAGAAAGGCTCCGTTGCGCGTCGCCATAGTCCACGACTTCCTCACCCAACGAGGAGGAGCCGAGCGAGTTGTCCTCCATCTGGCCGAGATCCTGCGCGACCCGGTGATCTTGACCTCCGTGTACTGCAAAGACCTCACCTATCCCGAGTTCGCCGAGCTCGACGTGATCGCGACAAGGACGCTCGAGCCAGCATCTGCCGAACGGTTCCGCCGGCATGCACTGTCGTACCTCCGGGGGTTTCGCAAGCTCGACCTTTCCTTCGCGGACCTCGTCGTAGTCTCGTCCTCCGCCTTCGCCCACCACGTGAGCCATCACCGCTCGCTCGTCTACTGGCACAGCCCTCCTCGATTCCTGTACGACCCCGCTGCATACTTTGGAGGCGGGTTGGCCACACGAGCAGTCCGGTCTGCACTGGCTCCGCTTCGGGTGCCCGACCGCAACGCAGCGCTTCATCATGCAGGCCACTGCGCGAATTCCATGGCTACTGCCCAACGCCTGGAACGCTGCTATGGCATCCGGGCTCCTGTGATCCACCCGCCGCTGTCGGGGGCACGTCTCCCGGCCAGGCCAGCACCACTCCCGCAGGTGACCACGGCGTTGGTCGTGTCGCGTCTGCTTCCCTACAAGCGAGTCGACATAGCCATCAAGGCCTGCGAGCTTCTCGGCCTCCCTCTGACCATCGTCGGCACCGGGCCCAGCGAAGCATCTCTGAGGGCGGTCGCGGGCCGAGGGGTGACCTTCGCAGGCTCGTTGTCGGACGTGGAGCTCGCGGCGGCCTTCGCATCTGCCGCGGTCGTGGTGGCCCCCGGAGTGGAAGACCTCGGCTACGTCCCCCTAGAGGCAAATGCCCACGGGCGACCCGTCGTTGCCGCCAAGGCCGGTGGAGCGCTCGAGACGGTCATACCTGGCGTTACCGGCGAGCTCGTCGGAGGGACGGACCCGCGCTCATGGGCGCGAGCGATAAGCGAGCTCCTCGATCGGCGCTTGGACCCGGGTTCGCTGAAGCTGGCAACTGTGCCTTTCGGCGCCAGAGCATTCGACTCGAGCTTCGCTTCCTGGATGAGCAGGTGGGTCGACCCAAGGGAGGCCCTGCGTACCGAAGTGATGGCAGCCCTCGAACCAGACCTTGAAGCTGTCCAAGCTGTCCTGAGCTGACCCCGACTACGATCCGCGACACTGCTCGCTTCCGCCCCGTGGCTTGTCGCGATCCACCAGGCGACCTTGATCACGGTGACTCGGCTATGGGACTCGGCTATGGAATCGCTGCCTGCTCCGCTGCGCGCTTGGCGGCCAACAGCTCGGCGGAGGGGGGTAGGCCGAGATCGACCATGACGGACTCCGCTCGCTTGATCCACGACATGGCATTGCGGCGCCGGCCACTGGCGAGCTCGACGCTTGCGGCGTGAAGGTAGTGGCGCTCCTCGTACGAGTTTGCCGCAACGAGACGCTCGATCAGCACGAGAGCCTCCGCGTATTGACCTCTCGAGGAAGCATCGCGGGCCAGAAGCTCGAGCAGGGACTCGTGGAGGTGCGAAAGCGATTCGCGCTCACCGGCAGCCCAGTCGGCATAGCTGTCCTCGGGCAGCAGCACCCCCCGGTACAGCTCGAGGGCTTCCCGGGCGATTGCGGAGGCTTCCGCCGGTGGAAGGTCTGATCCGAGGGCTCGGCGCGCGAGCACGCGGAATGCTGCCACGTCGACGCACGCGCCTGGAGCGAGACGCAGCATGCTCCCGGATCTCACCACCACATCGCCGCAGAGGGACCGGACGCGCCACAAGACGTTCCTCAAGCGCCGCGTGCCTGTTCCGAAAGGTGCTTCGGGCCAGAGCAGCTCAGCGAGCTCCTCCACGAGCACCTGGCCTCTCAGGGCGACGATCTTCACGACCTCCGCTGGCCTACCCTGCGGGCACTCGATCAGAGCGCCGCTGCGGTGCATCGCGAACCCGCCAAGCAAGGTCAACACGTATTCGGCATCCCCCTCGGAGTCCATCACCGCAGAAGGCGCGGCATGGCCGTTGGTCACCTCGGGATGCTCGGCGCTCCTGCCTTCGGGCGCCGTAGGTGGCGGCAGCAGCTGGCGAGCAGCCGCTGCAGCTCGCTCTCCGAGCGCGGCCCACGGCATCGCTCCCAGCGCGACGTACGCCGAGCGCGCCAACTCGAGGTGCTCCACGGCCTCGGCCGGACGCCCGAAGTCGACGAGAAGCTGGCCGAAGCGAAGCTCGGAGCGAGCGAGGGCCAGAGGCGCGTCCTTTGCACACGCCTTGGCCTCCAAGAACAGGGCAGTCGCTTCCTCTGGGCCTTCCGCGAGCATCGCGAGCACTCTCGGGCGCCATCCTGCGTAGGACCCGACTCCAGCGAACAGCGTTACCTCCCCTCCGATCTCGCAGGCAGAGAGAAGCGCCATTGCCGCACTCTTTCTCCCGGAAAGTATATAAGCCTCCGCTGCGACCGGAGCCAGGAACGAAACCTGCCGATCGGCCTCGCCGGTGTGCGTGGCCAATCGGCCGTCAGCACCTCCTGGGGACTGTGCGGCCCCGATCCAGGTGACGGCTCGGGCAGCATCACCGTATCCGAGCATGAGGTCCGCTATCGCTCCACATCCTGCTGCGCTAGCGAGAGGTATGGCGGTTGGATCGAGCCCCATGAGCGACTCGGCGCTGGCAAAGCACGCCTGGCGGTCTCCGAGGCTCGCTGCGACTTCGGCAAGTTGCGCTATGGCAACGCTTTGGAGCACCGGCTGTTCGCAGCGATCGGCGAGCAGCCTGGCCCTGTCCGCCAGGCTCCGAGCCTCCTCGAGCGCACCTGCGCGTAGGGCCACAGCGGCTGCCACCACGAGTGCTGCTGCCTCGAGTGGCCGATTGCGAAAGCGCTCCGTGCGGTCGGAAAGCCATCGGGCATAGCGTCCGGCGTTCGCCGTGCCTCTCAGACAGAACCCGAGGCCTATCGCCGCTGCGAGCTGCGGGCTTCCCGGGAAAGCCTCGTCGCAGCCTCCAAGCGTTGCAAGGGCCCTGTCCGGGCACGCCGGCTCGGTGCAGCCCGGCCCGTTTGCCGTAAGGGCGGCGAACGAGAGATCTGCGAGGGCTTTCGACCATCCTTGCGTGGAGCGCGCTGCGAACACCCCCGCCGCAGTGATCGCTGCGAGATGGGAGCGACCCGCCAGCACGTCGCACTCGGCAGCATCCAGGAGCAACCCTGAGCCCACCTCGGGCTTGAGCCTTTCGTCAGCCGCCAGCGCGTCATATAACACCCTGGTCGTGCCGAGCCCGAGATCTCCGGCCAGCCGCACCCTGGCGCTCGCCCGGGCCACCGCGGCGCGATCGGTCTTCGACGCGGCAAGCTCCTCGGCTGAAGCGAGGCACGCCGAAGCCCGCGTCCTCATCCCCTGCGCGAGCCTCGAGCTCGCCGCGGCAAGGTAATGCCTGCAGCCGTCGTGGAGCGAACCGGCCTCCTGGCCGAGCAGCTCCTCCAATGCCGCCTCTTCTGCGATCTCGTCCCTGAAGTTGGCAAAGGACCGCTTCACCCGCAGCAATGCCCGATCGCGCTCAGGACCCGCAGGTCCCATGCCATCCATGCCGGCCGCACCTCGCGCTCTGTTGCCCAACTCCCCCTCGGCCAGCGCGTCGTATGCGCTGAAGCGCAGGTCGGGCGTCGCCATCGCGAAGATCGCCGACCCGAGCAGCGGATGGCCAAGCTCGACGCGGTCCCTGCGGAGGATCAGCACCCCCGCCTCCCTGGCGGCCTCGAGGTCCTCGAGCTCGACTCCGAGCGACGGGAGCGCCGCTTCGATGTCGCCGACACGATGCCGAGCTGCTGCCACCACGGTGAGGGCTCGCAAGGTCCGCTCCGGGAGGCTCGAGAGGACCCGGAGAAACACACCGGTCAGGCTGTCCCCGATCGGAAGAGGCGTGGGGAGCGGGTGCCAACCATCGAGCTCGTCTTCCCCGAGGGCTCCGCACACGTCGAGGATCGCAAGCGGATTGCCGCCGGTTCGTGCAACTATCGCCTCCAAGACGTCCGCCCTCGGCTCGTGAAGACCGTTCGCCCCAAGAAGCCTGGCTGCCTGGGGAACTGTCAAGCCCCCCACCAGTAGCTCCTCCACCGGCGCGCCGTGAAGCTGGACTGCCCGCTCCCACGGGAGCTCGCTCCACGCGAGCACGAGGGCCAACTGCTCGTTCACCAGGTGGCGCGTGAGGTCCAGCAGCTGCTTCCAGCTCCTCTCGGGGAGCTGCTCGCAGTCGTCGACGACAAGAAGGAGCGGCGCGGACGCGGTCGCCGCCCTCCGGCTCGCACGAACCTGGGTGCTGCCCGAAATGAGCCGTTCGAGACTCACAAGCGCCGTACTCGAGGCTAGGGCACGCGATCCGGGAAAGGCCAAGGCGGCTTCGAGCAGCGAGGTCTTGCCAGTCCCAGGCTCCCCCCGGATGAGAAGCGTCGCCCCGCGAGAAGGCGGGCGAGAGGCTTCCATCAAGCTCCTCATCGCTTGGATCTCCCGCTCTCGCGCGATGAGGAGCCGGCTCGAGCAAGTGACTGGCCCCAGGGCCGATCGGTCATCCCCCTCTAGGCCTCCGGCTTCCTCGAAGACGGAGGGCAACGCACAGGCCTGCGCCCGTGCTCCGAGCGCTACCACGTCGCACCCCGGGTTTCCGCCGCTTCACAATCCCGACCTTGGGGATCCCGAGCCTGGGGATGGCGACTGCTCCCTGTGACCACGTTCCGCCTCCGCACCATCGCACACATAGAGCCCCGCGCTCCTCTGCCACAATAGGTGCTCGCAAGATCACGTTAGACGCCGTGGAAACCGACGTCAACTGCTCCTCGGCCAAGAGGCTCATGTAAGGGACAGCGCTCTGGCGGGTCGCTCCAGTGCGGTGCCCTCGTGGCGGCCCCCCGCGTACTTTTCCAAAGTATTCGCTAAAGAACACTCTACGCGGTGTCGATACCACGCGACATGCTCGTCTACCACGCAGTGCGGTTGCTCCGAGGGATATCAGCCACTCTTCGCGGGATCTTCCGCTCGGGCTATCGCCAGCGGCGTGCGTCGGTCGCAATTCGACCCATCTCGTGCTCCGGTCGCCACTGGTTCAGCCCGGCGAAGGCCATTGTGGCGACCCTGGCGGGCCTCGTAGCCCTTGCCGCCATGCCCGCGGGGCAGCTCGTCGCAGCACATCAATCTGGAGCCACCACGGCAACCTCGCAGCTCGTCGCAGCACATCAATCTGGAGCCACCACGGCAACCTCGCAGCTCGTCGCAGCACATCAATCTGGAGCCACCACGGCAACCTCGCAGCTCGTCGCAGCACATCAATCTGGAGCCACCACGGCAACCTCGCAGGTGCTCGGCGTCTACACGAGCGCGGCCAACCCGGCTGGCGCGCGTGCGTTCGGCTCGTGGCTCGGACACCCGGTCGATTACGCGATGGACTTCTTCGACGGATCGAGCTGGCAGACCATCTCTTCGCCGTCGTGGTTCCTCGAGCACTGGGGCTGCAAGAGCGGTAGCACCGGCTGCGACGGGTTCCAGATGATCTGGGGAGTCCCGATGCTTCCCAACTCCGGAGCAAGCCTTTCGATCGGCGCAACCGGCGCTTACGACATCTACTTTAGGAAGCTTGCAGAGACCCTTGTCGCATACGGTCAAGGCTCGTCGTTCATCCGGCTGGGCTGGGAGTTCAACGGGTGGTGGTTCCCCTGGGCAGTAGCGAACCAGGCTGAAGCAACAAGCTTCATCTCCTACTGGCGGCAGATCGTGGTGACGATGCAGTCGGTTGCGGGGGCCAACTTCAAGTTCGTCTGGAACCCGACCCGGGGTCAGCTCACCATCCCACCTGATGAGGCGTACCCGGGGAACGCGTATGTCGACGTCGTCGGCCTCGACGTCTACGACTTGCAGTGGCCGGCGATGCCAAACGCCGCGCGATGGAACTATATGCTCACCGAGCCCTACGGCCTCGACTGGCTTCGCAGCTTCGGCGCCGCGCACGGCAAGGCGCTCGCCCTCCCCGAGTGGGGGCTCTGGCCCACGGGCAATGGCCACGGTGGCGGGGACGACCCGTACTTCGTGTCCGAGATGGCCAGCTGGATAGCCAGCAACAACGTCGCCTTCGCCACTTACTTCGACCACGGCTCGAATGCCATCAATGCGGCAAGCTTCCCGAAGGCGGCGGCACAGTTCCTCGCCTCGTTCGGCACGCCGGCGTCCTCTCAGGGCCAGGGTGGGGCGAGGACCGGCGGTACGCTTACCGGAACAACCATTACGACTGCCCCAGCTTCACCTGCGCCGTCACCCGTGCCCGCTCCCTCAGGGCCGACTGGCTCCGCGGGGGGAACGGGCCCGGCCTGCGTGGTCGCACCGCCGCCACAGAACGGCGAGTGGGATCTGAACGGGAGCGCCACTCCGACCGGCAACGGAGTGCGCTTGACCGGAACAGGACCGTTCGAAGCAGGTTCAGCTATATGGCCACACCCGCTGTCCTCGGAGGGGCTGTCGGTCTCCTTCACGGCGACGCTCGGAGGAGGAACGGGGGCGAACGGTCTTGTTCTCGAGCTGCTCGACCCCGTGGTCGGGGCTCACGCCCTCGGGGAGAACGGCGGCGGAGAGGGATTCGCCGGGCTCAAAGGGGAAGCCGTAGCGCTCACCACCTACACAACGGGGCCCACCAACCTCGTTGGGATGGCAGATCGCCAGGGAAGCACCTGGTCGACCTTGCACTACGTGGTCTCCACGTCCCAAGTGCCGGAGCTCCGCGGGTCTCCTGTACAGGTGAACGTGAAGGTGGCGGGAGGAAGGATGAGCGTCTTCGTGAACGGAGCCCAGGCGTTCGTCGTGCCGCTGACCGCCTCACTGCCACGACAGGTCCTCGTCGGGTTCGCTGCGGCGAGCGGGTACTTCACCGACGCTCACGCCGTCTCCGGGGTAACGGTCGCCAGCTGTTGATTGCACGCCGACGCTCCAGCCCCGCTCGGATCTCAGGAAGCGGGAGCAAAGACTGGGATCGAGTAGCCGTCTCCTATGTCCTGGAAGGTGACCCGCAGAGCCATGCCTGCTCTCAGGGCTGCATGGTCGCAGTCCACGACGTTGGTCATCATCCTCGGGCCCTCGGCCAGATCCACGATCGCAGCCACATAAGGGACTCGTCCACCGAAGGGGGGAAGATCGTTCTGGTAGACGACGGACCAGGTGTAGAGCGTGGCATCACCGCTCGCCTCCTCCCAGGCGACGCTTTCGCTCCCGCAATGCGGGCAAAACGGCCGCGGGTAGTAGTGGGCCTTCCCACAAGCCGAGCAACGGCCGATCAACAGGTGACCGTCTCGTGCAGCATCCCAGAAATGCTCGGTGAACTCGTCGGGCGTCGGCAGATCGAACCTCATCGTTGTCATCTCGCTCCATTCCCTCTTCGCGAGCTACGCCCCTGTTTGACCGTGCGGGCGCGCTTGGGCCATGCTGCCCGGAGCACGTCCCCTTCGTCAACCGGCCGGCGCAGCGAGCCCGGCACCTTATACATGAGGAGGCCCCAATGGGAATGCTCGACGGGAAGATCGCCATCGTCACCGGTGCCGGCCGAGGTATCGGCCGCGAGGAGGCCCTCCTGCTGGCCGCTGAAGGGGCGAAGGTCATCGTCAACGACGTCGGAGCCGCCCGCGACGGGGCGGGTACCGACAAGCACCCGGCAGAGCAGACCGTCGAGGACATCAAGGCCGCTGGCGGCGAAGCTGCCCTCAACGCCGACGACGTGAGCTCCTGGTCGGGAGCAGAATCCTTGATCGCCCAGGCAGTCGACACCTGGGGCAGGCTCGACATCCTGGTCAACAACGCCGGGATACTGCGCGACACCATGAGCTTCAACATGAGCGAGTCCGACTGGGACGACGTGATCCGCGTCCACCTGAAGGGTCACTTCGCTCCTTCGCACTTCGCTGCCGTCTACTGGCGCTCCCGCTCCAAGGCCGGCGAGCAGGTCTCCGCGCGCATCATCAACACGTCCTCCGAGGCCGGCCTGTACGGCAATGCCGGCCAAGCCAACTACTCCGCCGCGAAGGCCGGAATTGCCTCGATGACCTGGGTGCTCGCGCGCGAGCTAGAGCGCTACGGCGTCACAGCCAACGCCATCGCGCCTCGTGCCCGCACCCGAATGACCGAGGACCTGTTCGGGGACATGGCCAAGTCCGAAGAAGGGAAGTTCGACGTCTTCTCCCCTGCCAACGTTGCACCCGTCGTGGCCTTCCTCGCTTCCGACGAAGCCGCGGACGTTACCGGCCAGATTTTCGTCGTCTACGGAGGAAGCATCTATGCGATGGGCGGGTTCCACCCCGTCGGCACCCTCGAGCGCGACAACCGCTGGACGCCCAAGGAGCTTGCTGAAGCGAAGGCGAAGCTCTTCGCAGAGCACCCATCCGGACTACCGAAGTTCAGCTTCTGACGCTCTGACCGGCGCGCCGTCAAGAGCGCGTCGGAAGCTCCGCCGTAGCCTCGCCGACCACCTTCACTTCACCCTCGGCGTTGGCGAGGCTGCACTCGAGGTCCACCAGGTGGCGGCTGCCGTCTACTCGCTTGCCCGTGACCGTCACCTTCGTTTGCAGCTCCTCGCCGGGCCAGGTCTGGCGGCTGAAGCGGACACGGTAGCGCCTTATGTTGCCGGCCCCCACGAAATCGGTCAGGGCTGTGCCAAGCAGGCCCATGGAGAACATCCCATGCCCGAACACGCTCGGCTGGCCCGCCGCTGTGGCCTTCACCTCGTCGTGGTGCATGGGGTTGTAGTCCCCTGAAGCGCCTGCATAACGCACGAGGTCTGTCCGCGTGAGCGTGTGCTTCCTCGCGGGGGCTTCGCTACCCTCGGTCACGTCCTCGAAGTAGAGCTTGCTAGCTCCCATCTAAGTGTTCCTCCTCTGGCATCTTCGGGCAGTAGCCGCTGCCCCGGACACGTCAAATGGCCGTCCATCTGTATAACCCGGGCGGGCATGCAACCGCCACTGCTCGGGCGCTGCCTGGGCGACGACGACCCCGGAGCGTGCCCATCCGCTGTGCCTCTTACCACTTACTACCAGTCATCGTAGAGCGATGTTCGAAGCTGGAGGCCGTCCGCTGCGGGTGCCACCCGCTGCGGCTGTCAGAAGATGCCGATCAAGTGGTCGAGCGACCATACCTGCCAGCCGTGCGCTCCCAGCACCACCACCGCGGCCAGTACCATCATCAGGTTCTGACCCTGCTCAGCCCAGTCGTGGATCATCAGGAAGAAGTAGGTGAGGTTGAGCAATATGCTCGCGATGCACGCTACCGGTGTCAGGAGGCCGAGCGTGATCCCGAGGCCGAGGGACAGCTCGCTCAGCAGCACCACCCAGGTCATCGTCTTCGGGTGAGGCTTGACGATCGCGTCGAACCCCTTGCGGACCGCAGGCCAACGGTGCTTCGCTGCGATGTCGCCGGCCCAGGCGATACCGGCCTGACGCTTTATCCAGGCCTCGAGGTTCTTGTGGCGGAAGCTCTCCAGCCACCACAAACCGAGGCCAATGCGGAGTACGGCCAACCATTCCGGGGCGCTGAGCAGCGAAGTCTTCACGAGGGGTCGTTCTATCACTTCGGCAGGGCCGCAGCGGGAACCGTGCCTCGCGGGCCCGGCAGCAGCCTGCATGCCGCCATCGCCAAGCCGAGCGCTCCGACGGCTGCCAGGTCGAAAGCTCGCACCCCGGTAGCCGCCGAGTGGCCGGCTGCTACGAACCAGGCCAGTGAATCACCGCCGAGCCCGGTCCCTAGGGCGACACCGAGAGTCAGGAGCATCTGGAGCGCCGCGACCGCCCGGGCCTGCCCAGCCCCTTCGGAGGCCCTCAGCACCGCCACGTTGGCCGTCGAGTAGGCAACCCCCATGCCTGCTCCAGCAACCCCCCACGCAGCCCACGCGATGCCCACAGGTGTAGCCGCCCAAGTCAGCGTCACTACGGCGCACAGCCCGAGGACAACCAGGGAGATACCCGACCTGGATGTCCACCTGGCCCCTCTGGGATCAATCCAGCGTGCCTGAGCCCAGGCACCCACGGTCCAGCAGAGCGACGCCGCCGTCAGCACCAGGCCCGCGAAGGAAGGGCTGATGTGGTGGACCGTTGTGAGCACCAGAGGCAGGAAGGCCTCCGCCCCGAAGAACCCGAAGCACGCGAGCGAGCCCGCGCCCATCGCACCGAGGAGGGCACGCCTCCCGTGTGCTCCTCGGAGGGCCAGCACCTTCACCAGAGCCGGTACGCCGATAACGAGCCCGGCCGCGCTCAGCACTGCCGCCTCCGGCACCTGGTGCAAAGCCGCCCCTGTGAGCACGAGAGCCGAGCCCGCCGCTAGAGCCAGTGCAGTCAGCGCCTCTCGTGCGCCACTTTGGTCGAATAACCTCCTGCCAGCCGGCCCCTCGCGTGCCGTCCCTCTCTCCAGGCGGCGCACCGCGGGGAGAGCCACGAGCGCGGCGATCACGACCACGGGGGCTATGCCCAGGAATACGAGCCGCCACGATAGATCCTCCGCGACCACACCGGCAACCGCAGGTCCGACGACGGAGGGAAGCACCCAGGCGCTCGACATGACTGCGTACATCCTCGGGCGTGCTGAGTCGGGATACGCCTTTCCCACGAGGACGTTCACCGCCACGCCGACCACCCCCGATCCCGCTCCCTGCAC
>JAJYXW010000128.1 GCA_021801525.1 Actinomycetes bacterium
AAGATGGGGCTTCGCCTCAGCGCAGGACCGCGCGCCTTCACCCGGCTCGCTCAGGCGTCTGCAGCGATGGTGGCGCTCAACATCGTCTCTGGGGGCGCCGTACGCCTGTCCGGATCGGGACTGGGCTGCCCTGACTGGCCAACCTGCTCACGCACCAGCGTGACGCCTGTGCTGTCCCTGCACCCGTTGATCGAGTTCTCCAATCGTATGGTCGTCGTGGTAGTGGTGGTCGTAGGAGGTGCGACCCTGATCGGCGCCCTCTTGCGCACACCGAAGAGGCGGGACCTCACGTGGCTGTCCGCCGGTTTGGTGGCGGGCATCCTCGGCGAGGCGCTGGTGGGCGCAGCGGTCGTGTACTCGCACCTGAACCCCTACGTCGTGGCGGGTCACTTCGTGCTCGGCATCGTGCTCCTGGCCGACGCCACCGTCCTGGTACTTCGCGCAGGCCACGCTCGGGTCAGGGCAACCCCAATGGTGCAGCAGACCCAGTCCCGGCTCGCATGGGCGGTCCTAGCCACGATCGGGCTCGCCATCGTCGCCGGGAGCACGGCCACCGGGGCGGGCCCCCACGCCGGCGGGCCCGGGGCCAAGCGGATCCCGGTTCCATTCGAGGACCTGGTGCGCACCCATTCGATCGTGGTCATCGTCGCCGGCGTGCTCATGCTCGCCCTGCTCGTCTCCCTGCACCGCTCCGACGCTCCTGGCGCCGTCCAGGACCGGGGCCGATGGCTGCTGCTCGCTATGGCTGCCCAGGGGGCGCTCGGATACACGCAGTACTTCCTGCACGTGCCCGCCGTGCTCGTGGGATTCCACATCTTCGGGGCATGCGTCGTGCTCATGGTGGCCGTATGGTTCGTGAGCGGGCTCTACCATCACCCCGCTGAAGAGGTGACGCACGGCGAGGTGGCAGGGCACGGCGAGGTGGCAGGGCACGGCGAGGTGGCAGGGCACGGCGAGGTGGCAGGGCACGGCGAGGTGGCAGGGCACGGCGAGGTGGCAGGGCACGGCGAGGTGGCAGGCGCCGTGCATGCGGGCCTGGCCGGGGGGGCAGCACGTCGATGACCTCGCTCCCGGCCCCGCCAGCAGAGCAGGCCCCCAGCAAGTCCGATCTGCCGGCGTCCGGCGACGACACCCGCCCCGACCGCCCGTGGCTTGTCATTGTCTGGAACGACCCGATCAACCTCATGTCCTACGTGACCTACGTCTTCCAGAAGCTTTTCGGCTACAGCCGAGACAAGGCGACCGCACTGATGCTCGACGTGCACCACAAGGGGAGGGCGGTGGTCTCTTCGGGCCCGAGAGAGCGGGCCGAGCTCGACGCCTTCCGGCTCCATCAGCACGGCCTGTGGGCAACGCTGGAGCAGCCAGGATGATCGGCGGTCGCCGCTTTCACAAGAGGCGCGACGGCACGTACCAGCTCCGGCTCAGCGCGAACGAGCGCAAGTTGCTCGCGGCCTTGCCCGAACAGGCGCACCCGCTGATCGAGACCAGGGGTCCTGCGACAGTGCGCCTCTTCCCGCCCGCGTACCCTGGAGACCCTGCCGCCGAGGCCGAGTACCGGGACGTCGTCGGCGGGGAGCTGCTGCACAGACACCAGGGAGCGCTCGACGTGATAGCGGCGACCGCGGCAAGCGGTGAGCTCGACGCAGAGCAGCTCGAACAGTGGATGGCCGGCCTCGAAGTTCTGCGCCTTCTGCTCGGAACTCAGCTCGACGTCTCCGAGGGTGCCGATGCCACCAGCGTCGAGCCACTGGACGAGAGCGACCGTGCCCGGATAGCGGTCTACCGCTACCTGGGCATGCTCCAGGCAGAGGTCGTAGAAGTGCTCGAGGCGGCCGTTGGCGAGCACCGACCCGGCTCGGACCATACCTAGGGCGTGGGACGAGGCATGGCGAAGCGTCGCTAGCATCCTGGAGTGGACCTTCCCAGGCTCCTCACCATAATGGGATCAGGCGAGACCGCACCTACCATGGTGCGTTCCCATCGCAGCGTCTTCGACCGACTCGAATCCTGCCTGGGCAATGGGGTCAGGCGGGGAGTTCTGCTGGACACGCCGTTCGGGTTCCAGACCAATGCGCGTGAGCTCGCGGAGCGCTCCGTCGCCTACTTCGCCAAGAGCGTCGGCGCAGAGCTCGAGGTGGCAGGAATGCGCAGGAGGGAAGACCTCGAAGGCCCCCGGGGCGACACGATAGTAAGCCTGCTCGTCTCCTCCCCGCTCGTCTTCGCAGGCCCCGGCAGCCCGAGCTACGCGCTGCGCCATTGGCACGGCACCCTGGTCCCAGCCTTGCTGGCCGAGAAGCTCGCTCTCGGTGGAGCCATCACGTTCTCCTCTGCTGCAGCACTGACTCTGGGGTCGCTGACGGTTCCGGTGTACGAGATCTACAAGGTGGGGGAAGATCCCCGCTGGCTGCAAGGTCTCGACCTGCTGGCACCTTTGGGCCTGCGCGCCGCCGTGATACCCCACTACGACAATGCCGAGGGCGGGACGCACGACACCCGTTACTGCTACCTGGGCGAAGAACGGCTCTCCCTGCTCGAGAGGGACATGCCCGAAGACACCTTCGTCCTCGGAGTGGACGAGCACACGGCACTGCACCTCGACCTGTCCTCGGGAACCGCCGAGGTGACCGGGCACGGCGGGGTGACGCTACGAGCACGAGGAGCATCCGAGCGCCTGGAGGCAGGCACCACGAGCACCGTCGACCGCCTCGCCGGTTTGGCACAGGAGCTCGGCCGCGGGCGAAAAAGACGCCCTGGC
>JAJYXW010000041.1 GCA_021801525.1 Actinomycetes bacterium
AGGGGGATCGACCGACGCGAGCGGGTCCGAGCTCTGCTCTATGCGCCTGAGGCGCGGGTTCGCAAGAAGGACGACGACGAGGACGGCAAACGGTAGAGACGGAAGGAGCCCTTGGGACAGGACTCCGCCGGGGGGTAGGAACTTCACGAGCACGTTCTCGAGCACTCCGAGGGCCACGCCCCCGAGGAGGGCCATGGGGATGCTGTCCAGGCTCGCGAACGCAGCCGCCGTTATGCCCGCTACCAGCAGCGTCGTGAACTGGAGCGGGTTGGTCGGGTCAATCGAGTTGGACTGAGGGAGCAGGAGGACGCCGGCCAGCCCAGCCAGCGTGCTCGACAGCGCCCAGGCAGCGGCCCCGACTCGCGCGGCGTTCACTCCCTCGAGCTGCGAGAGCCGGCGGCTCTCGACCACGGCCCGCATCGTCACGCCTGCCGTGCTCCAGCGGAACATGGCCACGAGGGCGGCAACCACCGCAAAGGTGATCACGGTGGTGGAGATGTCCGAGCCGTTCACGGGCGTGGAGCCGATGCGGAAGTACACCACGTTGGGGTTCAGCCACAGGTAACCGATCCGGTGGCGCGTCGCCCCGCCGAAGATGATTGGCACCAGCTCCGGTATCGCAATCAGGAGCCCGAGCGAGGAGATGACCTTGGCCGTAGTAGAGGCCGTGGGGATGTGGCGGAAGAGGAAGCGGTCCATGGCCAGTCCGAGCGCGGGTGCGAGGACCAGTACCGAAACTGCGAAGGCAGCCGCCTGGGACCAGTGCGCGTACTGGTTCAGCAGGTCGTACGCGAAGGCCGACACGAACGCCTGGGCTCCGAAGGCCAGGTTGAACACGCCGGTCGCGCGAAACGTCAGGACGAGCCCGACGGCAAGCAGCGCGAAGCCGCATCCGTAGGGAATGCCAGGGATCGCGTAGTCGAGGATGCTGCTCACGGGGCCCCCCGAGCTGCCTTAGGCGCCAGGAGTTCCGGGTGGCGCTGCGACGGGCTGGAAGCTCGAGTTGACGCAAGTGAACACCTGGCCGCCCGGGCGCGTGAAAACTGGCACGTAGCGCCCGTTCTTGGCCTCCACGAAGGCCGAGCAGTACGGGCCCTTCAGGGTGCCGGCCAAGGTATGCGCGGTCGTCCAGTTGACCGGGGGCATGAGGCCTCCCGCGGTGAACGCAGTCTCGGAGTTGATGGCCGCCACGACCTTGCGCTGGGTCGGGTTCGGGCCGGCGGCTCTCAGGCCCGCCACGAACTGCGCAGCGTTGACCCACCCTTGGAAGGCCACGTCGTCGTACACCCACTGGGGCTCGTACTTGGTCATCTCCTTGATGTAGAGAGCCATGGCCGGGTACTTGCCGGGGAAGGCCGTAACAGCCTCGAAGGGAACGTGCTGGTCGAAATAGATGATCCCGTTGGTGAGCGAGGGGTTGTCGGCGACCATCTTGCGGCTGTAGCCGTTGAACCAAAAGGCGTGAGCCGAGCCGAGCCCGTACTGGTGCATCGCCTGGGCGAAAGCGAGGTTGTCGGAACCTTCCATGCAAGTTATGAGCAAGTCCACGTGGTGGGCTGCCATCTGGACCACGTCGGGCACGGGAGTGGCACCGAGCCCGAAGTTGAAGTCCTCGAAGCTCACGTTCAGCCCCGCCTTCTTCAGGCCTGCGGCAGATCCCTCGCAGGCATCCGCGGAGGCGGGCACCCCGTAGGAAACGACAGCTATCGACGTGGCGTGGAGCGCCTTGGCCGCGTAGACGACGTCGTATTGAGCCGTCGCGTCGTTCAGGTACGAGCCGTAGGCGCCGAAGAGCGTCGGGGCGTTCTGCCATTGCGAGCTGACCATGTAGCCGAAGGTGGGCATGCCCACCTGGGCCAGGTACTGGGCGCCCGTGAAGAATGGTGTTCCCACGCCAACCACTGCGAAGACGTGGTCCGAGACGAGCGTCCGGGCCTCGGCCGCGTCGGTGGTCGGATTGCCGGCGTCGTTCTCCTGGACAGCCAGGTCGAGCTTGCGCCCGTAGACGCCTCCATGGGCGTTCACCATGTCGAAGTAGGCCTTGACCCCGTCGACTATCTCCCCGAAGCCAGAGGAAAGGGGACCGGTAGCCGAAGCAAGGCTCCCGACCACGATCTTGTTCGCAGTCACTCCCGGAGCGCCGGCACCGCCCTTGCTCACGTGGCTGCTTGCGTTCGAGCACGCGGCTAGCAGAAGGGCGGCCGCCAGCACCCCCAAACCTGCACGGCCTCCGGCACTGCGCGCGATACGAGCCATGCATCCCCTCCTCGTGCAGCGAGCGCTCATGGCGCCTCGCAATCTCCCCGGCGGCGTCATGGTGCTGACGCCGATGTCATACTAGACGTAGACTCTGCTCCTGGCCACTCCTGACTCCTGACTCCTGGCCACTCCTGACTCCTGGCCACTCCTGACTCCTGGCCACTCCTGGCCAGCGACTAGTACAGTGGCAGCGAGCCGGGCAACGAACCGGCCAGTTGCAGACACTGTCACCTGGCTAGCGATGCAGCCTACCCGCGGGCAGGATGAGCGGGTGCCGCGGGCATTGGCAACACGGCAACGAGAACCGAGAATACCGAGAAAGAGGTGCAAATGGCAGCACGTTTCGTCGAGGACGCCCCCCGAGCCGTGCTGCACACCGCCAAGGAGCTGCTGGCCAAAGGTCTCGTAGAGGGAACCGCAGGTAACGTCTCCGCTCGCATGGAAGACGGCAACGTCTGCATAACGCCTTCTTCGGTGGACTACCGCGAGATGACGTTGGAAGACCTCGTCGTAATCGACCCCTCTGGCGAGCCGGTGTCGGGAGCACGCCCGGCGTCCTCGGAGAAGGCCCTGCACCTCGCCTGCTACGAGGCCTTCGAGGAAGTCGGGTCTGTCATCCACTCCCATCCGGTGCACGCGACCGTCTTCGCGGTGGCGCGCCGCCCGATCCCAGCCTGCATAGACGAGTTCACGGTCTACGTGGGTGGCGAGGTGGCAGTCACTCAGTACGCGCCGAGCGGCACCCCGGAGGTGGGCAAGGCCGCTGTGGACGTGCTCGCCGAGCGTGGCGCGGCGCTCCTCGCCAATCACGGCATGGTGGCTGTCGGCAAGTCCCCGTCCGACGCTCTCCACATCACCGCTCTGGTGGAGCGCAGTGCCGAGATCATCCTCGGAGCGGTCGCCCTCGGGGGGGCCACGGAGCTCCCGGCCGACATGAACCGGAGCTTCGGGGACGTCTACAAGTTCCTGCGGACCTCCTGACCGGCTCGACCCATCTCCTACACGGGTCACTTCCGTTCTTCAGCCAGTGAGCCGTACGAGTGTCGAGTGAGGAGCCGGAACCCGTCACCGGTCACCGCCACCACGTCGCGTCCCAGGTACCCGCCGGTCCCCTCCTCGTGCACGTAGCCCTGGATGGCCAGCACCATCCCGGCCTCGATCGTCGTGATTGCCCCGGCGTCGGACGGGATGCCGGCTCCGACGAACGGGGGCTCCATCCCGAGGCCGAGCCCGTAGAGGACCGGCAGTGAGGGGAGTGGCTCGCCGGTCTGCTGGTATGCGGCCACCACGTCGCCGGCCGGTCGCCCGGGCCGGCACGCCGCAAGCAGGGCGTCGCGCAGCGTCGACCACCGGCGGTGGAGCGACTGCTGCGCCGGGGTTGCCGGCCGCGTCACAGCGCCCTGGCAGAGCCATGTTCTCGCCAGCCCACCCTCGTACCCGGCGTAGTGCACCCCGGCGTCGCATGCCACTAGGTCGCCCTTGTTCACATTCCGGTCGGTGCCGATCCGGCGGAGGGTGGGCCCGGCGGATGTGGCGTGCCGGGGGGTAACGCAGAACGACGCCTCGACTGATGGGATCGTCAGACCGAAGCTCCCCAGGCGCTCCATGAAAATCCCGAACAGGCCACGTTCGGTGATGCCCGGCCGCAGCCGGTCCAAGGCATGGGTCAGGCAGGCCTCTGCGACGGCGACCGCCGTCTCGATGCAGGCCAGCTCGTCGGTGGTCTTCACTCGCCGGGCCCGCACGAGCAATGGCGTGGCGTCGATCAGCTCGGCCGAGGGCACCACTGACCCAACGAGCGCCGCCATCCTCGGCGACATGCCGTCAATCCCGATCCGTCGGGCCTCCTTCAGGCCAGGGATGCCTTCCAAGGCCGCGACGAACCTCCCGGGGTCCCACGGAGCCCCGAAGAGGTTCTGCCGGGGGATCTCCTGGGGGACCCCGTCCTCCCAGGTGCTCATGAGGTGGATGCTCCCCGAGGCGGCGACAAGCACACAGCTGGGAGCGAACGACCGCGTGCCGGCAAGCCACAGCCGCCGGGCGCCCGAGACGTAACGGGCGTTCGACTCGTCACCGAGAACCAGAGCGTCAAGGCCCTCATCGCGGACTTCGGCGAGGCAGCGCGCCAGGCGCTCGGCCCGCATCCGCCCGAAGTCGGCCCGCCCCCCCTCTTCTAGGGGTCCAGTCCCAAGGCTCGGACCGGGATCTTGTAGGTGTGCGTGCGTCATCGTGGTGTCCGCTCCTTCGGCTGTCACTCGAAAGGGGAGTACGGGTAGTTGCCCAGGGGCAGGTAGCCGTGCTCGGTGACGGCCACGATCTCCTCGAACCGGTACCCGCCATACCCGTCCTCCCAGATGACAGGCTCGAGCACTAGGACCATGCCGGGTGCGAGGGTGATGCCGGCATCGAACTCCGGGCCCAGGTGGCTGCCGATGAGCGGCGTCTCGGCGCTGGACGTCCCGATCCCGTGGATCAGGTAGAAGTGCTCGAGCCACGGCACGGCACCGTCGTTCGCCTCGATGGCCGCCTTGGTCAGGTCGGCACCCGTGGCTCCCGGGCGGGTCACCGAGAGCGTCGCCTCCACTACCGCCTTCCAGCGCTCGAACTGGCTCCGCTGGCGTGCCGTCGGCTCTGGCCGGTCGTTCACCAGCCACGTGGTCCCGAAGTCAGACGCGTAACCGAAGTAGTCGACGCCACTGTCGACCCACACCACGTCGCCTTCGGACAGGATTCGATCCGTGCTGCACAGTGGGAAGGCCACATCGCCGTTCGTCGTGTAGGGACCTGCGGCGATCGACAGCGCCATCGGCTGGAAGATGGGGTCGATCCAGTTCCCCGTAGCCCCGAGCTCGAAGATCCGCCGCAGGAAGACCCCGGTGAGCTCGGACTGGCGGACGCCCGGGCGGAGCATCGCCTCCACGTCGTACATGGCCACCTCGTTGATCCGCTGGGCCCGGCGGATGCACTCGATCTCGTCGGCGGTCTTGACGGTCTTGGCCGCCGCCAGCGGCTCGCCGGCGTCCACAACCGGGACGTCCCCGAGGATCCTCGAGACGCAGACATACATGGGGGCCGTCATCTCGTCGACGGCGAGGGCTCCCTCGACACGCCCGCCAGCTACCTCGGCCACAGCGGTGAAAAGCGCCACCGCGCCCTCCGGGGAGCCCGGGTGCAGTGGTGGATGGCAGTGGCTGCCAACCAGCTCGGTCGGGCACCCATCGGGGTACGGCGTGTAGAGATGGGGCAGCTCGTCGCCGGCCACCATCACGGCGATCACGCGCTCGGAGACGGCGTGGCTGCCGTCGGCCAAGACATGGCTCGCCCCAACGGCGTATTGGACCGCGCTCGTGCCCAGAAGCACCAGCGCGCCCACGCCGCGCTGCTCCATCTCCGAGCGCAGGCGAACCCGGCGCTCCCTGCGCATGCGGGACAGGTCCAGGCCTTCGTCCTCGGTGCCGACTCTTGCGTGGCTCAGCATCAAAGCGCACCTTCCTGCCGGGGGCTCGGAGCCACGGCGACCGGGAGGCGGGCAGGGCCGCACTCGAAGTAGGTGGAGACGTTCTCGAAGCTATAGGAGGGATCGAGCGTCAACGCTCCTTCGGGGAACGTCCCGAAGAGCTCCTCCAGGGCGATCCGTGCGGTCGTGCGGGCGAGCTCCGCCCCGATGCAGAGATGGGGACCGAAGCCGAAGGTGAGGTGCTTATCGGCGTTCGCCCGCTCGACATCGACGGTGTCCGCCTCCTCGAACACCGTCTCGTCCCGGTTCGCCGATGCCGTTCCCAGGATCACACGTTCACCTACGGCCACTCGGGTCTCCCCCACGGTGGTGTCACGCATACAGCCCACGGGGATGAACAGCACCGGCGGGCTCACGCGCAGGCTCTCCTCGACAAGCCCTGGGACCAATGAGGGGTCGGCCCGGACCCGCCCTTCCAGCGGTGTGTCGGTCAGCAGGGTGTAGAGCAGGTTGCCGAGCAGCTGGCTCGTGGTGGTGAAGCCGCCGAGGAGAAGGTTCTCGACGACGGCGTGGACCTGGCGCTCGCTCAGCCGCTGGCCGTCGACTTCGGCCACCAGCAGACGCGACACCACGTCGTCGGGTGCCTTGCCGGGCACGTCGCCAGCCTCCTCGATCCTCCGCCGGCAACGGCTCATCTGCTCGTCGATGTACTGCCAGTACTCGGGGAACGCCCCGGCAAACCCCTCGCCACGCGCCGTGCGGTTCATCGCCGGGTACTCGCTCTCCATCACCTCCTTGCTCCAGGTGGCGATCTGCTCTGCGTCCTCCACGGGGAAGCCGAGCATGTGCACCGTCACCGTGTTCGGCAACGGACGGGTGAACGACGAGACGAGATCGACCGTGCTACCCGGAAGGATCTGCTCGAGGAACGCCCGTGCGCTTCGGTATATGAAGGGCTCTTCGCGGCGCACGGCAACGGTGTTGAAGCTGGACACGACAGCTCGCCGGACGAACGTGTGCTGGGGGGCGTCCATTTCCCCGAGCAAGCGGTCCTCGGGCGGGACCACGACACCCGGCGCTCGGAAGCCGAGGTTGTAGGAGAAGACCTTGCCGTTGTCCTTCAAGATCTCGCGGCACGCGTCGTAGCGGGTTACATAGTACATGCCATCGCCGATCCTGGCGGCGGCTCCCCGCGCCCTGAGCTCCTTCAGTAGCGGCCAGGCATTCTGCGCCTGCTCCGGATCAAACGGGTCGAAGAACACCTCACTCATGGAACCTCCTATGTCGCAACGCACCACGCTACTTACTTGTACCTCACCACGTCATCCCCCCGCGGGCCCGGAACCCCTCGGTCTCGTCGCCCCGATTACCGGCACAGAGCCTCGCTCAGTACCGATGAAGAGCCAGGACTGGCATCTCGAGTGCAACTACTCGATTTTGCCGCCATAGCCGCTCATGTAGTTGAGCCAGAGGCCCTTACCGGTCAATACCACGAAGAATCTTCTCCACCGCCGATCCAGACCGCAGCTCCATGCTGGTGCCTGCAAGCGCAATCTTCCCAGCCTCCATCACGTACACACGACTCGAATACTCCAGCGCCCGGTGCATGTCCTGATCTACCACTAATACCCCTACCCCTCCGCCAGCCAGAGCGATAGCAGCACTGTAGAGCTCCTCAGCCAGCAAGGGAGCTAGGCCCGCAGTAGGCTCATCCAGTAGTAGTACGCGCGGACGGGCCATCAGGGCTTGGGCTATGGCTACCATCTGCTGCTCTCCCCCTGACAATTCGCCCACCTTGCGGTGTATGTAAATGCCAAGAGGAGGAAACAAGTCGATCATCATGCCGATACCAGCCTCGATCTCGGAAGCGGCTGACCGCCGGCGGATGAAGGCACCCAGCCGCAGGTTCTCCCGAACTGTCATCTCGGTAAAGATCCGTCGTCCCTCCGGCACTAGCGCGAGTCCAGCCGCGGCCACCTGCGCAGGTCGCCTCTCGTGCAGAGCAAGCCCATCAAGTCGCACCTCGCCATCGTTCCTCCCCCTACGTATCCCAGCCGTCGCCGCAAGCACTGTGGTTTTCCCAGCTCCATTGCGCCCGAGCAGAGCCACTAGTTCGCCCGGGGCCACCTCGAGGTCCACGCCATGCACGACCTCCATGACGCCATACCCAGCACGTAGTCCACGCACCTGCAGCCCACTCAACTTCGGCCCTTCCGTGCCTGTACCCTTCAACAGACTGAGGCTCCCTCCATCGCCGGCCATCAGTCTTTCTCCCGGCCAGGACCAGGCTCAGCGACCGAATCACCGGAATCGGTCCCGATGCCCACCCCTTCTGGCTTATCGGAAACCGATTCCCGGGCCAGAGCACTTCCCAGGTAGGCCGCCGCTACTTGTGGGTCATGTACGATCTCTGCCGGTGTTCCCCTGGCTATCACTGCGCCGTGGTGAAGTACGGTTACCTCGTCAGCAAGCTCGAGCACCACGGGAAGGTTATGCTCGACAAGCAGAACTCCCACTCCTTTAGCTGCAAACGCGCGCACGACGTGATTGAGCAAGTCCACTTCAGCTGGGCTGAGGCCAGCCGCAGGCTCATCCAGCAGCACGAAGTGAGGCTCCAGTGCGATGGCACGTGCTACTTCCACCAGTCGCTGGGTCCCGTGAGGCACTTCCCCTGCAATCTCATCCGCGAACTCGTCGATCCCCGCCATTTCGAGCGCCACCCCTGCGCGCTCTATAGCCTGCCGGTAACTCCGCCGGCCGCGCGGCAGCCGCAGCAGGGATTCCACGTCACTACAGCTGATAGAACGGTCGGCAGCACCGAGCAAGTTCTCGAGCACACTTGCTCCTGCTAGGAGCTTCGGGGTCTGGAAGGTCCGGGCAATGCCACGACACGCCACGAAGGCAGGCCCATGGCCATCAATCCGCGTGCCGCCCAACCAGACTCCACCCCCGTGCGCCCGGTAAAAGCCCGAGACGATGTTCAACGTAGTTGTCTTGCCCGAGCCATTCGAACCGATAAGAGCGTGAACTGTTCCCGGAGCAACACGCAGCGTCACCGCATCCAAAGCAGTAACGCCACCAAAATTTCTCTTCAACGCCTCGATCCGAAGGGCACCTCGAGCGGCGCCAACGCCAAACTGTCCGACACCACAGCCGCCACGATCAGACGATTGCTCTTCCGGTAAGGCTCTTTCCGCCAGAGAATCCCGCTCGAGCGCATCCACCTCGGACGACTCAGCCGACTGGCCACGCTCAAGGTCTTGCTCCCGCAAATGAAGGCCGACCCGACGCGTCGCACCACCGACAACGCGCGCAGTCCGAGGTCGATCCCCGCCCGCTCTGGGCGACCTCTTCGCTCTCGGCCACGGGCGACGACTGCTAAGGTAGGCGCCAACGATCCCTTCCGGCGCAGCCAAGACGATCACGATCAGTGCGACTCCAAAGACTATCCCCTGGTACTGGGCAAGACTGCCAAGGAACTCGCTCATCCCCAGAACGATCAAAGCACCAAGAATTGGCCCAGCGACGGTACCAAAACCACCGATCACACAGCCGGCAAGGAGATAGATCGATAAATTCGTGCTCGCACTACCAGAACTGAAAAACTGCTGGGTGTATACATAGAATGCGCCGCCGAGACCCGCAGGCAATGCCGAAAGCAGAAAAGCGAGCAACTTAGTCCTATATCCCGATATTCCAAGTGAACCCGCCAACTCCTCACTGCTTCTGAGCGTAACGAAGCGACGCCCTATCCGTGAGTAGAGCAGTAGCCAG
The DNA here is from genome assembly GCA_021801525.1 of Actinomycetes bacterium. Lineage (GTDB taxonomy): Bacteria > Actinomycetota > Acidimicrobiia > Acidimicrobiales > JAJYXR01 > JAJYXW01. The sequence goes on from JAJYXW010000041.1 coordinate 9,491, forward strand.
GAAAGGAGTATTATGGCAGCAAGTGCGAGCAGGGTAACTTCATAGAGCAGCATACCAGAGGGCACTTGAGCGAAACCCATATTGGATATCAGCGATATTCCGCTTGATCCACCCGTGAGTGGGAGATATCCCGCAATTGTCGGTACAAGCAGGGCTAGGAATAATGTTATCATCCCAAGATAGAACCCGCCGACGCGCAATGCGGGTACGCCGATCACGATTCCAAGGATGCCGGCTGCCAACATCGCAGCTAATGCGAGGAGCGGCAGGCCCATAAAGTGTGGGTGCGCATTCGCAAGAACTGCAGCGGTGTAGCCACCTACCGCAAATATCGCACTCGGGCCCAGCGAGAGCTGGCCCGCATAGCCCATAACGATGTTCAGGCCGACCGCTACCATGCTCACAGACATGACATATTCGAGCTCGCCCAGCCTGTACTCACTCAGGCCCAGCGCTACCGGCAGGATACCGCTTACCACGAGGAGTGCAAGGACCCAGGGCAGTTGCCTCCGCGTGCCGTTGGCAGTGACTAGCGGCACCGTCAGACCCGGCGAAGTTGCCGGCTACCCAAGATGCCGGTCGGCTTGACAACGAGGACGAGCATCAACAGAGCTAGGCCAGCCACCAATTCGTAACGAGGATCCACATAGAGATCCCACAGCTGGTTACCTATGCCAAGTAATATTCCCCCCGCGATTGCGCCCCGTAGGCTACCGAACCCACCAACGGCCAGTGCTATGAAGCCGGCTAAGCTGTAGGTAAGTCCGAGGCTAATATTCGATCCAGCTACCGGTGCTATCGCGAACGCTCCTATGCCAGCAACTACTCCGCCTAGCATGAATGCTGTTGAGCTGATCCGTGTCGGCTCGATGCCGCGGAGACTTGCCGCCTCTGGGTCCTCTGCAGTAGCGCGCATCGCAGTGCCCACCCAGGTCCTTCGATAGAATATTTCCAGCATTACTACGATGACTGCGGTGGACGCTATGACAAAGAAGAGGCGCGGAGCGATCGAAATAGGGCCCACGGCAATGGATCTGACGGGCAGAAAGCTTGGCACCGCGGCTGGCGCGCGATCGCCATAAAGATTGCGAATTATCGTTTCGATTACCAGGCTGAACGCGAGGGTAGCGATGAACCATCCAATTCCTTCGCCCTCCCGCCGTAAGAACTGGCGTACCACAACCCGCTCTTCAAGAAGGCTTAATACTATTGAAGTGCCTACTGCCCCGCCGAATGCTGCTGCTTGCGGCCAGTGGAATACGTCCAGCGTAACATAGCAGATCATAACACCACTCATAACGAGCATACCTTGAGCCAAATTGAATACCCTGGTGGCGTTGAAGACTACTGTATATCCGAGGGCAACAAGGCCATACAAACAGCCGATCGCCGTACCAGTGACTACGGCAGTCAGGAAGAGACGCATGCCGTCACCCGGCTAAGAGGCCCAGCTGATTGGTACCGCGGGCCCATCGCCAAGTAGCTCATGGCTACGGATGAGAAGCTCGGATTCTTGCCTGTCTCATGGAGTAGCCAGGATCGGAAGGCCTTGCGGACCGAGGGGGACCAGGCGGCACATGTGGACGGCGTTGGCTGTCCAACCGTCGTGATTGGATGCTGTGAACGTGTAGCTGTACTGCGGCGCAGTAAACGACACCCCATGGATTGATTCAATAGCGCTGGCTATCGCGTTTCCATTCAGGGAATGGGCATGCTCGATGGCATATGCCAGAATCAGCATCGTATTATTGATAAAGATTATTCCACTGTTCCCCGGTATAGTAATATGGATTTTCGCCGCAACTGTCTGCATTAATGTGGAGACCGCAGGAGGAAGGGCCTGCCCTGGCTTGACTCCGATTCCGCAGTTTGCATAAGTATTAGGTGCTAAGGCTCCTAGCGAGGAATATCCATCGAAAAACGCATCTGCGGTGGTGAGTATTGTAGGATGCCAACCCATGGCGAGCAGGTCTTGGTGGACATGAGTCATTCCTGTCTCGGCCAGAAGTGCTATTCCGTTCGCGCCGGCTGACCTCAGTTGCTGCAGTTGTACAGTCATGTCAGTCGACGTCGGCGTATACGCCGCCGTGGCCACGATGGGGAGGTGTGCCTGCCTTGCAGACGGCACGAGGTCGGCCATGAGTGACTGGGAGAATGGTGTCGAATCTCCCAGCACTCCGAGCTTTGTTATTCCTCGCGCTTTGCCAAAGGCCACCAGTGTCGCCATGGTAGGCTTGTTCAAAGGATAGGCGTCGAAATAATATGGCCACTCTTTGCCGTTTGCCCACTGATCTGATGGAGCCAGCGTTACCACTGGAATATGTGACTTCATGAACACGGGCACTGTCTGACGGTCCGTAATTGCGAGCCCGGGGTACACTACAGCCGCCACATGATCAGCTACCAACCTTTCCGCTTGGCTCACCGCCACTGCGGGGTTGCCCTGGTCATTCAGGGCCACCAGCTGTACCTGGTGGTCCGCAATACCGCCTGCAGCGTTCAAGTGCGCAATTATGGCCTGGTATGTGGCCTGCGTAATGAGGCCCGTCTGCGCGAACGCCCCAGTGAGTGAGAAGAGCGCGCCCACCTTGATCGGGCCTGCCGGTATCGCCGGCGCGTGACTGACGGCCGAGGGTTGCGGCTTGGAGCTCGGCGAGGACCCGCAAGCTGCGAGCACGAGCGTGAGTGCCAGGCCACCTGCGACCGCGCCGAGCGCGTGGCGGCCCGTTCGTATCGAGCGTGATCTCATCCCATCCCCTTTTCCCCGGCCGGCGCGCGGTGCCCAGGTGAGCAGCGTGCGTTCCGGACTGTTAGTGCCTGCCCCTGTGCTGCAGTACCACCGTGCTGCCGCCGCCGCCATCTTGTGACGCCCACGTCAGCAACTGGCGACATGTTACACGCCGGCGGGCTGACTGCAAGGACTATTGCAGGGGAGCGGAGGACTACCGGAGGAGGGCTGAGGGCTATGGGAAGGGAGCGGGGCTCCCGTGGCGGGAGGCTCAGCCGCCGGCAAGGAAGAGGCGCTCGGGGTCGTAGCGCCTCAGCGCCATCACCTCCGCTGGATCGACCGGGTCGAGCTCCTCGATCTCGCGTGCCACCTCCAGGCGCAGACCGCACGACGACGCCATGGCCTCGACCCGATCGGCCACGGAGGCGTCGCCTGTAGGAACTGCCGCCAGGCGCAGGACGCCATCCAAGCGGCGCATCACCCCAAGGTCGGTGACGACGCTTGCCACGTTCCGGCCGGGGCTCGTGACGTAGCCGACCTTTTCAACCAGCCTCCTCCGACGTGCCAAGGTGACGACGACGCATGCTCGAGCCCTGCTCGCCACGTCGTTGGCACCGCCGGAACCGACCAGGAACGGCCCACCCGGCACCATGGTCGAGTTGAGGTTCCCGTCCCTGTCCACCTCCGCGGCGCCGAGGCACCCTACGGCCAGCGTGCCCGGGCCACCCACGACCATACCGAGCACGCTCGACGCGTCGGCAAGAAGAGGGGTGCCCGGGAAGACCCGCTGGTTGAAGATGTAGGGATCTGCCGGGGTGGGCCGGTAACCGAGCATCCCGAGCTCGGCCGTGAGCGCTACCGGGCTCCCCTTGCTGCGGGCCTCGTCCACTCCCACCCACGCCGCCAGGTTCGCGACCCCGGCTCCGGCGAGCACCACGTCGGCTCTGTGGAGGGCAACCACTTGCCGCAGCTCGCGGGCCGCGAACACTGCGGCTGTCTCCCATGCGCTGACGGGCGCACCCTCGGGAACCGGGTGGGCACTCGCGTCCTCTTTCCATGATCCGGGGTCCGCCCGCTCGAGCAACCCTTCGAGCCTCTGCGCCCCGATCAGCTCCAGATATGCCTGATGCGTCGCCGGCTCCAGCACGAAGGCCCTCGCCCAAGCGTCGAGGTCCCCGCGGCAGGCGGCTTTCGCCTCGGACCAGAAAGGGATGTCCTCGCCGTAGGAGCTGACAGGCAGGCCTGGCGCATACAGCCCGCCGGGGTGCGCCCCAAAGGGCGCCTCCACCACCGCCAGCACCCGATGCGCTGGCACGCGCACGCGATGCCCCAGGTCATCGATCGAGTCGACGACCCTCTCCACGGTGGCTATCACACCGCGGCGTGCTGCCCACGCTCCCCATGCGCCCTCGAGCAAGGGTTCGGACATCACGACGTTGCCCGCCCGGTCCGCCAGCGCGCCGTGCAGGAGCGTGACGTCGGGGACCAGAGGCGCGACCAGGCCGAGCGGCCCGAAGGGCGAGTCCAGCCGGGCGTATGCCGGGTTGGACTCCATCGAGGAGCCCTCCAGCGACCCCGTCACCACTGCAGGCAGGCCCCGAGCCGCCGCTTCGAGGCGCTGGGCGAAGGTGAGTATCGACCAGTGCTCCACCTCCACAGACCCCGAGGAGTACCCCTGCTGGAACACCGGGTTGGGGGTATAGGTGGGGAAGCTGTCGCCCGAATAGGCCGTCACCACCCGTCTCACCAGGCCGCCCCGGAAGAACAGGGCGCCGAGCGAGCTGAGGCTCACCATTGCCAGGGTAAAGCCTGGATCGCTGCCCCAGAACTGCCGCACCACCTCGCGGGCGGCGGCCGTCCAGCGGCTGTGGCCGAGCATCACGTGGATGGTGTCGCCTGGCCGCACGTGGCGCTCCACCGCTGCGGCAAGATCGAGGTGATCGCTCACAGCTGATGCGGTTCCCCGCCAGCGCTCACCGCAGCTCCCTCGGCAGTCCGAGTATCCGCTCGGCGATGACATTTCGCTGGACCTCGGAGGTTCCTCCGGCAATCCCTGCTGCCTTCGACCAAAGCCACTGGCGCTGCCAAGGCCCCCACAGGGGAGCAGCCTGACCCACGACTCCGAGTGCAGCCTCGGAAAGCTTCTCAGTCATGCTCGACCAGGTGAGCTTGACCCAGCTCGACTCGGGACCCGGGGACATGCCACGGGCAAGCTTGGAAAGGGTACGCCAGTTGTGGGTCCTGAGGACCACGAGCGAAACGTATGCGTCCACCAGGGCGTCCGCGGTGGCCGGGTCGTCCATCGCTCCGGCCGCCTCAGCCTCGGCGAGCAGGTCTGCCAGGTAGCCCTCGTGGACCACCTCCTCCTTGAAGGGGAAGTTGGTGCCCCTCTCGTGGGCCAGCGTGGTCGAGGCGACCTGCCAGCCTCGCCCGGCTTCACCGACGAGCATGTCGCCGGGCACGAAGACCTCGTCGAGGAACACCTCGTTGAACTCGGCCTCGCCGGTCATCTGCACGAGTGGGCGGATGTCCACTCCGGGTGAGCTCATCTCGACCGCCAAGAGTGACAGCCCCCGCGGCCCGCGAGACCCGGGTTCGCTTCTTGCGAGGCAGATCCCGAAGCGGGCGTAGCGAGCGTAGGAGGTCCAGATCTTCTGGCCCGTGACGTACCAGCCGCCGTCGCCTGGCACCGCCCGAGTCGACAGCCCCGTCAGGTCCGAGCCGGCCCCAGGCTCGCTGAAGAGCTGGCACCAGATCTCTTCGGCCGTAGCGATCTTGGGCAGGAGGCGCCTGCACTGCTCGGGCGAGCCATGCGCGAGCAGCGTGGGGGCGGCCAGGTTGATGCCCACGCGGTTGACGAGCTGGGGCGCCCGTGCCCTTGCATACTCCGCGTTGAAGATCGCGACCTGGACCGGGCTTGCCCCACGGCCGCCGTACTCGAGAGGCCAGTCGATGCCGACCCAGCCCGCCGCCGCAAGCTGCGCCTGCCATTCCCGCCCCCTTGCCACGACCTCGTCCATGCTCCCGATGTCGTGCGCGCGTGCGGCGCTAGGGACGTGCTCGGCGAGCCACGAGCGCGCCTCCTCGGCGAAGCGCGCCTCCTCGGGGTCGAGCGACAGATCCATCAGGATGCCCGGCGCCGGGGGCGTTCAAGCCGCAGGCCGCGGCACTGGAGCGAAGCTGACCACCGCGTCAGGTTAGCCTGCCCTCGAGCAGGCTCCGGTTGACTGCCTCGCGCCGGCCATGCCCGGCCTGCCAGCCTCGGTTCGCTATTGTCTAGTCGTCGTGTCCTGCCGCCAAGCACCCGCCCCCCGGCCGGGAGACCCCCCTCGCTCCACCGCCCGACCGGTTGCCCCGCGAGCCGCTCCGCGAGTCGCCCCGCGAGCCGCCTGGCGGATCGCGCTCCCGATGATCGCCGGCATGCTGCTCGCCGGAGCAGCAGTGTCGCTCGCCGCCCCGGCGGACGCCACTCCCGGACCCGCCTACCCGCTGGGAGCCACCGGCTACGACATCTCGTGGCCCCAGTGCGGCTCCAACTACCCCGCACCGCCGCATACAGTGACCGTGGTCGGTGCCGACGCGGGCTCTCCGATGACTCACAATCCCTGCTTCGCCAGTGAGGCGAGCTGGGCCGGCAGCGGCCTCGAGGTCTACTTCGTGGTGACCGTCGCTAGCTCCATCGGCTCTTCGAGCACGACGGGTCCGTGCGACCCGAAGACCGCTCCCGGAGACGTCAACCTCTGCTACGCGTACAACTGGGGCTGGAACACCGCTCAGCATGCCGTCGCCTTCGTGAGGAGCCAGGGCTCCAACCCGTGGATGTACTGGCTCGACGTCGAAGGGAGCAAGTGCGGCGCGTACCCCTCGAACTGCTCCTGGTCTTCTGACACCTCCTACAACGACCAGGTGATCGAGGGCGCCCTGAACGCCTTGTCGCAGCTCGGGCTCACCGGGGGGATATACGCCTCGGTCCTGAACTGGAGCACCATCGCCGGCTCCTCCTACAACCCGGACGTGCCCTACTGGGCCGCTTGGTACTCGGGCCAGGGGGGTGCATACAACTGCTCCCACGCAGCGGCACTCGCGGCATCGAGCGGCGACAGCCTGCCCACGGGCGGCATCGTCCTCACGCAGTACGCTTCGTCCACCTACGACCAGGACTACTCCTGCATGGGACCACCCGGCGCCCCCTCGGGCGTGGTCGCGCATCCAGGCAACGGCGTAGCCCAGGTGTCGTGGGTGGCGCCAGCCGCCGCGAGCGGCACTACGGGCGGCAGTAATGCGAACAGTGCCACAGTGACCTCGTACCAAGTCACCCCCTACGCCAACGGCGCGCCCGATCCGTCGCTCGCAGTCACCGCATCCCCTGCCGCCGACAGCACCACCGTCACCGGGCTCGACAACGGAGTCTCGTACACCTTCGTCGTCAACGCGATCGACGCCGCCGGGTCGGGCCCTCCCTCTGCAGCCTCCGCGCCCGTGGTGCCGACGAGCCCGGGCTACTGGGAGGTGGCCTCCGACGGGGGGATCTTCGCGTTCGGGAACGCCAAGTTCTACGGTTCCATGGGCGGCAAGCCGCTCAATGCGCCCATCGTGTCCATGGCAGCAACTCCCGACGGCCAGGGCTACTGGGAGGTGGCCTCCGACGGGGGAATATTCACCTTCGGGGATGCCAAGTTCTACGGTTCCATGGGCGGCAAGCCGTTGAACAAGCCCATCGTGTCCATGGCAGCAACTCCCGACGGCCAGGGCTACTGGGAGGTGGCCTCCGACGGGGGAATATTCACCTTCGGGGATGCCAAGTTCTACGGTTCCATGGGCGGCAAGCCGTTGAACAAGCCCATCGTGTCCATGGCAGCAACTCCCGACGGCCAGGGCTACTGGGAGGTGGCCTCC
>JAJYXW010000054.1 GCA_021801525.1 Actinomycetes bacterium
CACTTTGCGCAGGCATGACCGTCCCTCGTTAGGCCCGTCATGGCGCCCGTCATGGCGGCTGGCGGGCGCCGCATGCGGGCTTCTCTCGCTAGCGGGGACGCTATCAGCATGCTCCTCGGGATCCTCGGGCTCCTCGGGGGGAAGCAGCGCGGCGAGCGCAGTGGCGCACACGGCGAAGGTGCCCCTCGTCGTATATGCCGCAGAGGGTTACGACCAGGCCGAGACGACCGCCTTCCAGCAGGCCACCGGAATCCCGACAGAGCTGCAGGACCACTCCACAGGGACCCTGCTGGCGAAGATCCAGGCCGAGGGCGAGCACCCGCAGTGGGGGGTCTTCTGGTCCGACGGAGCGGAGTCCTATGCGGCTCTCGATCGTCAGGGGTTGCTCGTCAGGGGATTCGAGCCGAAAGGCACCCTGAACGCCCTCGGGCGAGCGGTCGTCCCCAAGGACAAGAGCTACGTGCCGACGGGGCTCACGATCGCAGGCGCGATCGTCTACGACACGCGCTTCGTCACCAGTCCCCCGACGAGCTGGAAGCAGCTCCTGGAGCCCCGCTGGCGCGGGGCCGTCGGTATGAACAACCCGGCGATATCCGGCCCTACCTACCCCTTCGTTGCCGGCATGATGAAGCAGCTTGGAGGAGTAAAGCAGGGCGAGGCGTACTTCGAGGCGCTGAAGGCGAACGGCCTCCATGTGTTCACCACCAACAAGGTGACCCTGAACGCTCTCGAGACCGGCCAGATCAAGCTGGCGATCGTGCAGAACTCGGCAGGCATCGGGTTCGAGTACCACGTGCCGACGGTGCGCGTCGCCTACCCGTCGAAGGTGACGCTACTGCCGGGCGTCATCGGCATCGACGCCAAGGTGTCGCCGATCGAGCGGGCCGAGGCAGAGCGCTTCGCTCAGTTCGTGTACTCGAAGAAGGGGCAGCAGGTGATGCTCTCGGGTGATCCGCACGGCGACTCCCTGTTCTTTCCCATAGTGGTGGGCACCTCCCAGCACAAGCTCGTGCCGCCGCTGGCGAGCATCCCCGCCCAGGCCACGAACCCTTACCACTGGGGCCCGCTCGAGGGCTCGCTGAACTCCTGGTTCACGACCAATATCGTCGAGTGAGGGGGCACCACCGAGTGAGGGGGCACCACCGAGTGAGGGGGCACCACCGAGTGAGCGAGGCGGCGCGCCCGTGATCGGGGAGGGCCGGCTCCGCAGCCTGGCCAGTGGCTGGGGCCTGTTGTGGGTGGCCGTCGTGGTGCTCGTGCTAGCACCTGCGGGGTGCTTCCTGGCCGTAGGGGTCTCCCCCCGCCTCTTCGGCCAGGGATCGGCCCTCCTCACCTTCGCCAACCTGCGCCAGGCGTTCTCGGGGTTCGAGCTCGAGGGGCTGCGCAACTCGCTGATGGTGGGCGCCGCGGCAGCCTTCGGCGCTCTCGGGATCGCCGCCGGGCTCGCGTGGGCGCTCCAGCGCACAACTGTGGCGGGAAAGGGCATGTGGCGGGTGTTGCTCTGGGCCGTTCTCCTCGCGCCGTCCTACCTGGTGTCGGTCGGCTGGGAGGAGCTCATGGGCAAGGGCGGGTTGCTAGCCGCAGCCGGGATCGGCTGGACGTTCGCACGCCACTTGTTCTTCGGGCCGGCAGGTGTCGCGTTCGTGCTGGCGCTGAAAGGCGTGCCCTTCGCCTACTTCGCCCTGGCGCCTGCTATGGCGGGCGTCGGCCAGGAGCTCGGCGACGCGGCCCGGGTGCATGGCGGTGGCCGCCTGAGGGTGGCCTTGACCGTGGCACCTGTGCTGGCACCGGCGGCGTTTGCCGGCCTCGTCATGGTGTTCGCGGAGTCGATAGGTGACTTCGGGGTTGCGGCGACGATTGGAGCGTCGTCGCACGTGCCGCTTGCGACCTACACCCTCTACGAGTCGGTCTCCACGTACCCGGTCGCGTTCGGCGCCGCGGCTGCCACGGGGGCGCTTCTCGTGGCTGCAGTGGCGTGCGCGCTCGGCGTGCAGTGGAAGGTGACCCGTGGGCGCTCCTACGCCGTGCTGGGCGGCCGCACCCGCCCGGTGCCTCCGAGGCGCCTCGGTCGGGGAGCGGCGATTGCCGTTACAGCCGCAATCGGCGCGTTCTACGGGTTCGCGCTCGGAGTGCCGTTGCTCGGTGCGGTGGGGTCGTCCCTGCTGGTGCCGTTCCGACCGCTGGCATTCGGCAACTTGACGACCGCGTTCTACCGGCAGCTACTCGTGTCCGGGCGTGCCGGGGCGGCGGTGTCGTCGGTCGGCTTCTCCGCAGAGATGGGCCTCGTGACGGCGGTCGTGACCGTGTTCCTCGGCCTGCTGGTCGCCCGGCGGTCCACCGCCCGGGGTGCCGGCGTCCTCGCTCGCGCGTTCGACCTGACCCTTCTCGGGGCGGTCGCGCTGCCGGGGATCGTCTTCGCCGCCGGCTACATCTTTCTCTACGACCTCCCCGTCTGGTCGCGCCTTGGCATCGTTCTCTACGGAACGACGCCGCTACTAGCGATGGCGTACATGGCAAACGGCCTGCCGAGCACCAGCCGGATCCTCATGGGTCCGATGGCCCAGGTCCAGCAGTCCCTCCTCGACGCGGCCCGCGTGCATGGCGCCAGGGTGTCGAGCGCGTGGCGTCATGGTGTACTGCCCCTTCTCTCCCAGAGCCTGCTGTGGGCCGCGCTCCTTGCGTTCGCCGCGACCTTCCTCGAGCTGCCCATCTCCGAGCTG
>JAJYXW010000034.1 GCA_021801525.1 Actinomycetes bacterium
CGCAGCCGAGGACTTCCGAGGCAATCACCGGCGACGCCGGCGACGCCTCTCGGATCCCGAGCTACCTCCCTGCTCGCCGGGGGCACCTCCACCTGATACCGGCGCGGGACCGAGATCACCGAGCTCGCGTTCGATCTCGGCATCGAAGCTGGCCTCGAACGAGGCAACCGGAGCGGCTGAGCTTGAGCGGTCTCCGCCTTCCACCCGGGAAGTCGTGGCCCCGCCTCTGCCGGCGAGTGAAGCGTCCCCGCCTGAGCCGCCTGCGCCTCCCGAAGCGCCTGAGCCGCCCCCCTCCGACAGGTCGCCCGAGGCAACAGACAAAGAGATCTTCCCCTGAGGGTCGATGTCGTCGACCCGCACCTGGACCGGCTGGCCGAGTGCCAGCACGTCCTCCACCTTGTCGATCCGCTTGCCGCCGCCGATCTTCGAGATGTGCAGCAGGCCGTCGCGCCCCGGGAGGATGTTGACGAAGGCCCCGAACTTGGTGATGTTGACCACCTTGCCGTCGTAGACAGCTCCTATGTCCGCGTCGGGAGGGTCGACTATGAGGTAGATACGCCGGCGTGCTTCGTCCACAGCCGAGGACTCCTTCGCTCCGATCGTCACCAGGCCGAACATGCCGTCGTCGTCCACGGTGATGTCGGCTCCGGTTTCGGCCTGCAGCGTGTTGATGACCTTGCCCTTTGGACCAATCACCTCTCCGATACGGTCGACTGGTATCTGGAACGACACGATCTTCGGCGCGTTGGCGCTCACCTCGGTGCGCGGCTCGGATATAGCTCCGGCCATCACCTCCAGGATCTCGAGGCGCGCCTCGCGCGCCTGACCCAGCGCCTTGGCCAGCACTTCCGCCGGCAGGCCGTCAATCTTGGTGTCGAGTTGCAGCGCCGTCACGCTGTCGGCCGTGCCCGCCACCTTGAAGTCCATGTCGCCGAAGGCGTCCTCGGCTCCGAGTATGTCGGTGAGGGTCACATAGCGGCCCGCCTCGTAGACGAGTCCCATGGCGATCCCCGCGACCGGAGCCTTGATAGGGACGCCCGCGTCCATCAGGGAGAGCGTGGAGCCGCACACCGAGGCCATTGAGGTGGAGCCGTTGGAGGACAGCACCTCCGACACGAGCCTGAGAGTGTAGGGGAACTCCTCCGCGGCGGGGACCACCGGCAGTAGCGCCCGTTCGGCAAGGAGGCCGTGGCCGATCTCACGCCTCTTCGGGCCGCGCATGAACCCGGTCTCGCCAGTGGCGAATGGCGGCATGTTGTAGTGGTGCATGTAGCGCTTCGACTCGTCGACGCCGAGCGTGTCGAGAAGCTGGTTCATCCTCGGCATCCCGAGCGTCGCGACGTTGAGCACTTGAGTCTCCCCGCGCTGGAAGAACCCTGACCCATGCGCCGTGGGAACCAGGCCGACCTCTGCCTGGAGCGGCCGGAGCTCCGAGGCTCCCCTGCCGTCCATGCGCACGCCATCCTCGACTATCCGCTTGCGCACCAGCTTCTTCGTTAGAGCCCGCGCGGCTGCCTTCACCTCCCGCTCACGATCCGGCAGCTCGCCAGAGAGAGCAGCGACGATCCCGCCGGTCGCCTCCTCGATGGCTGCGTTGCGCTCTGCCTTTGCCACGATGGCGCTTGCCCTGGCCAGCGCATCGGAGCCCACCTCGACGACCCTCTGGTAGACCTCGTCCGAGTAGTCACGGGCGAGCTCGTAGGCCATGGGGGGCTTGGAACCGGCCACCCGGACGAGCTCCCGCTGCAGCGCGATCGACTCGGCGATCCACTTCTTCGCCACCTCGAGGCCCTCGGCAATGACCTCTTCGGTGACCTTGGGAACTCCCGCCTCGTAGTGGCGCCACGCAGCCTCGGTGCCGCCCGCCTCGACCATCATGATCGCGATCTCCGCTCCGGGTTCATCCGACAGCGCCCGGCCCGCGACCACCAGCTCGAAGCAGGACTCGTCTCCTTGCTGGTAGGTCGCATGGGGCACCCAGGCACCCTCGGCCGACCACGCCATCCGCACAGCCCCGATGGGTCCGTCGAAGGGGATGCCCGAGATCATCAGGGCCGCCGATGCCGTGTTGATGGCGAGTACGTCGTGGGGATTCTCCAGGTCCGCGCCGAGCACGGTGCCGACGACGTGGACCTCGTTGCGGAACCCCTCGGGGAACGAGGGCCTGAGCGGGCGGTCTATCAGGCGGCAGGTAAGGATCGCCTGGTCCGGAGCCCTGCCTTCGCGCCGGAAGAAGGAGCCCGGTATCTTCCCGATCGCGTACATCCGCTCTTCCATGTCGACGGTGAGCGGGAAGAAGTCCGCGCCCTCGCGGGTGGAGCGCGCGGCAGTTGCCGTCACTAGCACCATCGTCTGCCCGAGCCGGCCCACCACTGCTCCGTCGGCCTGGAGAGCGAGCTTGCCCGTCTCGAAGCTGAGCCAACGATCCGTGCCGTCTATCGGTGCCGACACCTTCATGGCGTCTGCCATGTGTAACCTCGCTTTTTCGAGGGCACTGGCCGTGCCGGTTCCCAGTGGTCGGCCACCTCCGGCGTGCCCGGCGAAGCCGCCTGGGCTGGCTCCTCGGAGGTGATCGGCCACTGGCAGCCGACTGGCGGCAACCGCCTGGCGGAAACCGACTGATGGCTACCGACTGGCGGCACAGTGCCCGTCCCTGTATGGCTGGAGCGCCGGATGATCAGCGGCGGATACCGAGCCGGCCGATGATCGACCGGTACCGTTCGACGTCGTTACGCCGCACGTAATCGAGAAGCCGGCGGCGGCGGCCGATCATCTTCATCAGCCCGCGCCGGGTGTGATGGTCTCCCTTGTGGACCTTGAGGTGCTCCGTAAGGTGAGATATGCGCTCGGTCAGGAGCGCTATCTGCACCTCGGGCGACCCAGTGTCGGTCTCGTGAAGGCGATGCTCGGCGATCGTCGCTTGCTTGTCAGGCATGTGCAGCCAGGACCTCGATTGTCTAGTTCGGGTGGCAAACGGCCACTTGACCGCTTGCGCCCGCCCCGTACCCGCCGGGGAGGACCCCCGGCGCCGCCAAGATGTTAGCAGCAGCCGCCCGCCAGCGCCTTTCGCGTCGACTCGACATCCAAGCTCATCTGCGCCGCCAGCTCGCCAGCCGACTCGAATCGCCTCTCGTCGCGGAGCCGTGCGACGAATGACACCCGCGCCTCCTCCGCGTAGAGGTCCCCTTCGAAGTCTATGAGATAGGCCTCGAGCAAGGGGCCCTGCGAGCCCGGCTCGTAGAAGGTCGGACGCCGCCCGAACGACACCGCAGCCGGATGCACCGAGCCTCCGGGGCGCTCGTAGCGGCACGCGTAGATGCCTTCGGCGGGCAGAGCCATGCCGGGAGGCAACTGAACGTTCGCTGTGGGGAACCCGAGCTCCAGACCCCCACGCCCATCCCCGGGGACGACGGTCCCGCGCAGCTCGTGAGGCCTCCCCAGCATCGCAGCGGCACCTCCCACGTCGCCTGCCGCGATCAGCCCGCGCACACGCGTCGAGGATATCGGCTCACCGCCCGGGCCAATCTCCAAGGGCATCCCCACCACCTCGAAGCCTGCGACCTCCCCCATGCTTGCGAGCAACGAGAGATCCCCCGCCCGTTTGTGCCCGAAGTGGAAGTTCTCTCCCACCACCACCACTCGCGTACCGAGCGCACCTACCAATACCTCTTGCACGAACTCCTCCGCGGGCTCCGATGCACGAGCCTCGTCGAATGGAACGATCAGCACCTTGTCCACGCCGGCGCTTTCGAGCAACTCCAGCTTCTGGCCGGCATCGGTGAGCAGAGCAGGCGCAGACTCCGGGCGAAGCACCGTAGCGGGATGCCGGTCGAAGGTGACGACGACGCTCTCGAGCCCCGCTGCCGAGGCCCGTTGCATCAGCTCGGCAAGGAGCCTCCTGTGCCCGAGGTGCACACCGTCGTACGCCCCTATGGTGACCGCCGATCCCTTCGGCGGCACCACCGATCTATCAGGTCCCACGACCACGTCCACCTGGCCGAGGTTACATGCCTTGGCTGCAGCCAGATTCCCAGTGACCGAGAACCTCGTGCTCCCTTCGCGTAGCTAAGCGCCGGCGAGGACCACCGCAGCGCGCATGCGGCCGTCTCGAGCAGGCTCGTAGACCGCGAGCAGCGCTCCATCGGCATCGACCAAGGCGCAGGGTCCCTCGCCGGTCGCTCCTAGGCTCGCGCCGTCGAGAGCGAGCCCATGGCGAACCCTCGCGTCGACCTCGGGGCCCACCCGCACCATCTCCATGTCCCGGAGCGCCTCGGCCGGGCTGAGCACGTGCTCCAGAGACAGCTCGCCTATCCGGTGAGCTTCCTCCACGCCGAAGGACCCGACCGCCGTCCGCCTGAGGTTCCGCAAATGAGCGCCTCCCCCGAGGAGCGCACCCAGATCAGCCGCGAGCGAGCGCACGTAAGTACCCGCCGAGCACTCCACCTCCACTAGGAACACCCCTGGAGCACCGGCCAGCGGACCCAGCACCTCGAAGCGTTCCACACAGACACGCCGCGGTCTTCGCTCCACCTCGACTCCCTCGCGGGCGAGCTCGTGCAGCCGGCGCCCGCCCACCTTCAAAGCCGAGACCATGGGGGGTACCTGCATGATTTCCCCTGTGAGCATTACGGCCTTCTCTCGGACCTCGTCCAGGGTGACCGCCGCCATGTCCCACTCCCCGACCACCTCTCCGCTCGAGTCCAACGTGGTGGTCGCCCTTCCCAACACCACCTCGCCCACGTAGGACTTGGAACGAGCACTCGTGAAGCGCAGCAGCCGTGTAGCCCTGCCGAACCCGACCAGCAAGACGCCCGTGGCATCCGGGTCCAAGGTCCCGGCGTGCCCGACCCGTCGCTCACCGAGGAGCCTTCGGCAGCGTGCCACGACATCGTGGGACGTCCATCCGGCCTCCTTGTCCACCACCAGGAACCCCCCCTGCGGATATCGTCCGGCGACGCCGTCGCCAAGGTGGGCACTTCCCGCTGAACCTGCCACTGAACCTCCCAATGCACCTCCCAATAGGCCGCCCACTGGGCCGACCGCTGGGCCGCCCGCGTTCAGGAGCTCTCCTCGTTCGAGGAGCCAAGACGCCTCAGGATCTCGTCGACCTTCGCTCCGCTCGCTACGGCCGGGTCGGGAGAGAAACCAAGCTGGGGAGTGCGCTTCATCCTCACCTGGCGCCCGATCACCCTCTGGAGCCGGATCCTGTGCTCGTCCAGGGCCTCGGACAGCTCTCCGGGCAGCGAGGCGAGGAAGACCGTCGCGTGCCTGAGGTCTGCCGAGGTATCCACGCCCGTCACGGTCGCAAGGCGAAGGCGCTCGTCCGCGTCCGCGAGCCGCTCGATCTCGTCGGCGAGAACCTCGCGCAGAAGCTCGTTCACCCGCTCGCTCCGACGGTAGGGGGCCGGGCTGCGGCGCCGCTCAGGAACGCGCAACCTCGCGCTCTTCGAAGGTCTCGATGACATCGCCCTCTTTCAGATCCTGGAAGTCCGACAACCCGATCCCGCACTCGAATCCGGCCTGCACCTCGCGCACGTCGTCCTTGAACCGCTTGAGCGAGGTGATCGTTCCCTTCCACAGCACCACTCCGTCGCGCAGGAACCTGACGCGCGACCCTCGGGTGACGACGCCGTCGCGCACCTGGCATCCCGCAACCGCTCCGACCCTCGGCACCCGGAAGACCGCCCTCACCTCTGCCTCTCCAGTGACCACCTCTTCGAGCTCGGGTGCAAGGAGGCCCGTCATGGCGGACTCGATGTCCTCGATCAGCTTGTAGATGATCTCGTAGGCGCGCACCTCTACTGCTCGCTCCGCAGCAAGCTCGCGCGCTCTGCGATCGGGGCGCACGTTGAACCCGATGATCGTGGCATTGGACGCCGCTGCCAGCTGGACGTCGTTCTCGGTGATCCCTCCTACACCACGATGCACGAAGCTGAGCTTCACCGCCTCGCGCTCGAGCTTTCGCAGGCTGTCGGTTATCGCCTCGAGCGAGCCCTGCACGTCCGTCTTCAGTACCAAGTTGAGCGTGGCGGTCTCGCCCCGCTGTATCTGCTCGAATATGTCCTCGAGGCGTGCCCCGGGAATGCTCGGGGAAGGAGCGTGACCTGCAACTCGGAAACGGCGCTCGCGAGCCTCGCCGATGGTCCTCGCCTTCGCGAGATCCGCTGTCACGCGTAGCTCGTCACCAGCCATCGGAGGCTCGGAGAACCCGAGCACCTGCACGGGCATCGAGGGCGGAGCCTCCTTTACCTGCTCCCCCCGGTCGTCGACCAGGGATTTCACCTTTCCCCACGCTGCCCCGGCAACAACCGTGTCGCCCACCCTGAGAGTCCCTCTCTGCACCACGACGGTGGCAACCGGGCCTCTGCCTATTTCGAGGTTCGCCTCGAGGACGAACCCGCGTGCTCGCCCCTCCGGGCTCGCGACCAGCTCCTCCACCTCCGCCACAAGGGCGATCTGTTCGAGCAGCTCAGGAACTCCCTCACCTGTCAGGGCCGATACCCGGCACACGATCGTGTCGCCGCCCCAAGCCTCGGGCACGAGGGAACGCTCCGCGAGCTGCTGCATGACACGATCCGGATCCGCATCAGGCCGGTCGCACTTGTTGATCGCCACCACAATCGGAACGCCGGCTGCCTTGGCGTGCGATATCGCCTCCAGCGTCTGAGGCATGACGCCATCGTCGGCGGCCACCACTAAGACCACGACGTCGGTAACTTCCGCGCCACGCGCGCGCATCGCAGTGAACGCCTCGTGACCAGGCGTGTCGATGAACGTGACGGGCAGCCCGCCAGTCTCGACCTGGTACGCCCCGATGTGCTGGGTGATGCCGCCAGCCTCGCCGGCCGCGACATTTGCAGATCGGATCCGGTCGAGCAGGAGGGTCTTTCCGTGGTCGACGTGGCCCATCACGGTCACGACCGGCGGGCGCGGCCGCAGGTCCCCCTCTTCCTCGGTGTCGTCCGCCAGGTCGAGGTAGCGAGCCTGGAGCTCGGCTTCCTCCTCCTCGCCGGGGTCGACCAGCCGGACGTTGGCACCCAGCTCAGCGGCGAACAGCTCGATCATCTCGTCGGAGAGCGACTGGGTCGCGGTGACCACCTCGCCCTGGAGGAACAAGAACCGGATGACGTCGCCTGCTGAACGGTTGAGCTTCGGGCCGAGCTCCCTGGGTGTGCAGCCGCGCTCGACTATGACCTCGTGCTCCGGCACCGGTGCGTTGGAAGGGGTGTAGGTCGTCAGCTGCGTGGGCTCGAGCTCGTCGAGGTTGCGCCGCCTGCGTCGCACCTTGCGCTGCGGAGCACGGCCCCGGCCTCCGGGCACCCCGCGCCCTGGCGGCGGACCGCCCGCGGGCGCCCTGCTCGAGAACCCTCCGGTTGCCACCCCTCCGCCACGACCACCGTACCCACCACCAGTTGCAGGCCTCGACGAACCTGACCCCGCTCGCGAACCTCCTGAGCGACCGCTAGACACGCCCGCCGAAGGTCCACCTGGTCCAGCTGGAGGACGACCTCCTTGTACTCGCCGGCCCGGCGGCGGCGGGATCGGCCGGCCGGAAAGCGAGCGCGGACCCGGCGGCGGCGGGATGGGGCGCCCCGACGGACTCAAGGGATGCCGCGTCTCCTCAGGGAGCGTGACAGCCCCAGTGGAAGCTGGTTCCACTTTCCCATCCTCGGGTGGAGCCTGGGCAGCGGGAGCCTGGGCAGACCTGCGTGCCGCAGGAGCAGCTGGTGCTCCGGCAGCAGGAGCCTGGGCAGCAGGAGCCTGGGCAGCAGGAGCCTGGGCAGCAGGAGCCTGGGCAGCAGGAGCCTGGGCAGACCTGCGTGCCGCAGGAGCAGCTGGTGCTCCGGCAGCAGGAGCGTCTCCACGAGCCGCAGGACGCGCAGGCGGGACAGGGGCGGCTTTCGGGGGAACCGCCGCCCGAGCCGGAGCGGGGGAGGTCGCCTGGACCTCACGCTGGCGCGGAGGACCCGCAGCAGGCTGGCGCTCGCCCGCAGGCTTGCTTGTCACCAGGCGCGCCCGAGCCCGGGAGCCATCTTGCCCTTCGCCGACCACCTCAGGTGAGGATGCCCCTTCGCTCCCGGCGCCATCACCGGGTGTTCCCTCGCCGGCACCCCGCCCGTGAGGAGCCGCCTCAGGTGGCGGCGGCTCGCTGGGAGGCTCCCTCTTTATCCCGTCACGCTCGGCCTTCCTCCGGGCGCGGTCCGCCTGGGCGTCCTCTATCGAGGAGGAGTGGCTCTTCGCGGCAATGCCGAGCGACCCACACAGATCGAGCGCTTCCTTGTTGGAAATGCCCAGCTCGCGAGCGAGCTCGTAGACGCGGATTTTCTTCGGCACCTGGTCGTGGGGTCCTTTTTCCTAGCTATGTCCGTTGATGAGCCCGTCGCCGGATCGAGCGCCGGTATGGCCTGAACTACCATCCTCGCACACCTTGACACCCGGCCCCGGCGCGATGCCCTCCGGTTTGGCAGTTGCCGTCGAAGCAACGCCAAGAAGGCGAGCCAGGTCGTCCAGTCCAGCCTCGCTCACCTCCACTCGCAGCGCCCTTGCGAATGCCTTCCTCCGGCGAGCCTCCTCGAAGCAGGAGGTCGATCCCCTGCACAGCCACGCCCCCCTTCCGGCAGACGCCGGGCTCACCACCACAACGGCGTCCGGGCCCGCAACCAGCCTCACCAGCTCTGCCGGCGGAAGCCTGCGGCGACATCCGATGCAGCTTCGCCTGGCGTCTATGACGCTCCCTCACCCACTTGGGCCGGATCCGCCTCTCCGCCCTCGTCGGCCGGTCCCGATCCCGCCTCGGCATCCGGAGGCAGTGCCTCCACCTGCGCTGGTGCCTCTGACAGTGCTGGTGCCTCCACCTGGGCCGGTGCCTCTGCCTGGCCTTCCGGGGCGGCTTCCTCTGCTGCCGCGCGGGACCACTCCTCTGCCGACACCACCTCGCCTCCCTCGGCGGGCTGCCAGACCATCTGACCGGCCTCGTTGGTCACCCACCTGCCCTCTGCCCATTCGACACCTTCACGGGCCTCGTCCTCGGCGACCTGGCTCTCGCTCCTTATGTCTATCAACCATCCCGTCAGCCTGTTCGCGAGCTTGACGTTCTGGCCCTCCTTCCCGATGGCGAGCGAGAGCTGGTAGTCCCCCACGACGACCGTCGCCCTCCCCGTCGCATCGTCGAGGCGCACCTCGCGAACCCTTGCGGGCTGCAAGGAAGCCTGTATCAGCTCCACTGGGTCCTCGGAGAAGGGCACGATGTCGACACGCTCGCCACGTAGCTCGTTGGTGACCATGCGCACGCGCGAACCTCGCGCTCCAACACACGCACCCACGGGGTCCACGTTCGGGTCGTTGGACCACACGGCAAGCTTGGTCCGGTGCCCCGGGTCGCGTGCTGCAGCCTTGATCTCCACCACGCCAGAGGAGATCTCCGGGACCTCGAGCTCGAAAAGCCGCTTCACGAGGCCGGGGTGGCTCCGGCTGACCACGATCTGGGGGCCTTTGCTCGTCTTTCGCACCTCGACGATATAGGCCTTGAGGCGGGCGCCGTGCTCGTAGCGCTCGTAGGGCACCTGCTCGGCCTGGGGGAGCAGGGCCTCCACCTTGCCCAGGTCCAGTAGCGTGTAGCGGTTGTCGGTCTGCTGGACTATGCCCGTCACTATGTCGCCTTCGCGCCCTGCGTACTCCTCGTACTTCATCTCCCGCTCGACCTCGCGGATCCGCTGCGTCATGACCTGCTTGGCTGCCTGCGCTGCGATCCGGCCGAAGTCCTTTGGCGTGTCGTCCCACTCCCGGACCACGTTCCCGTCCTCGTCGAGCTCCTGGCCGTAGACGCGGATCTCGCCTGACTCCGGGTCGATGGTGACAACGGCTTCCTCGGCTGCGCCGGGACGCCGTTTGTATGCTGCAACCAACGCGTTTGCCAACGCGTCCAAAAGCGTCTCCACCGATATTCCCTTGTCGCGGGCGATCTGGCCGAGCGCATCCAGGAACTCGAAGTTCGTCGTGCTCATCGCAATCCTGTCTCAGCAGCAACATTCCCTGCGCCACTGCGCTGTCGCGGAGCGGGCCACTCGAACACCGTCCGAGCCCTGTCGAGCTCCTCGTAGGCAATCCGGTGCTCCGCCTCCATCGGGTCGTCGGTGTGCACGGTGATGCCTGTGTCATCAGCGGAGACGAGCACGCCACGCAGCCTGCGATCCCCCACTGCACCGGGCTTCGTACGCACCGAAACGAGTGATCCGACTGCCCGCATGAAATGCTCCGGGCGCCTGAGCGGGCGTTCGAGACCCGGGCTCGTCACCTCGAGGGTGTAGCGCTGACCTGGAACTGGGTCGTGAGCATCCAGCAGCGCCGAGACCATCCTGGTTGCTTCGCCCAGCGCGTCGAGGTCGATCCCGCCGCTGCGGTCGAGCACCACGCGAGCCACCCCGCCCATGAGCTCGACGTCCACTAGGTCGAGACCGAGCGCACCGACGGCGGGGCCGATCAGATCGAACAGCTCGCCTGTCACCTCGCCTGTCACCACGCCCATCACCTCCTCCAAACCTCTAGGCTCGACACCTGCCGGCTCGTGCCCTCGTGACGGGCCACTTGCGACACAACACCACTCGACGTCGCTCGAAACCGGACGATGAAAGAAGAAGCGTGGGCACTCCGCCCACGCTTCGACGCACCACAACACCCGTCCGAACGGCACCAAGACTATAGCAGGCCGACCCGCGCCCGCATGACCGTCGCGCGGCATTCCCGACGCTCTGTGCGCCGGTGGGCGGTGCTCTGTGCGCCGGAGGGCGGTGCTCCGTGTATCAGGGGGCACCGAACAGCCGCGCGAGTATCATCACCGGATTATGCCCACCGAGCATGCGCCCGAGCGTGTCATCGCCTCCCCGGACGAAGACTTTCCCCGTTGGTACCAAGACGTGGTCGCGAAAGCCGAGCTGGCCGAAGGAGGGCCCGTTCGCGGCACCATGGTGATCCGGCCCTACGGGTACGCCATCTGGGAACGCATGCAGGCCGACCTCGACCGGCGCATAAAGGAGGCTGGCGCATCCAACGCCTACTTCCCCCTCTTCATCCCCGAATCGTACCTACGCCGAGAGGCTGAGCACGTAGAGGGATTCAGCCCTGAGCTCGCCGTGGTCACTCACGGTGGCGGAAGGGAGCTGGAGGAGCCCGTCGTCGTCCGTCCCACCAGCGAGACGATCATCAACGCTTCGTTCGCCAAGTGGATCCATAGCCACCGCGACCTGCCTCTGTTGATCAACCAATGGGCCAACGTCGTGCGCTGGGAGCTGAGGCCGCGCCTGTTCCTGCGCACCAGCGAGTTCCTGTGGCAAGAGGGCCACACCGCTCACGCCACCCGCGGGGAGGCAGGTGAATTCGCGCTGAAGATCCTGCGCGAGGTCTACGAGGACTTCATGGTGGATGTGCTCGCGATCCCGGTTCTCACCGGCCGCAAGACTGCCCGCGAGCGCTTCGCGGGCGCCACTACCACCTGGACCTGCGAAGCCATGATGCGCGACGGCAAGGCGCTGCAGATGGGCACGAGCCACGAGCTCGGCCAGAACTTCTCCCAGGCCTTCGACATCACGTTCCTGGACGACCAGGGCAGGCGGAACCACGTCTGGCAGACCTCCTGGGGGGTCTCGACCCGCCTCATGGGAGCCCTGGTGATGGCCCATGGCGATGCCTCGGGACTCTGCCTTCCCCCGGCCATCGCTCCTGTCGAGGTTGTGGTGCTCGTGGTGCGCGCCGAGGGTGGCACAGTAGAGCGCGCAGAGTCCATCGTCGCGGAGCTGCGCTCCAAGGGACGTCGAGTCGAGCTCGATGCCCGCGCCGATACCTCTTTCGGACGACGGGTCGTGTCATGGGAGCTCAAGGGTGTGCCCCTCCGAGTCGAGCTGGGACCGCGAGATGTCGCCGGGGAAACGGCGGTGCTCGCCCGCCGCGACACCGGCACCAAGTCCACCGTCCCCATGGGCGAGCTGGCAGGCCGGGTCTCCGAGGAGTTACGCGCCTCGCAGCAGGCCATGCTCGCCAACGCCGTTCTCCGCCGTGAGCGTGCCACCTCGGAGGCCTCGACGCTCGACCAGGCGATCGCCGCCGCGCAGAAGGGATTCGCAGTGCTGCCGGCGTCTCTGCTTGCCTCCGGAGGCGAGGAGAGGCTCAACTCCGCAGGTGTCTCCGTGCGCTGCCTGCGGCGCTCTGACGGGAGCCTCCCGGACGCCGAAGTGCCTGAGGGTGCCGACGACCTCGAGGGTGCCG
Source organism: Actinomycetes bacterium (assembly GCA_021801525.1). Classification (GTDB taxonomy): domain Bacteria; phylum Actinomycetota; class Acidimicrobiia; order Acidimicrobiales; family JAJYXR01; genus JAJYXW01. The sequence continues at coordinate 12,259 of JAJYXW010000034.1, forward strand.
GCGGTGCCGATGGAAAGCTGGTGGCTATAGCCGCCAAGGCGTACTGAGCTACTGAGCTACTGAACCTCGGATCACCCACCGCTCACGGTCTTGCGAATGAGCTCGACTCGCTGGCCAGCGTGGTTGGCGTCGGAGCCCTTCGCCTCCAACAGCTCCCTCCGATCCTCCTCGGCTGCGGCCTCGGCGCCTGCGTCCGCTGCAGCGAGGCGCGCCTCTACCCCCTCGGCCACCAGCCGTTCCGCCTCCTCCACGAGGGCCTCCACCATCTGGTCCTCGGGCACCACCCGGACGATCTTTCCCCGGATGAAGAGATGGCCGCGCTTTCGCCCGGCTGCTATGCCCAAGTCCGCGTGACGCGCTTCGCCAGGACCGTTCACGACGCATCCCATGACTGCCACCTGCACCGGCAGGTTCCGTCCCTCGAGCGCCTCCTGGGCAGCTTTGGCTACCCCTATGACGTCGATCTCCGCCCGACCGCAGCTCGGGCACGCTATGAGGTCCACGTCGCGCCTGTCGCGCAGCCCCATAGCCTCCAAGAGCTGGCGACCCGCACGCGCCTCCTCCACCGGGTCGGCAGTGAGCGAGTAGCGGATCGTGTCCCCGATCCCCTCCGCCAGGAGGGTCGCTATGCCAGCGGTGCCTTTCAGCAGCCCCGCAGGCGGCGGACCGGCCTCGGTCACTCCGAGATGCAGGGGATGGTCGAAGGTGTCCGACGCCAAGCGGTATGCGGCGATCATGAGCGAGACGCTCGAGGCCTTGACCGAGATCTTGACGTCCTCGAAGCCCACTTCCTCGAAGTACGCGAGCTCGATCTTCGCGGACTCCACCAGAGCCTCAGGCGTGGCCCCTCCATAGCGCTCGTAGACCTCGGGATGGAGCGAGCCCGCGTTTACCCCTATGCGGATCGGCACGCCACGGTCCCTCGCCTCGCTGGCCACCAGCTTTATCTCGGCCTCCTTCCGGAGGTTGCCGGGATTGAGCCTGAGACCCTGCACGCCGGCCTCCAGAGCACCCAGAGCCATCTCGTGGTGGAAGTGGATGTCGGCGACGATCGGCACGGGCGAGCGCGGCACGATGTGGGCCAGGCCCTCCGCAGCCGCCTGTTCGTTGCAGGTACAGCGGACGATATCCGCCCCCGCGGCCGCGAGGTCGTAGATCTGCGCAAGGGTCGCCTCCACATCGGCCGTCTTGGTCGTCGTCATCGACTGCACGCTCACCGGAGCGCCTCCGCCGACCGCCACGCTTCCCACGTGTATCTGGCGCGTCGGTCGCCTGGGAGGGAGCCATTTGCCTTCCAGCGCCGCGGACGCTCCTGGCGAAGCCTCGCTCGATCCCTCGGGTTGTCCCACGCGCATACCTCCTTGCAGGGCCCGCGGATAGACCGCGCGGCCTCTGGCTCCCATCATTGCGCGCCAGGAGCCCCATGGTGCGCCGGGGACCGGCAGGCCGCGGCGTCAGTGGAAAGGATTGGCCACCGGGTGGGTGATGTCCAGGTACAGAGAGCTCAGGAACACGAACCCGAGGAACGCGATCATCAGGTAGGCAACGGGCAGGAGCTTCCCCACGTCGGCACGGTACGGCCTGCCCCTGCGGCTCCGGATCCGCTCGTAGACGGCTACCGCGACGTGACCACCGTCGAGCGGCAGCATCGGGAAGAGGTTGACGACGCCGATGAAGACGTTGATCGAGATTAGGACCACCAGCAGGTCGCCCACCCCAGCCTGCGCCCCCTGCACGGCTGTCCGCACTGCTCCGTAGATCGACTCCGGCCTCGTCCCCTGCCTGGCCGCTTTCCTAGCTGCTGCAGGGCTCGACAGCTCCGTGACGTAACGCGCGAGCCCGCTCGGCGAGAAGACGTGTCCGAGAGCCCCGATCGAGGCGCCCAGCGTCCTCACGAGCCCCGTAGCCGACTGGCCGACCGCCTCCAGGGGTCCGGACGTCACGGGCAGGTACGTCAGGTCCACGCCGATCAATCCGGGATCCCTTGTACCGGCAGGCAGCACCGGGCGACCACCCACCAAGACGTGCCGACCGTCAACCGGCGTCAAGGCCACATCTCTCGTCGTGCCCCCCTTGCGAATCTCGAGGGTGATCCGCCGCCCGACATGGGAGCCCGTGACCTTCGCCACCTCGGAGAGCGTGCTCACGTGCCGGCCGTCCACGGCCACTATGGTCTCCCCCGCAGCAAGCCCCGCTCGCTCCGCCGGGCTGGTCATCCCCTGCCAGGGCGTGAGCCCCTGGATCTCGACCTTGCCGGGCCCAGGCACCCCGATCACGGCCAGCAGGACCCAGATCAATACGAACGCCATGACGAAGTGCATCGCTGACCCTGCGACGGCTACGAGCAGGCGGTTGCGGAACGGCTTCTGCCGGTACGATCTCGGCTCGTCCTCGGGATCCACCTCCTCGAGGTTGGTCATGCCGACGATCTTCACGTAGCCACCTGCGGGGATGGCCTTCACGCCGTACTCGGTCTCCCCCCAGCGAACCGACCACAGGCGGGGGCCGAAACCGAGGAAGTACTCCGTCACCTTCATGCCGCTCCACTTGGCCGTGAGGAAGTGCCCGAGCTCGTGGATCATGACCATCGCTACGATTGCCGCGACCACCACCAACACATCGGTGGTACCGGTGATGATGGCTGCGAAGACAGCGGCGGCGAGCACGATCGCGAGCTCGACCAGCGGGCGCCACGCTGCTCGTCCCGGATCCTCGCTTGTCTGGCGCTCGCCTGCGTGGCGCTGGCTTGCCGGGTCGGGCTGAGCGCGCGAAACCACTCTGTGGCTGCTCATGCGGCGTGCTCCAGGCGCATCGCCGTCCTCCTGGCGCTCTCACGTGCCCTGCGGTCTGCCTCGACCACGTCCCCCACGCTCGAGATCACCGCCTGGTCCCAATCCTCGAGAGCGGCGGCTACTACCTGGGAAATGGCACTCCACGGGATCCTCGCTGACAGGAATGCCGCGACGGCCTCCTCGTTCGCGGCGCTCAGCCACGCAGGCGCCGAGCCCCCTGCCCGCCCCGCCTCCTCCGCTAGCCGCAAACACGCGAAGCGCTCCCTGTCGGGAGGCTCGAAATCGAGTGACAAGGCTGTAGACCAATCCAGAGCCCCGTAGGAGGAGCAGAGTCTCTCCGGGTACCCGAGGGCATAGCCTATGGGCAACCGCATATCCGGCCTGGACAGCTGGGCGATGGTCGACCCGTCCGTCATCTCCACCATCGAGTGGACGATCGACTGGGGATGTACCACGACCTCGATCCTGTCGTAGGGCAGACCGAAGAGCTCGTGCGCCTCGATGACCTCGAGCCCCTTGTTCATCAAGGTCGAGGAGTCGACTGTGATCTTCGGGCCCATGTCCCAGGTGGGGTGAGCCAGAGCATCGCCAAGGCCCACGTGAGCTAGCTCGTCCTGGCTCAGCTCGCGGAACGGTCCCCCGCTTGCTGTGATCACCAGCCTTGCCACCTCGCTCTCGCGACAAGCACGCAGGCACTGGTGGATGGCGCAGTGCTCCGAGTCCACCGGTACGATCTCACCACCGGCTGCATTGCGAACCGAGCTCACCAGCGGCGCCGCCGCTATCAGCGACTCCTTGTTGGCCAGAGCCAGCCGCCGCCCCGCGACGAGAGCAGCCAGGGTGACCGGCAGCCCGGCGAAGCCCACGATGGCGTTCAGCACCACGTCAGCAGAGCGAGCCAGGGCTTCGAGGCCCTCGGTCCCGGACATGACCTCCGTCCCCCGCGGGACCTGCTCGGCCAGCTCACCGGCAAGGCTGGCATCCCCGATCACCACCAGCGACGGCCGGAGGTCCCTTGCCTGTGCGGCGAGCCGGGACACGTCGCTGCCAGCGGCAAGGGCCACCACCTCGAACCTGTCCGGAGCGCCATGCACGACGTCTATGGCCTGGTTGCCGATAGACCCGGTGGATCCGGCAAGGGCTACCTTTGACGCCAAATCACCCTCCTTGGTCCTCCTCGGGTCGCTCGTCGCGCCAGGGAGAGCGCCACGCCTGCTCAGCCCAGCTTCAGCAGTCTCACCAGATAGTACGTCGCTGGCAGCACGAAGAGCAGCGCGTCCAACCTGTCGAGGAGGCCTCCGTGCCCTGGCAACAGGCTGCCCATGTCCTTCAGGCCGAGCTCTCGTTTCACCAGCGATTCCGCTAGGTCTCCGAGCGGTGCCACAATCGCCACGACCACTCCGAGCACAGCGGCAGTGCCAGGCGTCCAGGGCGACAGGAGCATGCCGGTCACGAGTGCGGACACCACGACCGAAGCGGCAGACCCCCCGAGCAGTCCTTCCCACGTCTTGTGGGGGCTCACTACCGGGGCCATCGGGTGCCGGCCGATCCAGCGGCCCACAGCCAGCGCTCCGGTGTCCGCGGCCACGGTGGCCACGATCGCACCAAGGAGGAACGCTATTCCGTGACGGTCCGGGAACTGGCCCGGAGCAACCAGCAGCGCTGCGAACGAGCCGAGGAAGCCCACCCACAAGAACACGAGCAGGGTCGCCCCCACTCCCGTGGTGACCTGACCACGCGTGCGGCGGGCAAGGTGCCAAACGAAGCTCGCGACGACTAGCGACGCAATGACCACCGGAGCCGCCGAAAGTCCCCGTGCATACACAGCCAGCATCAATGCCACGGTCGCAAGCAGACCCGGCAGCGTCGCGGGATGCAGCCTGCGCTTTCTCAGCGCGGCGTACCCCTCGGCCACGGCCGCCGTGACCACCAGAGTGAGGAAACCGACGCTCCAGGCCGGTCCGAGGGCAAACGCCACTAGTGCCAGCGCACCGAAACCGAGGCCCGTGACGATGGCCACCGGCACGTCTCGCTTTCCGGCAGCTTCTCCTGGCTCGCCTACGGCGCGCCGACCACCCCTTCCGCGCTCGTCGGAGTCCGCCGTCGGCTGCTCGGGACCACGCTCTCCTCTCGAGCTCCTAGCGGCACGAGTCCGCCTCCTGCCTCTTCTGCGGCGACCCTCCTCGATGATGCCGGGCTCGCCGAGCGCAGCCCAGGGATCGTCGGTGCGAGGGTCCACACCAGCGACCTCAGTCGGTGTGGAGGCAACATCGCCTTGGAGCTCTCCCATGGAGCCGGCAGAACCGGGCTCCCTTCCAGGCTTGCCGTATGGGCCTCGGTCCGGTTCCACGCCGAGCTCGGAGCCTTGCTCACCACCGCTCCCCGACTCCGGCAGGCTTCCTTGATCCGCCCGGTCGGCTGCTCCCGCCCGATCCCACGGAGCCTCGGGCTCGGCCTTCTCCACGCTCACACCCGGTTCTCCTTCCCAGGGCGGATCCGGAGGGGGCGTCGGGTCGAGGGACTCGAACTCCCAGGGTCGGCGCTCCTCTACCGGCGTGTCGGCCAGCGCGCCTACACCCACCGTGTCGTCGTCCTCGCCCAGAAGCGACGGCTCGAACGCTGCCTGCTCCCAGTCGTGGTCGTGCTCGCGCCATACAGGGGGCGGCGTGTCAAGTGAGCCCTGAGGGTCACCATCGTCGTCAGCACGACGGTCGAGCACGGTGGGCACTTGGCCCGTTGGCGGGTCCGTCCAGTGCGGCAGCTCTATTCCGCCGCTGCCCGCATCGCCGATAGCCGGCTCGCCGCTGTCCGCATCCGCGATGGCCGCATCGCCAATGCCCCCATCGCCGATGACCGGCTCGCCGCTGTCGAAGAGAGTCGCGCCTGACTGGAAGCGCTCTGTGGCAGACCCGCCATCAGACCCGCCAGTGGCAGCGTCGCCGACCTCACCCTCGGCAACGCCTCCCACCACGCCTCCGACGGTCCCCACCTGGGTCGCACCGATGATCCTGACGCGCTGCGTCGGCTCCGAAGGGGGCTCATCGGGAGTGCCTGGCACGTCGGCTCCCTCGTGATTCTCCGTTTCCTCGTGATCGTCCACGTCGTCTCCACCCAGCCGGGCGCCAGGGCTGCGCCTGCGTCCACCCCATCTTGCCAGCTGGCGCCCAAAGGCGCGCCCGCCGGAGCCTGTGCGGCGCTCGAGCACGGCGCGGACGCCCGGTTAGTTCTGGAGAAGCTCCTTTTCCTTGTGCGCAAGGAGCTCCTCTATCCGCTCAACATGCTCGTGCGTGAGGTGGTCGAGGTCGCGCTCGATCCGTTCGAGCTCGTCGGTCGAGAGCTCGCCGTCGTGCTCCATCACCTCGAGGTCATGGCGGGCAGAGCGTCGTACGTTCCGAACCGCGACGCGCCCTTCCTCAGCCTTGTGCTTGACCACCTTCACCAGCTCCTTGCGCCGCTCCTCCGTGAGCGCCGGGAACGCCAGGCGGAGTACCTGGCCGTCGTCCGACGGCGTGATCCCGAGGTCAGATGCCTGGATCGCCTTTGCCACCGCTGGCAGTAGCGCTTTGTCATAGGGCGATATGACGAGAAGGCGAGCCTCGGGGACGCTGAGGCCGGCGATCTGGCGGAGCTCCACGTCGGAGCCGTACGCGTCGACCTTCAGCTTCTCCACGAGCGCGCTCTGCGCCCTGCCTGTCCTTACCGCGGCGAACTCCGAGCGCGTATGCTCCACAGCCTTCTCCATCCGCTCGCGCGCCTCGCTGATCACCAAACCGACGAGCTCCTCGTCCATCACAACGCTCCGTGCGAACCGGCAGCTTCGGCCGTAAGAGAAGTCATCACCAGATCAGCGTACCTATCTGATCGCCGGCAAGCGCGCGCCGCAGGTTGCCCTCTCCCATCACGTCGAAGACGAGGACGGGCAGATCGTTGTCCTTGCAGAAGGTGACCGCGGTGAGGTCCATGATCCGCAGGTCGCGCGTGACGACGTCCATGAAGCTGAGCCTGTCGAGCCGCTCTGCCCCGGGATCCACCTTCGGATCGGCGCTGTAGACGCCGTCGACACCCGAGTGCGTGCCCTTCAGGAGCATCTCCGCTTCAATCTCAGCGGCGCGCAGCGCTGCCGAGGTGTCGGTGGTGAAATAGGGATTTCCCATCCCAGCCGCGAATATGACCACGCGGCCCTTCTGAAGGTGGCGTATTGCCCTGCGCCGTATGTAGGGCTCCGCGACCTCAGCCATGTGCAGCGCACTGAGCACGCGGGTCGGATGGCCCCTCCGTTCTATGGCGTCCTGGAGCGCGAGGGCGTTGACCACGGTTGCCAGCATCCCCATGGTGTCCGACGTCGCCCGGTCGATCCCCTGGCCTGCGCCGGTGGACCCACGCCAGATGTTCCCTCCGCCCACCATGATCGCGAGCTCGAGATCCAGGTCTTCGCACGCGGACGCGATCTCCCCGGCCAACCTCTCCACGACCAGGCCGTCGATGGTCTCGTCGGATGCCTGGGACGCGAGCGCCTCTCCGGACATCTTCAGGACGAGCCGGCGCCGGGCACCGCCCGGAACGGGCGTATGGGTACCGCCCGGAACGGGCGTATGGGTACCGCCCGGAACGGGCGAATGGGCACCGCCCGGAACGGGCGGATGGGCACCGCCCGCTTCAGAGGGCACGACGGTCCCTGGCCCTGCGCAGGGGTCTCAGCCGCCGACTACGACTTGAGCGAAGCGCACGACCGTGGCCGCACCGAGCAAGGTAGACACGGTCCGCTTCTCGTCCTTCACGTACGCCTGGTCCAAGAGGCAACGCTCCTTGAACCACCCTTGCATCCGCCCGTCCACGATCTTCCCGAGAGCAGCCTCCGGCTTGCCCTCGTTGCGGCTCAGCTCCTCGAGCGTTGCACGCTCCGCCGCGATCTCGGCCTCGGGGACCTGCCCCTGGTCGAGGTAGGAGGGCTTGGCGAAGGCTATGTGTACTGCGACGTCGTGCGCCAGCTGCTCCGAGCCCCCTGCCAGCTCGACGAGCACGCCGTTCACTCCACGCCCCGCTTGCATGTGCAGGTATGACCCGAGCACCGAGCCAGGGGCGAGCTCGAAGCGCACGACGGTGCCGAGCGAGATGTTCTCCTTCAGCGATGCCCCGAGCTCGTCTATCGCTGCCGCACGTTCCTCCAGGGCGGCCTCGCCCTTGGTTGCGGCAAGGTCGGCCAGCTCCTGCGCGAGCTCGAGCAGCTCGACGGATTTCGCCACGAAGTCCGTCTCGCAACGAAGCTCGACGAGGGTCGCCACCGGCCCCTCCACCCCCAGCGCTACCGCTCCCTGGGTGGCTTCGCGGCCCGAGCGCTTGGCGGCACTCGCGAGTCCTTGCACACGAAGCAGGCGGGCCGCCTCCTCCATGTCTCCCTCCGCCTCCTCGAGAGCTCGCTTCGAGTCGAGCATTCCTGCCCCCGTGGCCCTTCGCAGGGCCTGAACGTCCTTGGCGCCAAACGATGCCATAGAGATCAACCCTCTTCGCCAGCCGAGGTGGCCGGAGCTTCACCGACCGCCGGAGCGCTCAGCTCGCCCTCTTCGCCAGCCGAGGTGGCCGGAGCTTCACCGACCGCCGGAGCGCTCAGCTCGCCCTCTTCGCCAGCCGAGGTGGCGCCGGAAGTCTGGACAGGAGGGGACGCTGCAACCTTCGAGGCGTTCTCGGCCATGAAACGACCCTCGAGCACGGCTTCGGCCATCACCCTGGAGACCAGGCTGCCAGCACGGATTGCGTCGTCGTTGCCGGGGATGACGTAGGTCACGACATCGGGGTCGCAGTTGGTGTCCACCACTGCCACCAACGGCAGACCGAGCTTGTTCGCCTCCGTTACCGCTATGTGCTCCTTCTTCGTGTCGATCACGAAAACTGCGTCCGGCAGGCGCACCAAGTCGCGTATGCCGCCCAGGTTGCGCCTCAGTTTCGCGAGCTCGCGCGTGTGGCGAAGCGCCTCCTTCTTGGGCATGGCGTCGAAGTCACCTGCGCGCTCCATCGCCTCGTACTCCTGCAGCTTCTTCACCCGCAGCGAGATGGTGGCGAAGTTGGTGAGCATCCCACCCAGCCAGCGCTCGTTCACGTAGGGCATGCCACACGCGCGCGCATAGGTCGCGACGGGTCCCTGGGTCTGCTTCTTCGTCCCCACGAACAAGACGGTTCCCCCTCGGGCAGCCAGGTCCCGGGCGAAGGTATAGGCCTCCTCCAGACCCTTCAGGGTCTGCTTGAGGTCGATGATGTAAATGCCGTTGCGCTCCCCGAGAATGTACCGGCGCATCTTCGGGTTCCAGCGGCGCGTCTGGTGCCCGAAATGAACGCCGGCCTCGAGGAGCTGCCGCGTAGTGACGACAGCCAACTCAGGCTCTCCTTCCCATCGGTTGTGCTTCCCCGGGTCTCACGCCTTGCAGGCGACCGTGGACGATCCCGAGTGCTTTGATGTCCGTGCCCCCCGATCGGGGGAGCACGGAGATGTTAGCCGATGGCCGGTGCCACGTGCGCTCCCTCGCTCCCGGGCTGCGAACCATGGCCTGCCCGCTGCGAAGCCCTGCCCCTGTCGCCCCTGGCTTCCACCTCGAGCTCATGGGACGCATTGAGCCTGGAGCGCAACTGCAGGACCGCCTTCGTGTGTATCTGGCAGACACGGCTCTCGGTGACCCCGAGCACCTGGCCGATCTCCGCCAAGGTAAGACCTTCGTAGTAATAGAGCGACAACACCGTCCGCTCCCTCTCTCCGAGCAGCGAGATCGCGCCCGCCAGGGCCTCCCTGGACTCCTTGGCCTCTATGGCGGCAAGTGGGCTCGTCCCTGCGTCCGCCAGGGTCTCGCCCAGAGTCGTTCGCTCGGAATGGTCTCCCCCGGGAGAGAACACCTCGTCCAAAGCTGCGACTCCCACGAAGGAGATCTGCTGGAGAATGCCCTGCAGCTCGGAGAGAGGAATCCCCATCTCCGCAGCCAGCTCCTCGTCCGTCGGAGTCCTGCGCAACGAAGCTTCCACGCTCGCATAGGCCTGCTCTACCGCCCTTGCCTTGGCGCGAACGGAGCGAGGAACCCAGTCGATGGCACGCAGCTCGTCAATGATCGCACCGCGGATCCGAGGGATCGAGTAGGTCTCGAACTTCACCTCTCTCGAAGGGTCGTAGCGGTCGATCGCGTCGATCAGACCGATGATGCCGTAGCTCACCAGGTCAGCCTGCTCGACATGCTGGGGGAGGCCCACTGCGACCCTGCCGGCCACGTACTTGACCAGGGGCGAGTAGAGAACGATCAGCTGATCGCGTAGGCGGCGCTCGCCCGAGCGCTTGTACTCCTCCCATAGCCGGGCTGTAGGGCTAGCTTCTGCGGTCTTCACCTTTACCCCTGCGCTCGCGGATGCGTAGCTTCGTACACCGCGAGCAGTCGTTCCTTGCTCACATGAGTGTAGACCTGTGTCGTCTGCAAACTCGTGTGGCCCAGCAGTTCCTGGACAACTCGCAGGTCAGCACCCCCGTCGAGCATGTGGGTCGCAAAGCTGTGGCGCAGCGCGTGGGGGTGTGTCGGCACCGGCGAGCGCCTGTCGAGCACGCGGCGCACGTCGCGGGGGCCCAGCCGCATTCCGCGGCGGTTGAGGAAAACCGCCGCGACCGGCGAGGCGCTGCGCACCATGGCTTGGCGGCCGCCCTCGAGCCACTCCGCAAGTGCGGCAGCGCACCTTGCGTGCATGGGCAGCCGGCGCTCCTTGCTCCCCTTGCCAATCACCGTCACGGTCCTCGCGTCGAGGTCCACGTCCGAGCGATCCAGCGCGCACAGCTCTGCCACTCGAAGGCCGCACCCGTAGAGAAGCTCCAGGATCGCCACGTCCCTCAGCTCCGCTGCCGCCGCGAGCTGGCTGCTGCGTTTCGCTGGGCCGCTAGTCACTGGGCCGCTAGTCACTGGGCCGCGCTTCACTGGGCCGCGCTTCGTTGGGCCGCGCTTCGTTGGGCCGCCGTCGATCAGGCGTGACACGTCGTCGGCGTCCAAGACCTTCGGAAGCCGGTGACGCACCTGGGGAGCCCTGAGACGCGCAGCCGGGTCGGTTGCAAGCATGCCGCTGCGGGCCGCCCAGCCGAAGTACGAGCGTAGTGACGCAGCCTTCCGAGCGATGCTCGCACGGCTGTAGCGCCGCGTCGACAGGTAGGCGAGATAGCGCCTCAGGATCATGCGGTCGACGTGCTCGGGGGAGTCGATACCGCCACGTCCGCACCAGACGACGAAAGAGGCGACATCACTCGTGTACGCCCGCGTTGTCGCCGGCGAGCGACCTGCGAGCCTCCGTGAGTACGCCTCGAGATCCCAGCTCATGCTGCAACGCTACCCACCCCAAGGCCTCGCGTAGAGGTATCCTGCCCAGTGCAGGTTCCGCTTCCGGACAGCACACCTCCGGACAGCACGCTTCCGGGCAGCACACTTCGGGCAAACCAGGTAAGGAGACGACGTGGCACAGCGCTTCGACCGCAGGAACTTCCTCGGCGCCGGAGGCGCCCTGGCAGGCGCCCTCGTGCTCGGCGGCGCCGGGGGCGGGCTCCTCGCGAGTTGCTCCTCGAGCTCCTCCACCAGGCTCTCCGCCCTCGCGCGCAAGGGGCTCTCCAGCGCTAGACCCGTGCGTGGAGGATCTCTCGTCTTCGGCACCGACGCCGAGGAGGAGGGCTTCGACCCTGCCAACGACACCTTCGACGAGGCCGGCATCATGTACGCGAGGACCGTGTTCGACCCCCTGGCTATCGTGGCGTCCGACGGCAGCATCCAGCCCTACCTGGCCCAGTCCATCGTGCCGAGCGCCGACTACTCGTCGTGGACCATCACGATGCGGCCGGGCGTGCTCTTCCACGATGGCACGCCGTGCGACGCACGGGCGGTCGTCGGGAGCATCGAGCACTATCTCTCCGGAGAGCTCGGCCTGCTCGTCAAGTCCCTCATCGCCAAGGTGGCTCCCACGGGACCCCTCAGCCTCGAGGTGTCGCTCACCCAGCCGTGGGTACCCTTCCCCGCCTACCTCGCGGGAGGAATCGGCGGGCAGCTCGCCTGGGTGCTCGCCCCGTCCATGATCGCAAATCCGAACGCCGCGACCCATCCCGTCGGCACGGGTCCATTCGTGTTCGAGGACTGGGTGCCGAACGACCACTTCTCGGCAACGCGCAATCCCCACTACTGGCGAAGCCCCATGCCCTACCTGGACCGCATCCAGTACCGACCGATCCCGAGCGCCGAGTCCCGCGTCGAGTCGCTCGAAGCCGGGACCATCGACATCATGCACACCGCGACTCCGCAGGCGATCGTGCAGTTCCGCGACAACTACTCCTACGCCTACGTGGACGACCTACACGGAGTGGTCGGCGAGCCCGACATGAACTTCATCATGTTGAACATGCAGTCGCCGCCACTCGACGACATCCGCGTGCGGCGAGCGATGGCGATGGCAATCGACCGTAACGCCGTCTCCAGCGTGATCGACATCAACGTCAACGCGCCAACCGACAGCCCGTTCCTGCCCGGCTCGCCCTACTATGTCGACCCCGGCTATCCCTCCTACGACCTGGCGGCCGCCAAGTCCCTCGTCGCCGAAGTCGAGCGCACGACGGGCAAGCCCGTCGCCATAACGCTCGGCTCCACCACGCCGGCCTCCACGGTACGCGCGGCCGAGTTCCTCCAGAACCAGCTGAAGGCTGCGGGCATCACAGTGACGCTCGCGCAGTTCGAGCAGGCACAGTTCATCAACGACGCCCTCTTCGGCAAGCATTTTCATGCTTACCTCTGGCGCCAGTTCGCGGCCGTGGACCCCGACCTCAACTACCCGTTCTGGAGCCCTACAGAGGTGTCGTCGTTCCTGTCGATCAACATGGCGCGCAATACCGACCCGCGCGTGCAAGCGGCCCTGGAGAAGGGCCGGCAGTCGACCGACCCGGCCGTGCGCGCCGCTGCCTACCAGGAGGTGTCCAAGCTCTTTGCCGAGGACATCCCCTACCTCTGGACCGACCGCGCCGTATGGGCAGTCGTGGCCCGTCCGCAGGTGAAGAACTTCAACGGGCCGACCACCCCTTCGGGGGCGCCCGCGTACGGCATGATCGTCGGCACTGTCTGGCCCACGCAGATATGGATGGGCACCTGATAGGGAGCGGAGCGCCCAGGACGAAGCGGGAGGTACCGCCGTGAGTCATCGCATCATGCTCGTAGACGACGACGCGCGTATACGCACCTCCCTGCGCCTGGCCTTCGAGGACGAGGGCTACGAGGTGGTCGACGCGGCGAGCGCGGAGGAAGCCGTCGACCGCTTCGCCGAGCAGCCGAGCGACGTAGTCCTCCTCGACTTGATGCTCCCCGGCAGCGACGGCTTCGAGTGCTGCCGGGAGCTGCGCCGCATGAGCACCGTCCCCATCATCATGGTCACCGCCCGCACCGACACCCACGACGTCGTCGCGGGGCTCGAGGCCGGTGCCGACGACTACGTCACCAAGCCCTTCGTCGCCAAGGAGCTAGCCGCACGCATCCGGGCGTTGCTGCGCCGCTCGAAGTTCGCAGAGGACGTCCCGGAGGTCCTGCGCTTCGGCGATGTGGAGGTTGCGCCCGAGGAGGGGACGGTTCGCAGGGATGGTCAGGAGGTCCACTGCACGCGCACCGAGTTCCGCCTGCTGTGCGAGCTCGCGGCGAGCCCCGGCAAGGTGATATCTCGCGAGTCGCTTCTCGATCGCGTTTGGGGCTACGACTACTTCGGAGACGGGCGCCTCGTGGACGTCCATGTCCGCCGGCTCCGCACCAAGGTGGAGGCGGACCCTGCCAATCCATCCCACATCCTCACGGTACGTGGCATGGGGTACAAGCTAGCTCCCTGAGGTGGGCTCGCGCTTTTCGCACCTCGGCCTGCGCTCACGCGTGACCCTCGCGTTCGCCCTAGGAGCGCTGATCCTGTCGGCATCGATGGGAGCAATCACCTACCTGGCCGCACGCCAGGTCATCATCCAGCAACGAAAGACGTCTGCTCTCCACCAGGCATACGTGAACGCATCGCTCGTCCGCAGCGCTCTCAGGTCACCCACGCCCCGCATACCCGAGCTGCTCGACTCGCTCGACACCCTGCCCGGGTCGCGCTCGGTCCTCGAGCGGCGCGGCCAGTGGTTCGCCACCTCGATCTCGATCGGGAAGCAGGCACTGCCTCGCCTGCTGCGTGCCGGAGTCGTGGGCGGCTCCGCCGCCACCCAGAGCTTCCTCCTGTCGAACACCCCCGAGCTGGCGGTAGGCATCCCGGTTCCGAGCGTCGACGCAGCTTATTTCGAGGTCTTCTCCTTCGGGAGCGTCGCCCGTACGCTCAGGGTGCTCGCCCTGGCCCTCGCCGGCGCAGCGCTGGTGACGACGATCGCCGGCGCCGTCATCGGGCGATGGCTATCGGGCCGGGCGCTCAGACCCCTCGGAACGGTGTCCAAGGCAGCCGTCGCCATAGCGGGTGGCCGTCTCGACACCCGCCTGCCTACAGACGACTCGGACCTCGAGCCGATGGCCAGGTCCTTCAACCACATGGCCGATGCGCTCGTCGAGCGGATCGCTCGCGAGGCCCGCTTCACGTCCGACGTCAGCCACGAGCTTCGCTCCCCGCTCACAACCCTCAACACCTCGCTCGAGGTCCTGGAGACACACTCGGGTGAGCTGTCCTCCCGTGCAAGCCAGGCGCTCGCGCTCATAGCAACAGAGCTGAGGCGCTTCGGGAGGATGGTCACCGACCTGCTCGAGATGAGCCGCGTGGACTCGGGGGCAGCGGAGCTCTCGACCGAGGAGGTGGCTGTGGGTGAGCTGGTGGTCCACCTGGCCACCTCGAGTGGCGCGGGAGTGCCTGCAGTGCTCGACCCAGCAGTGGCTGACAGGCGCGTGCGGGTGGACAAGAGGAGGATGGAGCGCGTGGCCGCCAACCTCGTGGACAACGCCGCTCAGTACGCAGGAGGCGTCACCCGCTTTGCGGCGGAGCATTCCGCCGGACGCGTCCGACTCGTGGTGGCCGATCGCGGCCCCGGTGTCGCCGAGGAGGACAGGAGCCGGATATTCGAGCGCTTCTACCGTGGCACCCTATCAGGACGCCGTGGAGAAACCCAGGGCTCGGGCCTGGGCCTCTCTCTCGTGGCGGAGCATGTCAAGATGCACGGCGGCCGGGTGTTCGTCGAAGCTCGCGACGGAGAGAACCGCTTCGTCGTGGAGCTCCCCCTCGCCGACGAGCCAGTCCGGGCCGCCAACGACAATGCGGACAATGCGCCAAGCGGCCGCGAGGTCCCCCGGCGATGAGGACGCTCTGCTCGAAGGCTCCCTCGATAGCGGCCGTGGCAGCGATCGCCTTGCTCGCCGCCTGCGGCGTGCCCACGCAGGCCAAGCCCGTGCCAATAGCTCGCTCGGCAGTGCCGTTCAGCCTGCTCGCTCCCTCCACCCCCTCTGCTACTGTTCCGCCGGCACCGGTGGAGGTGCCTGTCCAGGTCTACCTGGTGGCTCCCGACGGCCATCTGGCTCCGGTGACTCGCGACGTGGCTTTTCCCGCTCCCCTGTCGGCAGTCCTCGTGGCGCTACTGGCGGGTCCCACCAATCCCGAGGCATCGAGCGGTTTGGAAAGTGCGATACCTTCGGGAGCCCGGATCCTCTCGGTGTCCGAGGCGGCGGGGACCGCGACGATAGATCTCGGCAACGCCTTCGGCCAGCTCGTGGGCCAGACGCAGATCGAGGCCATAGCCCAGATCGTGTTCAGCGCCACCTCAGTGCCTGGGGTCCACGCAGTGAAGTTCGACCTCGCGGGGACGCCGATCGAGGTGCCAGTGGCAAACGGCGCCGAGACACCCGGACCTCTCACCCGTGCTCAATACGCCGGGCTGGCACCCTGAGCTGTCTCTAGAGCGGACCCTGAACGGCCGCTAGGCGGTCCATGGCACTCGGGGCGCGTCCGCCCAGAGGCGCTCGAGGTCGTACAGCTCCCGTGCTTCGGGTGTGAACACGTGGACGAGGAAATCCCCGTAGTCCATAAGCACCCATGCGTAGTCATCGAGCCCTTCGATGCTAGAAGGCCCAGGGCCGCCCGATTCCTTCACCTGACGCTCCACCTCTTCGACGATGCTGCGGACCTGGCGGGAGCTACGCCCGTTCGTCACCACGAACGCGTCAGTGATCCCGAGCATGGCACCCATCTCCAGCACCACCGTCGACTCGCCGAGCTTCCCGGCAGCAGCACGCGCCGCGACCAGGCATGCTGCCGGCACTCTCGGGCACCCCAGCACACCGTCCACTGTGACGGCACTTCGAGCGCCCTGCGGCAACGTATCGGTCATCTCCCCATAGCGTACATAGCGCGGGAGCGGATGCAACGGATGGCAGCTTCGGGCACGAGCAGGTCCACGGGCTGGCCCCTTGCTATCCGCTCCCTTATCTCGCTGCTGGAGAGCTCGATCGCCGGGACCTTCACCCTCAGCACCTCGAAGCCCGGCGGATCCTCGACCTCACCGGCACCCGCCCGCTTCATCACCACCAGGGTCACCATGCGTGCAAGCTCATCCACGCGCTCCCAGCTGCCAAGGTCCCTCGCCACGTCGCTCCCTACGATCAAGAACATATCGGTCCCCGGCATGGCGGCGCGCAGCTCCTCCACCGTGTCGACCGTATAGCTCGGGCCTCCCCGGTCGATCTCGACCCGGCAGGCTTCCACTCCCTCTATGCCCGCCACTGCCGACTCCACCACGGCGAGACGGTCCTCTGCGGGTGAGAGCTCGCGCATCCCGACCTTCTGCCAGGGCTCGTTGGCCACCACCAGGAGGATCTGGTCCAATCCGAGGGCGTGGCGCACATCCAGAGCAGCAGCCAGGTGCCCGATGTGGACCGGGTCGAAGGTCCCCCCGAAGATGCCGATCCTCCGCAGCTTCGACGATCCCACGAGCGCTCAGGTGCCGGCCAAGAGTGCGACGACGGGAGCAAATGCCTCCATCTCCCCCTCGTGGAGCACCCAGTAGCTGAACCCCCACCTCTCGCGCCGAGCACGCAGCACATCAGCCAGCTCGGAAACCGTCCCTGCGAGGGCAAGTGGCACCGTGGCGGCCTCCTCGGGTGACATACCGAACGCAGGAGCCAGCTTCGCCACCACGTCGTCTGCTCCTTCTCCCACGTGGACGAAGAAGGTGAGGCACTGCAGCTCGATCTCCCCGAAGCGCTCGCCAGCCGCCTCGCGCACCCACCGCACGCGCTCGTCGTACTCCCCAGCGACTGCGGACGCTATCGCTTCGGGTCCGATCACACCCGCCCTGAGGCTCGGATTGACTCCGACGATGTCCGCTTCGCGTGCCGCGAGCGACAGCACGCGCCGGCTGCCTCCGCCTATGACGAGGAGCGGTCCCGGCCTACGATGAGGAAGCGGGTAGCCCGTGGCACCACGCACCTCGTAATGCCGACCCAGGTAATCGCAGCGCCCATCGCGCCAGAGATCCTTCATCACCCTGACTGACTCAGCCAGGCGATCGACACGTGTCCCGGGTGGATCGAGCGCTATGCCCGAGGACTCGTAGTCGCTCACCATCCACCCGGCACCGACGCCCGCCTCGAGGCGGCCCTCTGCGAACAGGTCAAGCGTAGCGAGCTCCCTCGCCGCCACTACCGGATGCCGGTAGTCGTTTCCGAGAACGAGCGTCCCCACCCTCAGCTTGCTCGTGGCCTCTGCGGCAACAGCCAGCGACACGAGCGGCGACCACTGCTCGTCGAGGTGGTCTGGCATGAGAAGGGAGGAGTAGCCAAGGTCCTCCACCTTGCGCGCCAGATCCCTCCATGCGGAGGCAGAAGACGCCCTCGAGACCTGCACACCAAAACGGAATGGTCGAGACGGCATCCAAGCAGCATAACGGCGAGAGCACGTGGAGCGTCCCGGGAGAGGGCCACTAGGCTTGTGCCGTGCCGCCATCGTCGACAAGCTCCTCCACGTCGCAGGGCTCCTACACCTCGCAGGGCAGGTCGCCTGCGTGGAGCCCGTCGAGCTGGCGCGAGAAGCCTGCCGCCCAGCAGCCCAACTGGCCTGACGATGCCGAGCTGGACCACGTCCTGAAAGAGCTCTCCGGCATGCCCCCGCTCGTCTTCGCCGGCGAGGCTCGGCGGCTCACCGCGGCGCTCGGCGAGGCCGCGTCAGGCCGGGCTTTCGTCCTACAAGCAGGTGACTGCTCGGAGTCTTTCGCGGAGCTCTCCGCTGATTCCATCCGCGACAAGCTGCGCGTCATACTTCAGATGGCGGTAGTGCTCACCTATGGGGCGGGTCTCCCTGTCGTGAAGATCGGACGCATAGCCGGGCAGTTCGCGAAACCTCGGTCATCGCCGACGGAGGTCGTCGACGGGGTGGAGTTACCGGCCTTCAGGGGCCACATGGTGAACGACGACCTGCCAACCCAACAGGCCCGCACGCCGGACCCATCGCGCCTGCTCGCCGCCTACCACCAATCGGCCTCGACGCTCAACCTGCTCAGGGCATTCACGAAGGGGGGCTTCGCGGACCTCTCCCAAGTCCACTCCTGGACCCAGCAGTTCGTCGCCGCATCCGAGGAGGGCAGGCGCTACGAGCAGATCGCCGGTGAGATAGACCGAGCGCTCCGCTTCATGGCGGCCTGCGGCATCGGCCTCACCACGGAGGCCGCCTTGCACCAAGTGGAGCTCAACACCAGCCACGAGGCCCTGCTGCTCGGCTACGAAGAAGCCCTTACCCGCGTCGACTCGCTCACCGGCGACTGGTACGACTGCTCTGCCCACATGCTCTGGGTAGGCGAGCGGACCAGGCAGGTGGACGGAGCTCACATCGAGTTCCTCTCGGGAGTGCACAACCCTGTCGGAGCAAAGATCGGCCCCGCTGCCACTCCCGAGGAGGTGCTTGCCATCTGCGAGCGCCTCAACCCTTCGCGCATCCCGGGACGTCTCACTCTCATCACCCGGATGGGCTCGGCCAAAGTGCGCGAGCGCCTTCCCAGTCTGCTCGAAGCCGTGGCCGGCTCGGGGCATCCGGTGGTCTGGGTCTGCGACCCCATGCACGGCAACACCTTCGTGAGCGATTCCGGCCACAAGACACGACGCTTCGACGAGATCGTCGACGAGATCCGCGGCTTCTTCGAGGTGCACCACGACTCGGGCACCTGGCCCGGGGGGCTCCACGTCGAGCTGACCGGCGACGACGTCACGGAATGCCTGGGCGGCATCGGCGACATCGCGGAAGACCAGCTCCACGAGCGCTACACCACCACGTGCGACCCCCGCCTCAACGCCCGCCAGGCGATCGACCTCGCATTCAGAGTCGCGGAGCTGCTGCGCACCTGAGCCGCATGCCCTCCGGTGCACCTCCTCCTGGCCGGACCTCCTGGCCGGACCTCGTGCCCGGACCTCGTGCCCGGCAGAGTCAGGAACCTCGAGCATGCATCATGGCCTCGTGCATGGACGCGCGCTCCTCGAGGAGCTTGCGGTAAGCCATGAGCCTGCCGGGCATCCCGAACCCGAGAGCCGCGCTCATGAGCCCGGCGCGACCGTAGAGAGCCACGAAGCGACCCTCCTCCAGCGATCCTTCGACGATCTCCACGTCGTCAGAGGGGCGTGGGTAGCCGAGCACCTGGATCTTCACGCCGTACTGGTCGGACCAGAAATACGGCACCGGAACGTAGGGCTCTCCCCTGCCCCTCCCGGCCAGCAAGTTGCGTGCAGCCACCACGCCCTGCTCGGCAGCGTTGGTCCAGTGCTCGATCCTCACGTGCTCGCCCTGACCGAGGTCGAGCCATCGAGCCGCATCTCCGGCTACCACGATCCCGTCGGCCACGAACAGCTCGGCATCTGCCACCAGGCCGTCCGAGATCTCCAGACCCGAGTCCGCCAACCACCCCGTCTCAGGCACGACGCCCACGCCCACCACCACGAGGTCCGCATCCAGAGACCTACCGCCGCTCAGCACTACGCGCCTGATCTCCCCCGAAGCGTCACCCTCCAGATTCTCCACCCGTGTCCCTACCAGGAGCTCCACTCCGTTGCGCCGGTGGAGATCGCCGCAAATACCCCCCATCTGCTCCCCGAGCACCCGTGCAAGTGGCACGTCGAGCACCTCGACCACGGTGACCTCTGCTCCACGCGCCCGGCAGGTGGCTGCCACCTCCGAACCTATGAACCCTGCACCGACCACCACCACCCGCGTGGCTCCAGCCTCCATCCTCGCGACAATCGCCTCGGCGTCGTCCACGGTGCGCAGCTCGAAGACACCCGACAAGCCTGCAGCGAGATCGAGCTTCCTCGGCGTTGCCCCTGGAGCGAGCACTAGGCCGTCGAAGCCGATCAGCTCTCCACCCTCCATCGCGACTCGCCGGGCGGCAACGTCTACTCCCCTTGCCCGCTCGCCCAGGCGAAGCTCGATACCGAGCTCGGTCCACCTGGGCGCGGGGCGGAGCTCGATCCTCTCGCGCCCCCAGGACCCGGCCAGGAACTGCTTCGAGAGCGGTGGCCGGTCGTATGGCGCGTGCGCCTCGGCGCCAATGACCACCACGTCCCCGGTGTACCCCGCGCGGCGAAGCTCCTCAGCGGCACGGGTGCCGGCGAGCGACGCGCCCACGACCACAATGCGGCTGTTCTGGTCGAGGCTCATTGGCGGGCCGGCATCCCGCTGCACGGAGCTTCCACCCGTTAGCGCCCGAATACCGAGAGCCACTGCTCGGGGGTATCGAGCCTGAACACGTAATTGCTCCGCCTGGTCTCACCAAGCTTAGCGAAGGGCTCCGGCGAGTAGAGGTGTCCTGGGTAGAGGACGGTCTCGTCCCCGAAGCGCGCCAGGCGCGTAGTGAGCGACTCGTACATCTGCTCTGGGCTCCCCCCTGGGAGGTCCGTACGCCCACATCCATCCAGGAACAACGTGTCGCCGGCCACCAGACGCCCCTCCACATGGAAGCACTGGCTGCCCGGAGTGTGCCCGGGCGTGTGGACCAGCTCCACCTCCACCTCGCCCGCACGCACCACGTCCCCGCTGCCGTGTGGGACGATGTCCTCGCGCGTCAGTCCCGTGGTGCGCTCTACCCAAGGAACCTCGTCTCGCTGAACGTGGACCGGGACCGAGACCTCCTCGAGCAGGCGCGCCACGCCTTCGATGGTATAGCCCATCATGTCCCCGCCGACATGGTCCGGGTGGTAGTGGGTGGCGAGCACTCCGGAGATACGCATGCCGTCGGCCTCTGCTATGGCGATCAGCTCGTGCACGCCGTATGCCGGGTCCACGAGCAGCGCCTCACCCGCAACCCGGTCCCCGATCAGGTAGCAGAAGTTGACCATCTGGCGGGCGATCTCGTCGCCGGCCGCGAAGTCCCGCCCGGCCAGCAACTGGCGGAAATAGAGCCGGGCCGGGCTGTTCGGAGGGCTGTTCGGAGGGCTGTTCGGAGGGCTGTTCGGAGGGCCGCCTGCTGGTCCCCCCGCCGGCGGCTCCTCGGCACTGGAGAAATCGCTCATCGGTACACCTTTCTCGGGTAGACGTTAGCTGGGCCGGGAACCCGGTCGAGGAAAACCAGACCGTCCAGGTGGTCGATCTCGTGCTGGAGCGCCCTTGCCTCGAACGCGTCGGCCTCCAGCTCCAGGCGGCGGCCGTCGATCCCGATCCCGCCCAGTAACACCTTGGCAGCACGCTCCACGTCCCCGGTCAGATCCGGCACGCTCATGCATCCTTCGCGCGCGCTCTCGGGATCGGAGGCTGCCATGACCTCGGGATCGAACATCACCACCAACCCGTGGCACGAGCGCGCCTTTTTGTGCCCGGTCACGTCGACCACGAACGCCCGCAGGCTCACTCCGATCTGGGGCGCTGCCAAGCCGACGCACGCCGGCGAGGCTCGCATCGTGTCGACGAGGTCCCGCGCTAGCGCGATCTCCTGCT
The DNA here is from genome assembly GCA_021801525.1 of Actinomycetes bacterium. Classification (GTDB taxonomy): domain Bacteria; phylum Actinomycetota; class Acidimicrobiia; order Acidimicrobiales; family JAJYXR01; genus JAJYXW01. The sequence goes on from JAJYXW010000034.1 coordinate 33,942, forward strand.
CACCCACACGGCCGACCGGCGCGGCTCGCGTACCGAGGACCGGGGCAGGTATGGAAAGGACGCTCCTGACCACCACGGCAGATCAGAGAACCTCGGGATCATGCAGCCTGATGTGACAGCTGACCCCGAGATCCTCGGCCGCAATTCGCACACGGGCGAGCGCTTCGCTCCCAGCACCCGCCTCGAACCCAACCTGCATCACCATGGCGTACACGGGGGAAGACTGCTCTCCCACCAGGTGCGTCGAGAGATCCGATATGTTGCCCCCCGCATCGGCGATCGCCGTCGCGATCCCGTGCACGATTCCGGGATGGTCCGCTCCGTGCACGGACACCGTCCAGGTCTCACCCCTACCCGTGCCGGGAACTGCCTGAGGAGGGGGGCCCCCGAAAGATCCCGCCGTGCCGAGGTCCGCAAGGGGCCTCACCGAGACCACGAGGTCGAAGGAGGCCGCCGGGCCCGCCAGGGACTCCTCCAGAGAGCTGGCCGTCTCTCCCTCAGGAGCCCCGAGCACCAGCAAGACCGCGAAGTGCCCTCTGAGCACGGTCATCGTCGAGTCCTCGAGGTTGCAGCCGCGCTCAGCGAGCGCGCCGCTCAGGGCGGCGACTATCCCGGGGCGGTCCACTCCGAGGGCGCTCAACGCGAAGCGGGGCATGGCGGCTACCGAGCTCGAGGCGCGCTCGAGGCGTAGTCGGCGGCCCGCCGCCCGGCGATGTCGAAAAGGCGCTGGAGCTCTGCCCGGAGCTGTTCGCCGCCTTGGCGCAGCTGGTGGCGCGACACCCGCTTGGCGTCTCCGACCTCGGGAGGACGGATCGGCTCTCCCACCACCAGTGCGATCCTCGCCGGCTTGAGCAGCTTCGACCCCTTGGGCATCGCATCCTCGCTACCGCCGATGCCGATCGGCACTATGGGCGCCCCGGTCCTCGCTGCCAGGAATACCGCACCCTCATGGAGATCCTCGACCACCGGCCCGCTGCGCCGGGTGCCCTCGGGGAAAACCACCAGGACCCCGCCGGACTGGAGCACTGCCTCGGCACGGGCGAGCGCGCCGCGATCCGGTCCGGAGCGGTTCACGGGGAAGGCCCCGAGCCATTCGAGCACCTTTCCCCCGAGTCGGGAGCGCCAGAGGTTGTCCTTTGCCATAAACGCGATAGGCCGGCGGGTGACCTCGGAGACCAGGAAGAAGTCGATGAAACTGCGATGCACCGGGGCCAGGATGACGGGACCGTCAACCGGCACGGACTCGGCCCCCTCAGCCGCCACGCGCCAGTATGTCCTGTTGACCATGTGCGCGACTTGCCGGAGGAGGCGGTAGAGCACCGCCGATATACCGCTTCTCGCGACGCCCGGAAGCGCTGGCTGCCCGTTGGCAGTCACCGTCGCGTCCCTCCCGCCTTCTCGATCACAGCCTTGCCCGAAGTGCTTTCACGACTGCTTCGACGACCTCCTCGGCGCGCCACTTCGTCGAGTCGATCACCAGCGCGTCCTTGGCCGCCTCGCCGGCGCTCGGAAGCGGCGAGTCCCCACGCTGGGCATCCAGCGCGTCGCGCCTCGAGAGCTGCTCGGCTCGTGCATCCCCGCCCGAGCCCGCCTCTGCAGCCCTTCGCCTGGCCCGCTCGGTGAGGTCCGCCGTCAGGTACACCTTCAGGTCTGCGTCTGGCAGCACCACCGTCCCGATATCCCGCCCCTCCACGACGCCGCCGCCGTGCTCGTCCACCCAGACCCGCTGGCGATCCACGAGGACACGCCTGACAAGCGGGTTGGCTGCCACGAGCGACACCGCCCAGTCGACCTCGGGTGTCCTGATCGCCGACGTCACGTCCTCACCGTCCACGAGCACCCGATCCCCGAGGCACATCTTCAGGCTGCTCGCAAGCTTGCCGACATCTTCGAGGTCCTCGGGGCCGATCCCCCGCTCCAGCGCCGACCAGGCAACTGCGCGGTACATGGCCCCTGTGTCGAGAGCGCGGGACCCCAATCGCTCGGCGAGTGCCCGCGCCAAGGTGGACTTCCCGGCTCCTGCGGGTCCGTCTATCGCCACGACAGGTTTCGGCCACTTCCTCGTCATCGCTTCTCGTCACCTCTGCCAATCACCTCTGCCAAGCACCTCTGCCAATCACCTCTGCCAGTCACCTGCCTCAATCACCTCTGCCAGTCACCTGCCTGCCAACCCTGCGTGCCCAGAGCACCGCGAGCAGCCGCCGTATCGCTGCCCGAACCGGGTCAGGATCCCCTGAGCCGCCCCAACTCCGCGCCGAACCCAGGGTAGCTGGTCGCGACCGCCGACCACCCGTCTATTCTGCAGGTGCCACCCGGTACCGCCAGCGCTCCCACGGCTGCCGCCATGGCAACGCGGTGGTCTCCCAGCGCGTCGATCCTGAATGCCCGAGGGGTCGTTGCAGCACCCTTCGTACCAATACCCTCGATGACCAGATCGTCGCCCAGCACCTCGGCCTCGCCGCCTAGGAGACTTGCAAGTCGGGCGCTGCCAGCCAGGCGATCAGACTCCTTCACCCTCAGCTCGCCCACGTCCCTGAATGCCGTCCTACCCTCTGCCAGCGCGGCCGCGACCGCCAGCGCGGGAACCTCGTCCAGGCCGGGAATCTCCGACCCGTGGACCTCGGTGCCTACGAGGTGCGAGGCGCGAACCCGGAGCCGCACGCCGGACCCGGTATCCCCCTCGCCTCCAGCATTTCCTGCCCCCTGGCCGGCCGGCACGACTTCCAGATCGGCGCCCATTCGCTCGAGGACTCCAAGGAACCCGTTTCGCTCCGGCCCGGCGTAGAAGCTCTCCACGACGAGCTCGCTGCCGGGGACTATCGAGCCGGCAACTGCCCAGAACGCAGCCTGCGAGGGATCCCCCGGCACGGTGAGGTCGAAGGGCGAGAGCGCGGATAGACGTACACGGACGACCCACTCCTCCCCCTCCTGCGAAGCTGAGATATCCGCTCCGGCGAGGCCAAGCAGCTCCTCGGTGTGGACACGGGTCCGAACACGCTCGCGCACCACTGTCTCTCCTGCCGCACCGAGACCCGCCAAGAGCACTGCCGACTTCACCTGGGCGCTCGGCACCGGCGGCGAATAGTCGACGCCGCGAAGGCTTGCCCCGGGCGCCGGCCCCCGGACGATGATCGGCGGCAGGCAGCGCAGCCCCCTCCCCTCGACCCTGGCCCCCATCGCTCCGAGGGGCTCCGCTATCCGATCCATCGGGCGCGTGGACAGCGATTCGTCGCCTCCCAGCTCCACCACCCATGGCAGGCTCGCCACAATGCCTGCGACCAAGCGCATGGTGGTTCCGGAGTTGCCGGCGTAGAGGGGCTCGTCTGGAGCGTGCAGGCGGTCGGGGCCGCCCAGAACTCTCAGCTCGTAAGCAAAGCTCTCGTCCGGGATGCCCGCTGCATCCTCAACCTCGCGAACGACCTCGAGAGCGCCTCCGGTTCGGGCAGTTGCCGCCGGCTGAGCAGTGCCTCCAGCTCGAATCTCCGAGCCCAGGGCCTCCATAGCCACGGCACTGCGGCGCACGTCCTCGCCGGGCGACAGGCCCCGGAGCACGGACTCCCCCTCCGCGAGGGCTGCCAGCATCAACGCCCGGTGGGAGATCGACTTGTCCCCCGGCACCCTGACGCTGCCGACAAGTGGCCTTCCTCCCGCCAGCTCCAGGTAGTCGCTCAGGATCACGGTCGCTCCAGGAAACCAGCCGTCGGACGGAATCCCCGCGCCGCCAGAGCGTCATGCAGCGACTCCGCATCGCGCGAGTCGACGACGAGCACCATCACCCCTCGGTCGCCCTCTACGGAGTGGGCTATCTCGAGGTCGAAGATGTTGACACCCATGTCTCCCGCCATGGTCGTGATCTCCGCTATGACGCCGGGACGGTCCGGGACCGGCACGCGAACCTCGGCCAGCTCGTCGGGCGTGCCCGCGCTTGCCGGGAGCACCCGGCGCGCGCTCGCGGCCTGCCCGAGCATGGCAAACAGGCCCGCCCTGTCCTGCCGAGCCACGCGGGAACGCACTTCCTCCAAGTCCGCGACCAGAGCGTCGAGGGTTGCCACTATGGCAGCGGAGTTGGCAATGCACACATCCGGCCATATCGAAGGCTCTCCTGCCGCGACCCTCGTCATGTCGCGAAAGCCGCCGGCAGCCAGCCGCAACAGCGCGGCGTGCTCCGTCGACACCCGCTCTGCCAGGTTCATGAGCGTGGCGGCGGCCAGGTGCGGAACATGGGATACGACAGCCACCAGGGCGTCGTGCTGGCCTGGGGACAGCGCCACCACCTCAGCGCCAACCATGGCGACGACGCTCCGCAGGAGCGCGTACGCATCCGGGTCGGTGCCAGCGACCGGGGTGAGCACCCAGGTCGCACCCGAGAAGAGCTCGGCGTCCGCGCCATCGATGCCGGTCTGCTCGGAACCGGCCATAGGGTGGCCGCCGACGAAGCGAGGGTCGTCCACCTGGGCGACCACGGGCACCTTCACCCCGGCCACGTCGGTAACCACGGCATCGGCGGCGAGCCCCGCCTGGTCGAGCACACTCCTCGCCTCGGCAGCCACGGCACCCACCGGAGTGGCGACGAAAGTGACTTCGGCATCCGGGTCGCATCCGATCGCGTCGAGCGCCCCCGCCTGGAGCGCGCGCTCTGCGCTCTCGGGGTTCGCGTCGCGACCCGTCACATGCCATCCTCTGGCCCGGAGTGCCATGCCGATGGACCCCCCGATGAGCCCGGTGCCCACCACTGCGGCCCGCCGGGCTCGCACCGGTACGGCCTCGGGCGAGTCGCTCTCGGATCCCTGCTCGCCGTTCATCCCGGCAGGTCGTCACGCAGGCTGCGGGCACCGCGCAGGTAAACGTGCACCATCTGGTCGCGGCTTCGGTCGGTCATGAGGTGGATGAGGACGCGCAAGCAGCGCGGCACGGAGCCGGCCACGTCGAGCTCTCTCGCGCACAGTAGCGGCACGTCGCCAAGGCCCATCGAGCGCGCGGCAGCAGCCGGGAACATCGACACCACGTCACCTGTGGCGGTGAAGATGATGCTCACCAGGTCGTCCTTGGTGACGCCATTGCGCTCGAGCATGGCCGCGAGCAGCTCGTGCATGCTCTCGGTCACCTCTTCGACGGTGTCGTTCTCCACGGTTGTGGCGCCCCTGAGCGCCCTGACGGTCTGTGACATCGCAGCTGCATGCTAACCAGGACGCGAGGGGGTGGCGACGCCGGCGAGCGAGCGGACCTCACCGGCGCTGAGCTCCCTCCAGCACCCCGGGGGGAGCTTGGGGTCCGTCAGCGGTCCGATGCGAGTCCGGACGAGCCTTGTCACCGGATGCCCGACAGCCTCGCACATGCGCCGGACCTGCCGGTTGCGTCCCTCGTGAACGACGATCCGCAAGAGAGCATCTCCGGCAACGCTCACTCTGGCGGGCGCGCTGGGACCGTCGTCGAGGAGCACCCCTTCGCGTAGGCGGCGCAGCGCCGCCGGGCGCGGCCGGCCTGTTACCTGCACCAGGTACTCCTTCTCCACCCCGTGCGACGGATGAGCAAGCAGCTGGGCGAGATCGCCGTCGTTGGTCAATATGATGAGGCCCTCGCTGTCGGCATCGAGGCGTCCCACGGGGAACACGCGAGGTAGACGCGGAACCAGGTCTACGACCGTGGGCCGGCCCTCCGGGTCACGCACTGTCACCACCACCCCTGCGGGCTTGTTGACCAGATAATGGACCAGGCCGGGCCTGATCGGCAGCGGCGCGCCGTCCACGCTCACCGAGTCAGTGAGGGTATCCACACGCTGACCCAGCACTGCAGGCTCGCCGTTCACGCGAACACGACCGGCTCGCAGGAGCTCCTCGCATGCTCGCCGGCTGCCCAGCCCGGCTCGTGCCATGACCTTCTGCAGCCGCTCGCCCGGAGGACCGGCTCCAAGCGGCCCGCCTCCCACCTCGGGGATCAGTGCGGGCCCTCCCCCCGCAGGCTCTCCTCCATGGCAGCCATCTCATCGGCACCAGGTAGGAGGTCCCCCACCGGCGGCAGTGCTGCTAGAGAGTCGATGCCGAGCTTCTCGAGGAAGAGCGACGTCGTGGCATAGAGGAGTGGCGCTCCGGCACCCTCTGCATGGCCCACGGGCTCTATATAGCCTCGCCCCGCGAGCATGCGGACGACCCCGTCCACGTTCACTCCCCGAAGGGCCGCGATCTGCGCTCGCGACACCGGCTGGCGATAGGCGATTATGGCAAGGGTCTCCAGCGCAGCCGACGAGAGCCGCGAGGAGACTCCTTCCAGGGCGAAACGCTCCACGAACGGTGCCATGTCCGGATGGGTCTGGAAGCGGTAGCCTCCCGCCACGCGGGCGAGGACGAACCCGTGTCCCTCTGAGTCGTACGCCGCTGCGAGCTCGTCGCAAATTGCCTCGACGCGTTCTGCGGGCAACTCGAGGAGCTCCCCGAGGAAACCGGGGGTGACCGGCTCGACTGCCGACAGCAAGACGGCTTCCACGGCACGATGCTCGATCGGGCGAGCCACTAGTGGTCCGTCTCGCAAATGATCTTGGGTTCCCGCCGGCCAGATGACGCCCCTGGCGGCGTTCTCGTCCTCGACGTAGCTACAGCTACGCCTTCGTCCTCGGCCTTGCCAGATGACGCCCCTGGCTCGGCGGCCAACGTCACGCTATTTGCGAGACAGACCACTAGCCGTCGTACTCCTCCACGGGCACGGACCGGGGAAAGGGCGCGGACAAGACGAACGGCTCGCCGTAGGACGAGCTCCGCTCGATCACCTCGGGCTCGCCGGGAGAGCCACCCAACCACCTCACATGGAGGTCGCCGAAGGTGAGAGCCTGCTCGATGTCCACGCGGCCGCGCTTGCAGAGCTCGAGCAGCGCGAGGAAACGAACTATGACCTCCATGCGGGTACGGCAATGAGCGGTCAGCTCGCGAAATGTGGCCCGCCCCCGGGCCGGAAGGCCTTCCTCGAGCTCTGCGACCGCCTCGGAGACCGTGACCGCCTCGACCGTGACGTGATCCAGGCCAACCACCGGCTCCGGCCTCGGCGCGCACGCCCTCCGGTACGCCGCTGCTAGATCGTCGGGCGAAATACTCGCGAGCAGGTCGGGCGCGAGCAGCAGAAACCTCTCGTCGAGCCCAGCGGTCCGCGGCACCGAGCGCGCAGCCCTGTCGAGCATGCGCGCGATCAGCTCCGCCGCAGCGACGTAGGCGTGCAGCTCGAGCATGCGCCCGAGAAGCTTGTCGCGCTCCTCCAGGCCTACGAGCTCCTCCTCGTCTTCGACCTCCCCACGCCCGGGCAGGAGCTTGCGCGACTTGAGCTCGACTAGCACGGCCGCCACGAGCAAGAACTCCGACACGTCGTCGGTTGGCAACGCCGCGAGATGGGACACGAAGGCGTCGACGACCTCGCCTAGGGGAACGTCGTAGATGTCGACCTTGTGCTCCGCGACGAGACGCGCGAGCACGTCGAATGGACCAGCGTAAGCGGGAGTCTCGACGCTGAAGGTCACACTCAGACCATACCGGCTTGCCCGCCGCCGGGCGCGCATCCGCCTGGAGCAGGAAGAACGGATGCCCCTTTACTGCCCAGCCCCGACTGCCCAGCCCCGACTGCCCAGCCCCGGGCGACCTCCTTCTTCGGAGCACCACCCGGGGCCGTCCCGGCCATCTCGGTGGGGCGAGCAGCTGAAGCCTTCTGGCTCGACGCTCACGAACCTGGTTCGAACCTCCTGATCGTAGGTGATGCCGAATATCCCGATTCGTAAGCATACCCAGTAGCATGATCGCGGCATAGAAACCAGTTGAACAGAGATATACTCACTGTTATGGCCAAGAGTTGCCCTTCAGAGAACGATCAGCGGACGACGCTGGTTCTCGATTTGGAAGAGTTGCGTCGCGCGCGAGAGATTCTCGGCACGAAGACGACCAGGGAGACCGTGAACAGAGCGCTGCACGAGGTCAACCGGGTTGCCGCTCTTCGTCGGGCCGCCGCCCTGGTGCGCCGGGGAAACCTCGGTGTCGTCGAGCCAGAGGACCTGCCTGAGCTCCGACGCACACGTTTGGTTTGACTCGTGCCCGTCTACCTCGCCGATTCCTCGATCTGGGCGTGGGCCAACAAGAGGTCGCGTCCGGACATCCAGGAGAAGCTGGCGGAGCGGCTGGAACGCGACGAGATCGCGACGTGCGTACCGGTCGCTCTCGAGGTCATGCACCGAGCGGAATCCGCAGATCAATACGAGGAGCTGTTCAATCGTCTGTTGGGGCCGCTTCGCTGGCTCGAACTCGACGATGCGACCGCACGACGAGCGCTCGATGTCCAGCGCGAGCTGGCTGGACGTTCTCGAGGGAATCACCGCCGCCCGGCAGTCGACTACTTGATCGCCGCGACCGGAGAGTTGGCGGGTGCCGAAGTGGTCACCTGGTTCTTCGATCGGGACTTTCGTGTGATCTGCGAACACACGGGTCAGCCATTCGAAGCTGAAACCACGACCGGACCGGGCCACTGACCAAGACGGCGAGCTCGAGCCCCTGGCCTCAACCATGGGGTCGAGCGAGCCCAGGCGCAACGCTATGGCCTACCCTCGAGAGCCCTGGCACGGACGAGGCCCCTGCTCAGGTACGCCTCCGCCTCTCGGGCGGAGCGCTGGAACGCGGCAGCCAGCCTCGAGTCACGGGCAGCTCCGTAGCAGAAGCCCGCGGCGTCGAAGGCCTGGCGGTACGCCTCGTCGAGGAAGTTCGTGAGCTCGCCGTCAGGTGCCGGCAAGTTCTGGTGGGCTGCCTCTGCGTCCTGGCTCAGCACGGCGCAGTCGGCATGGAGAGCCCCCGCGTCGTGGCGCTCGAGCACGGTGCCGACCCTGGAGATGTCCGCTCTCAGGCCGGCCGCCTCCGCGACCAGACCTGTCGAGGTCACCCACGAGGAGACCCGCTGCGAGACAGTGCCAGTCTGGTCGGGTCCCGCACATGCGGCAAGCGCAGCTGCCAGCACAACCGCTAGCAGAGCCGGCAGCACAACTGGCAACGCGACTGGCAACGCGACCGGCAACGCGACCGGCAACGCGACCCGTGCTGCCGGCATACCTGCCCGCCGCGCAGCCCGCATCGAGGGCACGCCCGCCTTCCTATGCCTGGGAGACCCCGCCTTCCTCCGCCTGTGAGGCATTGACAAGGGGGTGGTCACCCCTCCCCTTCCCCCTCCTCCTCGATGCGGCGCGACGTGCCGATCACCCTGACACTTGCGGAGCCGCCTCCATGCTGGGAGGAGCCTCCGTCCCGCTCGGAGGAGCGAGGCTCGGAAGCATCGGCCCTGAAGGCACCCTGCCGGGCACCGGGTCGCGCTCCAAGTGGCCCCCGGCGCGCAACGCCGGCACGCCGGCGCGCGGGCACGAACAGCCCAGCCGCTCCGAGGCCGATCATGGCAATGACCATGACCAGGGAGACCACGACGAACAACACCGCGCCCGACGCCCTTACCCGAACCGCACCAGGTGGTAATCGCGCCTGCCACGTCTAAGCACCACGTATCGGTCACAGAGCAGGTCCGAAATCGACACCAACGCGTCCGGGTCGCTCACTCGGACGTTGTTCACCGACGCGCCACCCTGGGCGAGAATGCTCCGCGCTCTTGTCTTGGAGCTGGCAAGCCCCGAGCGGGCCAGCAAGTCGGCAACGCTCGCCCCCGGAGGCTCGAGAAGGCTCCGCGGAAGATCAGTCGCCGGCGCCTCCGAGCAGATCTCCACCAGCATCGCCTCGTCGAGGTCTGCGATCGCCTCGCTGAAGAGCGCCGCCGCGGCCCTCTCCGCCCGCTCCGTCTCGGCCAAGCCGTGGACGAGAGTGCAGACATGCCTGGCCAGGGCCCGCTGGGCCTCGCGCCGCTCGGGATGCGCCGCCGTCTCAGCGTCGAGCGCCAGGATCTCCTCGTGAGAGAGGAAGGTGAGCCGGCGCAGGTACGAGCCGACCACAGCGTCCTCGGCGCGCACCAGGAACTGGTACAGCCGGTACGGGCTCGTCTTCGCGGGGTCGAGCCAGACGGTGCCGGTGGCCGACTTGCCGAACTTCTCCCCGTCGGCCTTCAAGACGAGCGGGGTGGTAAGCCCGAACACCTGCACGCCCCGTAGCTTGCGGACCAGCTCCATGCCCACCGTGATGTTGCCCCACTGGTCGCTCGCACCCAACTGGAGCTTGCACCCATACGCGTCGTGCAGGTGCAGGAAGTCGTAGGCCTGCAGGAGCATGTACGCGAGCTCCGTGAACGACACGCCCGAGCCTGCCCTCGAGAGGCGTGAGCGAACGGACTCCTTCGCGATCATCTCGCCCACCCCGAAATGCTTGCCAACGTCGCGCAGGAAGTCGATCAAGCGCAGCTCTCCCAGCCACTCGGCATTGTCCAGGAGGACCACCCGGGCGGGGCTCTCGCTTGCTGTGGTGCCGCCGGGGGCGCTGCCACTCGGAGCGGGCATCGGGAACGAATCGAGCAGCGCCTCGAGCTGCTTGCGGATCGACTCGAGGTTGGAGCGGAGCTCGTCCGGCCCGAGGAGCCGGCGCTCCGATGCTCGTCCGCTCGGATCTCCTATGAGACCCGTCGCGCCACCGGCAACGCCGAGTACCCGATGCCCCGCTCGCTGCAGGCGCCCCAACAACAGCACCTGCACCAGGTGCCCGACGTGGAGGCTGTCCGCGGTCGGGTCGAAACCTATGTACGCGGTCAGCTGCTCGCTGTCGAGGCGTCGGAGCAGGTTCTCGTCGGTCACCTGGTGGACCAGCCCGCGAAAAGTGAGATCGGCTGACAGCGACGGCACCCGGACAGTTTCGCATGCCCGGCGAAGCACCAGTGCTCCGTCCCGGGGGGAGATGGAGACCCAGCGGCAGTGCCTCAGGCGAACACAGCCTCTACGGCCTCGACAATCCGCGTGTTCAGGTCCCGGTGCAAGTCCGCGTTCTCCTCGCGAGATGGCAATGCCACTCGCACCACAGTCGGTGCGCTCCCCGAGGCCCCCTCTTCGATGCAGCGCAGCACGTCGCCGAGCTCGGCCATGGTTGCGACATCCCACGTTTCCAACCCGGCGGCACTTGCCATGCCGGCGACGCCCGGTTGCATCGGAGTACCGAAGAGCTGCTCGAACCTGCTGGTTCCCCCGAGGGCGCCGTAGGGGAGCATCGAGAAGATCCCCCCGCCGCCATTGTCCGCAACGACGACGGTGCAAGGTGGACCCGCCTCACCAGCAGGACGCACGAGCGCGCTCGAGTCGTGCAAGAACGCGAGGTCGCCCACAAGCGCGACCACCGGAAGCCCGGCGCACCCGGCTGCCCCGGCTGCCCCGGCTACGCCCAGGGCAGTAGACACGACGCCGTCAATGCCGTTCGCCCCCCTGTTCGCTAGAACTCTGGTGCCCGGAGCCATCGATGCCCCGTAAGACTCGAGATCCCGGATCGGCATGGAAGACGACACGACGAGCGTCCCACCCGCTGGAAGCCAGCTGGATATGGCACGGGCCAGGCCCGGCTCAGTCGCCTCGGGATGGGTCGAGCACCACTCGTCTATCGCCTCCTGCGCAGCCGACTCTGCTGCATCCCAGGCAGCCTGCCAGGAGGAGGGGTCTTCTCGAGCACCATGAGAGCTGCTCGGAGGGCATTTGGAATCAGCAATGACCTCTCTGATCTCACTGCACCACGGCTCTGGCTGCGCGACGACGATCTCCCCCGCCTGGCGTCCGGGGTCGCTCCATGTCCACCAGGGGTCCACGATCACCTCGGATACGCCCGAGGCGGCCAGGTCGTCGAGCCATCCGGTGACTACCTTCGAGGCCCACGGAGACCCGAGCCGCACCACCACCTCTGGCTTCAGGGCCTTCCTTGCTGCGTCGCTCCGCAAGATCCCATCCGCAGCAGCCACGGACACGTGGGGAACCACCCGGCACCCTGAGCGCGGTTCAGCGGCAAGGGGCCAGCCGAGAGAGCGCGCCAGCCCATGCACCGCCGAGCCGACCGAGCCCACCGAAGGTGTCACTCCGGCAGCGTGCGACACCGCGCCTCCACCCGCGACGAGGATGCCGCGACGTCCCGCCAGGCGCGCGGCCATCGGTGCCATGCCCTCCCCCACCCGGGAGCGCTCGCTCACGACATGCCAGGGTGCATTGCCCTCACGCCCCGGGGGCACTGCTGAGGGATCCCCGACAAGGGGCTCGCAAAAAGCAAGGTTCAGATGGACGGGTCCCGGCCCAAGAGGCCCGTAGAGCGCCTCCGCATAGGATCGAGCCCCCAGCGATCGCCACGTCCGCGCGCCCTGCAGACTCGGTACACCGGGCTCAGCGTAGAACCTGACCGATCCCCCGTAGAGGCGTGTCTGGTCAATGGTCTGGGGCGCTCCCACGCCGTGCAGCTCGGGAGGGCGGTCCGCTGTGCAGACGATCATGGGCACTCGAGCGAGGTGCGCTTCGACCACAGACGCGTGAAGCTCCGCTGCAGCGGTTCCGCTGGTAGTGCACACCACAGCCGGCCGCCCCGACGCCAGCGCCGTGCCCAACGCGAAGAAGCCTGCCGCACGCTCGTCGAGGCGCATGTGCACGGAGATCCGCCCGTCCAGGGAGAGAGCGAGAGCGAGAGGCGCGGAGCGCGATCCCGGGCAGACCACAGCATGCGCGACGCCGCAGCGCGCCCATTCGTCCACCATCGCCGCGCAGAAGGAAACCTGCACGTCGGCAGAGCCCGGCCCTACCGGCTCGCTCGCTACGCTCATTGCCGATGCCCCGGCAACTCCATGCCACCCTGCGAGGCAACGGCAGGCGGCTCGTCCTCGCTCATGGCTTCACCCACAACTCCTCCTCGTGGGGGCCGTTCGCGGCCCTGCTTGCCCGGAGCTGCCAGATCCTCGCGGCCGACCTGCCCGGGCACGGGCGCTCGGCGGCCGTTCGCGCGGACCTGAAGGAATCCGCGCGCCTGCTCGGCGAGGCCGGTGGCCGGAGCGCGTACCTCGGCTACTCCATGGGAGGACGCGTAAGCCTCCACCTCGCCCTCGAAAGGCCCGATCTCGTCGAGGCCCTCGTACTCTTCGGCGCATCGCCAGGCATACCGGACCCCGCCGAGCGGGAGCAGCGCGTGGTCCACGACGAGCACCTGGCCCGCTCCCTCGAGGCATCCACGGAGGCCGAGCCTCCAAGCTCCACGGACGGCACCGGGGATGGCGGCGAGCGGCGTCGGCTGGAGCGCTTCCTTCGGGAGTGGCTCGACAACCCGCTCTTCGCCACCTTGCCGCCCGATGCCGCCGAGGTCGGCGCCAGAGCCCACAACACTTGCGAGGGGCTCGCCTCCTCTCTTCGCCTCTGCGGTGCGGGTGTGCAGGAGCCACTGTGGGACCGCCTCGCCGAGCTCGACATGCCGGTGCTCTTCGTGGCCGGCGGGCTCGACGCCCGCTACTGCGAGATCGGCCGGCGGGTGGTGGAGGCCATAGGGCCGAGCGCCCGCCTGGAGGTCGTGCCGGCAGCCGGCCACGCGTGCCACCTCGAGCAACCCGAAGCATGCGCTGCCACTGTGCTCGCATTCCTCGCCGAGCTGGACTGAGCGGAGCCATCCGCTGCGCGTGCAGGTGCCTGTCCGGCGGTCACTGGTCAAAGGAGGATCCCCACGGTGAGAAGCAGTCCCGCAGCGAGCTGCAGCCTCCCGGTGTCCGCGAGCATCGGCAGGAGGTCACGTCCCCCTGCCCCCGACAGTGCAAGGCGCGTAGGACGCACCGCTAGAGGAGCGCCAAGCAGCGCCAGCAGGGCCCAGGGCCGCCACGTGGCCACCGCGGCTATGCCCGCTACGGCGCCGGCGAGGACGGCCACGTACAGCCATCCAGCGGCTCGCCTTCCCACGCGCACTGCGAGCGTGTGCTTGCCTGTGAGCGAGTCGCCTGCGATGTCCCGGAGGTTGTTGGCTAGGAGCAGGGCAACCGCGAGCAATCCGGCCGGCAGGGCAGCCAGGGATGCGACTTCGAGCAGGTGGGCCTGATCGCCGCCCAGCACGTATGCGGTCCCGACTGTCGCCACGAGCCCGAAGAACACGAACACGAAAAGCTCCCCGAACCCGGCATAACCGTATGGGTGTGGTCCACCGGTGTAGAGCCATCCTGCGGCGAAGCAGGCCGCGCCGAGAGCGACGAGCCACCACGAAGTGGCTGCGGCGATTGCCAGCCCGGCGACACCTGCCAGCCCGAACGCGGCTATCGCCGCCGCTCTCACCGCAGAAGGCGAAGCCGCCCCCGAGGCCACGAGCCGCATAGGTCCCTGCCTGGCGTCATCTGTGCCCCTTACGCCGTCGGAATAGTCGTTGGCGTAGTTGGTGCCCACCTGCACCGCCAGTGCAACCACCAGAGCACACCCGGCACGCCACCAGGGGAAGGCGCCGATGCCATGGCCAATAGAGCGCGACGACCACGCGACAGCGGTGCCGACGGCCACAGGGACCACCGCCGCCGGCAGGGTCCGTGGCCTGGCACCTGCAAGCCACTTTCCCGCTGCAGGCTTTCCCGCTGCAGGCTTTCCCGCTGCAGGCTTTCCCGCTGCAGGCTTTCCCGCTGCAGCGGGAGCCTGGGCCACCTCGGGAGAATAGCGCGCACGGGAGCGCATGACTTCAGGGACGCCGGGGGAACTGGCTGAAGTCCGGCCGGCGGCGCTCGACGTAAGCGTTGCGCCCCTCTTGGCCCTCTGCCGTCATGTAGAAGAGCATGGTCGCGTCGCCCGCGAGCTGCTGCACGCCCGCCAGGCCATCGTCGGCTGCGTTGAAACCGGCCTTCAGCATCCGAAGAGCGATCGGGGAGAGCTCTAGCATCCTCCGGCACCAGGACACCGTCTCTCGCTCGAGGTCTTCGAGGGGCACGACCGCGTTCACGAGCCCCCAGTCGAGAGCCTGCTCGGCGCCGTAACGCCGGCAGAGGAACCAGATCTCCTTGGCTCTCTTCAGCCCGATGGTCCGGGCAAGGAGGCCGGACCCGTAGCCCCCGTCGAAGCTGCCGACCATCGGCCCGGTCTGCCCGAAGACTGCGTTGTCGGCCGCTATCGTGAGATCGCATACCAGGTGGAGCACGTGCCCCCCACCGATCGCGTACCCCGCGACCATGGCGACGACGGGCTTGGGCAGGCGTCTGATCTGAACCTGCAGGTCGAGCACGTTGAGACGCCCTATGCCACGCCGGGCCACCTCGTCGTCGCCGAGATATCCGTCCTCCCCGCGCACTCTCTGATCGCCCCCGGAGCAGAAGGCTTCGGGGCCCTTGCCGGTCAGCACCACCACGCCCACCTCGGGATCGTCCCTCGCCATGTCGAAGGCCTGCGACAGCTCGAACAGCGTCTGGGGGCGGAAGGCGTTTCGAACCTCGGGGCGACAAATGGTCAGCTTGGCGATTCCCTCCGCCACCTCCATGGTGATGTCCCCGAAGCTACCGCGAGGCTCCCACGCAGGAGATGGCAGGTCGCGCAGCTCGTCGACTGGATCCACGGTCATGCGACCGGAACTTCTAATATTGGAGTGAACGCTCGCATGGTCGCCTAGGCTACATCGCCGTGCACCAGCTCGTTGCCATCGACCTGCCGGCCGGACGGCACTTCGTGGAGAGCTTGCTCAGGGCCTGGGACGAAGGCGACGCAGTAGCTCCCCTCGACCCGAGGCTGCCTCCTCCGGCTGCCCGGGCCCTCCTCGAGGCGTTGCGCCCGAGCGTGCTCGTAGGCAGCGACGGGGAACGCTCTATCGTCCCGGGGGGGCTGCCGATGGAGGAGGGTGACGCTCTCGTAGTTGCGACGAGCGGGTCGACTGGCACGCCCAAGGGCGTCGTGCTCTCCCACGATGCAGTGGCTGCCTCTGCGTGGGCGACGAGCCGGCGCCTCTCGGCGGACCCGGGGTCCGACTGCTGGCTCGCTTGCCTGCCGCTTGCCCACGTAGGCGGGCTCAGCGTCGTGACAAGGTCAATAGTGACGGGCACGCGGCTGGTGCTCCACGACGGCTTCGATCCAGAGCGTGTCGAGGCCGAAGCCCGGCGCGGAGCCACCCTCGTCTCGCTGGTCCCGACGGCGCTGCGGCGAATCGACGCGTCGGGCTTCAGGGTGGTCGTCCTTGGCGGCAGCGCGCCACCGGATGGGCTGCCCGCCAACGTCGCCACGACCTACGGCATGACGGAAACCGGGAGCGGTGTCGTCTACGACGGGATCCCACTCGCCGGCGTCGAGGTGGCGATAGGAGACGGCAAGCTAGGAGCCGGCGGCGAGGTGCTGCTCCGCTGCCCGATGCTGCTCCGCTGCTACCGCGACGGCCATGACCCGCGAACAGCCGGTGGGTGGTTCCCCACGGGTGACGCCGGAGAGCTCGACGGCGCCGGGCACCTGCGCGTGTTCGGCAGGATGGCCGAAGTCATAGTCACCGGCGGGGAGAAGGTGTGGCCTGCTCCGGTCGAAACGGTGATCGCCCGCCACCCGGGCATCGCCGGGGTGGCGGTTGTCGGGAGGCCCGACCCCGAGTGGGGCTCCCTTGTCGTGGCCGTGGTGGAGCCGGTCGACCCCGCCCACCCGCCATCGCTCGAAGAGCTCCGTATGCTCGTAAAGGAGCAACTCCCCCCCTGGGCCGCCCCCCGGGATCTCGTCGTAACGCCCAAGCTCGCACGCACTCCAAGTGGCAAGGTGCGCCGACGCGAGGTGGAGGCCCTGCTCCCTCGATCAGCCTCCTAAGCTAAGAGGCCCTCTCGGACTCGCTTGCTGCCAGGTGCGTCCACGAGCGCGTCAGCGGACGAGCCCAGGTAGGAGCCGCCCTCGTTCGTTGCGCATCAGAGCCCGAGCACGTCCGATACGAAGTCGATCTCCATCATTGCCGCCCTCTCCATGGTGGCAGCCAGCCGGAAACCGTGACCCTCGCCCTCGAACACGACGTGGTCGCAGCGCACGCCCATCCTCCCGAGTGCTGCTGCCATGTCCGCTGCCTGGTTGGGTGGAACGACCGGATCCTTCGACCCCTGGAGGAGCAGCACAGGCACCTTTATCTCCTCGGGATGGTGCGCTGGAGATCGCTCCGCGTAAGTGGACGCCGCATCCGGCAGGGCCCCCAGGAGCCCGTCGAGGTATCGCGACTCGAAGTCGTGGGTGTCATTTGCCAGGGCTTCTAGGTCGGTCACGCCGTAGACCGACACCGCAGCCGCGAAGCACGTCCCCCTGGCTGCGGCCCTGAGTGCAGTGAAGCCGCCAGCGCTCGCACCCCGAACGACCATTCGAACCGGGTCCGCCAAGTCGCTCCGAGCGAGCATCTCCGCGGCGGCGATGCAGTCGTCGGCATCCGCGATCCCCCAGTTGCCGCGCAGCATCTCACGATAGGCCCGGCCATATCCACACGAACCGCGGTAGTCCACGCCCGCCACCGCGAAGCCCCTAGTCGTGAACATCTGCACGCCAAGGTCGAGTGCAGGATCGGTGCAGGAAGTCGGTCCGCCGTGGCAGAACACGACGAGGGGAGGAAGCTCGCCCGGCATGCCCTCCGCCAGCTGTCCCCGAGGCGGGTAGTAGAGCAGGGGGACGCCGACGCCGTCTGGCGCCTTCGCCACCATCGGGCGCGGCGTGGACACCATGACTTCGGCGAGCACGCGCCGGCCCGGCAGGTGGACCAGCCTGCTGCCTCTCCCGTCCGCTGACGGCTCGGTCGCCGCTTGCCCCCAATCGCCCTGCCCGCTCTTCTCCGGGCCCGTCCTCGGGCTCTTCATCGCGCGCGCAGGCAGCACGTAGAGGCCGGCCGGCTCCACTGGCGTCGCGCCGACCACCACCAGCTCACTCCCTGCGGCGCAAAGCGCGGCCACGGAGGTGCACGGCTGGGAAAGCTCGGTGAGCTCACCCGCTCGGGGATCGAGCAGCCCCAGATGATCACGCCCCCCATGACGCCAGCGGCAAGCCAGCTCGCCCTCGGGCATGACAGCCATGGTCGCCTGGCCGAGAACCCAGTCGGGGAGGTGGAAGTCGGCCTCGATCCCGCAGGCGAGCTCCGGATCGCCACCGGAAACGGCCCGCCACGGCTGCCACCAGCCGCCGGCGTCGGACACGAACCACAGCTCACCCGAGGGTCCCCAGGTTGGCTGGCCCACCGACACGCCGGCCCCTCCCGCGATCCTTCGCCCCCCCGACAAGGCCGGCAGCGCCTGCTCCGCCTGCAGCGCCTCCACGCTGGAGGAGTCGCTGCCTACCGATGGCTCCGCCCCGATGTCCGCGATCCACAGCTCACTCTCGTCCCAGGGCATGCACGGGTGGTCCCAACAGGTCCACGCGAGCCGCCGGCCGTCGGGATCCGGGCGCGGAGCGGCATAGAAATCCCGCCCGGAGGCCAGCACGACGGCGTGCTCGACAGCGTCACCGCCACCCGCAGCGCCGAGCGCGACCAGCTCGTGTGTGACCCCATCTCGATGGTGGCGTTCTCGCAGCGCGACGATCCAGCCCGTCTCGCCCACGGCGCGCATGTCGGCGTAACGGTGCTCCTCCCCCTCCGGCGCAACCGGCGTGATCCTGAGAGGAACGCCTCCCGGGGCGAGGGTCCAGATCGCCTGCGAAGAGCTCTCCACGTAGAACAGCACGCCACCGGCCACGAGGAACGACCCACCGCCGTACTCGTGCACCCTGCTCCTCACGCTCACTCCGGCAGGCGACACCCGCACCGGCGGCCGGTCGCCGGCCAGCAAAGCCTGCATCACCACCTGGGAACCACCTTCCTCCGGTCGGCTCTCGGACCACCAGGCCCGATCGCCCTCCACGAAGAGGCCGGAGAGTGACCTGCGTCCTGCCGGGAGCATCGAGGGGTCGAGTGGGGACGGCCAGGTGCCGAAGGGAGCTCTCCTCACAGTTTGGCTAGCGTAACCGAGCGTGCAGCCGGCAGATCCTTTCGACGCCTACGTCGTGGAGCGTGACGGGGACGAGATAGCCCATGGACTGCGCAAGTTGCGCCTTGCAGACCTCCCCGAAGGCGACGTGCTGGTCAGGGTCGAATGGTCCGGGGTCAACCACAAGGATGCGATGGTCACGGAACCCGGCAACCGGGTCGCTCGCGTGTCGCCGCTGGTACCCGGAGTAGACCTCGCTGGAGTGGTAGAGGAGAGCACTGTCGCGGGAATCGATCCGGGCACGGAGGTGATAGCCGGCGGCTTCGACATCGGTGTGAGCCGCCACGGAGGCTTCGCTGCTTATGCCCGGCTTCCCGCAGATTGGGTCATGCCGGTGCCCCACCACCTGACGGGGCGCCGGGCCATGATAGCGGGCACAGCAGGGCTCACGGCCATGATGTCGGTGGAGGCCCTAGAGGCGCACGGGCTCGAGCCCGGCCACGGTCCGGTGCTCGTGACCGCGGCCTCCGGCGGTGTCGGGTCCTTTGCCGTGGCAGCTCTCTCCTCCCTCGGGTACGAGGTGGTGGCGAGCACCGGCAAGGCGACGGAGCGCGATTGGCTCATGGCGCTAGGTGCCTCGGAGGTGATAGGCCGAGAGGACCTCGACACCGCACCAGGACGCTTCCTGGCTCCAGAGCGCTTCGCAGGCGCAATAGATCCAGCTGGTGGTCGCACGCTCTCCCTGGTGCTTCGCTCCCTGCGCTACGGGGCGGCCGTCGCGGCCAGCGGGATCGTGGCAGGCGACAGCCTAGAGGGAACGCTCTACCCCTTCATCATCCGGGGCGTGTCTCTGATTGGCATAGACAGCGTCCTCGCCCCTTCGAAGCGGCGGGAGCAAGCCTGGGCCAGGCTCGCCACAGCCATCGATGCCGCCACCTTCGAGAGCCTGATCGCTCGTGAGGTCACTTTGCCCGAGCTGCCAGATGCCATTGCAGACGTCCTGGCGGGTAGGGTGCGAGGTCGGGTGCTGGTTCGCGTGGCGCCGAGTGCACATGGTGCCTCCGGGACCGAGCACTAGCTGAGCGAAGACGGCGCCAGCGGGCCTCGGAGGCCTCCGAGGCCTCCGAGGCAGGGGCCGCCTCAGGCTCCGAAATCCTCGGGACGCACCTGCTCCAGGAACTCGCGGAACTCGCCCACCAGCTCTTCGGGCGTGGCGTCTTCCTCGTCCTCGTCGTCATCCTCGGGGAGCATGAGGCCCTCGGCGTCCATGAGGTCGTCGCTCACGAACAGGGGGCTACCTGTCCTCACTGCTAGGGCCACTGCGTCCGAAGGACGAGCCGACACGCTCACGTGCTTGCCTCGCTGGAGGAAATGAAGCTCCGCGAAGTACGTCTTGTCCCTCAGCTCTGTGATGACGACCCGCTCGAGCTCGGCTCCGAGCGCGTCGACGAGGTTCTGCATGAGGTCGTGGGTCATCGGTCGGGGTGTCACCACTCCCTGGACCGCGAACGCTATGGCTGTCGCCTCGGGGGGACCCACGAAGATGGGCAGCGTCCTACCCAGCCCGGAGGTCTCTGTCAGAAGCAGCACGGGCGTCTGCGACTGCAGGTCGACCCGTACAGCACCCAAGCGCACCTCGACCATACCTGTAACTTATCGCCGGTAGAGATGCTCTACATACGCGTCCGGGTTCGCCAGCACCACCTCCTCGTCGCCCACAGCGACGGCCGGCAGGTTGCGGTAGCGCTCTGCGAAGCCGAGCCCGTAGCCGAGCAGCAGCTCCGCGGGGGCTTCGTAGCCGACGAAGCGAAGCGGAACCGGCACTATGCGCCGCGAACGCCGGTCGAAGAGGGTGCAGACCTCGAGACTCGCCGGTCCGCGTCGCTTCAGCTCCCCGAGGATGTACGAGCACGTGAGACCAGTATCGACCATGCACTCCAACACCACGATGTCCTCGCCACAGATGTCGTGATCGAGATCCTTCACAATCCGCACCCGACCGGTTCCCGGTGCGTATGGCGAGATCCCGAGGAAGTCCACGCTGCATGGCACGCAGACGCGCCGTAACAGGTCCGAGGCGAAGAAGATGCTTGCCTTCAGCACGCAGACGAACTGGACACCGTTCGGGTATGCCGCCGATATCTCCCCGGCGAGCCGGCGGACGGTCGAGTCGAGCTCGTCATATCCGAAACCGGCACGAGCTTCCGCCGCCCCGTTCACCCTCCGAGCTGGCCTCGCAGTGCCGCGCCGAGGAAGGCTGTGCGCAGCGACTGGCCGAGGCGAGTGAGCTGCTCGACGCTCTCGACCGCACGCTGGCGAGCGGCAGGGTTCCGCTGCTTCAACAGCGGGAGCACCACTTGGCCGACGAACCCGGCCTCGCGCTCGGCCGCGTGCTTGTAGAGGCGAAGATGACGCGCCTCGATGCCGAAGGCACTGAGCTCCATGGCAAGCCGGGCCACGGTCAGGGCCTCCTCGTCGTAGCAGACCGTGCCGGCGATCAGGCGACCGGCAATAAGGCCGAAGCGCTCCAGCTCCTCGATGCCGCTCGCTCCGAGACCGCTGGCAGCAGCGATCTCGTCCAGGGTCATGCTGGTGCCCGACGCCCCGAGGGAAGCTGCGGCAAAGCCCACTGAAGCGCTTCTATCCCCCCGGAGCTCGGCTCCCGGCAGGCTCACGCCTCCAGGAGCAGGAGCAGGAGCAGGAGCAGGAGCAGGAGCAGGAGCAGGAGCAGGAGCAGGAGGCACCACACCGCCCACGCTTCCGGCCAAGGACCTGCCGGCTGGAGCTTCCTGCAGCTCCGCATCGGCGTACCCACTACTCAGCCCCGAGTGGGAACGGGGATCCGGCAGCTCCCCCGCGGGTTCTTCGAGCGGTGCATCGAATCCGGGGAGGTGCTGACCGGACCCGTTTCGGCCGCCTCTGTCGCGCAAATCGCGCGCCCCGGACACCCCGACTGCGAGCGCCGCGTGGCGCGGCTCACCAGCCTGGCGAGGGTACGTAGCTGCGAGGTCGTCAGCGCCAGGAGTGTCGTCCAGAAGGCGACCCTTTATCACCTTGAGCGGGAGGAAATGCTCACGCTGCTGGCGTAGAACCCAGCGGAGCCGGTCCACGTCGTGCTCGAAGAACTTCCTGTACCCCGAAGGAGTGCGCTCCGGATTGACTAGCCCCTGGCTCTCGAGGAAGCGGATCTTGGATATGGTCACGTCGGGAAACTCCTGGCGAAGCAGTGCCAGGACTTCACCTATCGACAGGTAGCTCCGCCCGCTCATCCCTGCATTCCTCCGCGTCACTCCTCGTCCGCCGCCGCCAGGTACACGAGCTTGAACTTGCCTATCTGCACCTCGTCCCCGCTGGTGAGGCGGGCCTCTTCGATGCGTTCGCGGTTCACGTAGGTGCCGTTCAACGAGCCGACGTCACGGAGCGTGTAACCGCCCCCCTCGCGCACGAACTCCACGTGACGCCTGGACACGGTGATGTCGTCGAGAAAGATGTCACTCTCCGGATGCCGTCCGGCTTTCGTCACCTCGTTGCCGAGAAGGTAGCGCGAACCGGCGTTCGGGCCCCTCCGTATCACGAGCAGCCCGGCCCCGTGCGGCCGCTCCGGCAGCGCGATGCCGGGATCGTCATCAGCCCCCGCGCCGGGGGCGTCCACCGGGTGGAAGGTCACGGTTGTATCAGAGGCAGCCTCGGACAGAGCGGAGCCACACGACGAGCAGAAGTTTGCCCCAGGCGGGTTCCGATGGCCACAGGTGCTGCAGAACACGGTCCCCACGCTAGCCTCTTACCGCCAACACGCGGGCAGCTCAGCCCTCGATCAGGCGGCGATAGCCTGCCCCGTCCAGGAGGCCGTCCCAGGCACCGGCGTCGTCCGGCTGGATATCGCATATCCAACCCTGCACGTAGGGATCGCTGTTCAGCAGCTCGGGATGGCTCTCGAGGGCGGTGTTCACAGCGCTCACGACTCCGGCCACGGGCGCATAGATCTCCGACACGGACTTCGTCGACTCCACCTCGCCGAGCAGGCCGCCTGCCTCGACGCGCGCGCCAAGGGCGGGGGCCTGCACGTACACCACGTCTCCGAGCGCGTCCTGCGCGTAGTCGGTTATGCCGACCCGCACGGTGCCGCCGTCGAGGCGCGCCCATTCGTGATCCTCTGTGTAGCGGACATCCTCGGGAACGAGCATCGAGGGAACGATACCTGAACACGCCGGACGCTGCCTCAGTGCTTCGGATCCTCAGCGCAGCGCCTGGCGGATCCTCACCGCGTACTCCTGCGCCCGCGCCCTGGCAGAGGCGGCCGTCGGCCCCTCGGCCCAGACGTGCGTCTCGGGCTCCTCCGGGTCCGGCACGACGAGCACCCAGCCGTCGTCCTCGCACACCTTCACGCCGTCGACGAGCACGACCTTGCGGCCCTTGGCCCGCTCCACCATGGTCCGCATGACCGTGCCCTTCTGCTCCCAGGGCGTCACCACTTGCTGATGGGCGAGGTGGAAGCGAGGGATCGACCCGGACAGCTTCGACAGGCGCTCGCCCGTCTTGGCCAGCAGCGACAACAGGTGGACGAGCGTCGCCACCGCGTCGAAGGCGGGAAGGAAGGCCGGGAACACGAACCCTCCGAGCTGGCTCGCTGCAAACGCGACGCCTCCTCCGGCGGAGACCTCGAGCAGATGGCGGGTCGATAGCTTGGTCCAGACGACCTTGGAACCGTGCTCGGCGCATATGCTCTCCGCTGCCATCGGGGCTGCCACCGGGAGCGCCACCGATGCCCCTGGGCTCGCAGAGACGACCAGAGCCGTCATCAGCAAGAGTGCCTCGTCGTCCGAGAGGATCCTCCCCTCGCCGTCCACGAGAGTCAGGCGCTCGCCGCCGGACTCGATCACCGCACCCAGGTGTGCCCCCGAAGCCCTCACCAGGTCCGCGACCCGTTCGGCAGCTGACAGGCGGTCGACCGCCATGACGGCGGCGGTGCTCGCGTAGGGGTTCACGACCAGTACGTCGGCTCCCAGCTTCGCGAGGACGTTGGGCATGACGAAGCTGGCGGTCCCAAAGGAATAGTCGAGCACAAGCTTGAACCCGGCCTGCTCTATGGCCGCCGAGTCGACAGAGGCAACCAGCGCTGCCGTGTAGAACTCGAGAGCACGAGGAGGGTAGCCGATGTCACCGATCTCTGCGGCGGGCATCCGCCGGAACTCCTCTCGGTGGTACAGGCGCTCCACCTTTCGCTGGGCCGATTCGTCGAGGTCGATGCCGTCCTGGTCGAAGAAACGGATCACCACCGACTGCGGATCGCCCTCGGCCAGGCGCACGGTCACCCCGCCTTGGCTTGCAGAGGACCTGACCTGCAGGCACGTGACCGGTACGGTCGCTACCTCCAGGTCGTCCACGCTGACACCGGCAGCGTTGCACCCCACCATGACGGCGCGCTTCAACACCCGCGCCGCCCGGCTCGTGTCGCGCGAGGCCGTGATCGTGGTGCCCTTCTCCAGGGTGCTCGCCCATGCCATCGACAGGCGCAGTGCGAGCTCCGGGCTTATGTCGACATTGGCGAGCCCAGAAACCCCCTGGCGCCCGAAGAGGCTCCGCGCTCCCTTGGACTCCCAGACGATGGACGAGCTCACGGTAGCGCCGGCCTCGACGGTCTTGAAGGGGTACACCTTCACCCCCTGACGCACCACGGCCTGGGCTCCGACGAAGCACTCCTCACCGAGGACGACCCCCTCCTCGCATCGCGCTCCCTGGCGCAGGTCAGACGACCGTCCGATGACGCACCCCTCGAGGCGGACACCCGGGCCGAGGAAGCAGCCCTCGTGCAGGACCGACCGCTCGACTACGGCGTTGTCCCCCACCCTGACGTTAGGACCGACCACGCAGTACTCCCCGATCCTGGCGCCCGAGCCCACCCGGCAGTTGTCGCCGATGATCGCGGGGCCGTCTACCACCGCAGCCGGGTCCACCTCGGCTCCCTTGCCGAGCCACACGCCAGGACGGAGCTCGAAACCGCCCACCTGCACCTTCACTCTCTCGTCAAGCACGTCCTGGTGCGCGCGCACGTACGCGTCGATGGTGCCCACGTCCTCCCAGTAACCCTCCGCCACGTAACCGAAGATCGGGCGGCCGGCCTGCAGAACGGCAGGGAACACCTCGCCCGCGAAGTCCGCGGGTCGGCCCTCGGGGATGAAGTCGAATATCTCGGGCTCGAGCACGTAGATGCCGGTGTTGATCGTGTCGCTGAAGACCTGCCCCCATGTGGGCTTCTCCAGGAAGCGCTCGACCGCACCGTCTTCCCTCGTGATCACTATCCCGAACTCGAGCGGGTCCTCCACCGCCTGAAGAGCCAACGTAGCGAGCGCGCCCTTCTCCTCGTGGAAAGCGACCACTGCAGCGAGGTCCACGTCGGTCAGGACGTCTCCCGATATGACGAGAAAGCGCTCGTCGAGCTCGTCGCGGGCGTTGCGGATGGAGCCCGCCGTGCCGAGCGGCGTTTCCTCTGCCGCGTAGGCCATGCGGACGCCGAACTCCGAGCCGTCGCCGAAGTACGTCCGGATTGCGTTGGCCATGAAGGCCACCGTCACGACGATGTCAGCAAACCCGTGCTCTCGAAGCAACAGGACCACATGCTCCATCAGCGGCCTGTTGACCATCGGCAGCATCGGCTTCGGCTGGTTGGACGTGAGCGGCCTGAGCCGTGTGCCCTCGCCGCCGGCCATTATCACTGCCTTCATGCCTGCGCCACTCCGGTAGAGATATCCAACCTCCTCAGCGTGCTCGCCGTCTGCTCGATCACAACCGTATGCCGGGTCACAACCGTCTGCTCGATCACAACCGTATGCCGGGTCACAACCGTCTGATGGTTCACAACCGTATGCCGGGTCACAACCGTCTGATGGTTCACAAGCCCCGGCACCGCCGTGCTCACCCCTCCACGACGCTAACCCGCCCGAGCACGCCTGGCACGCCCACCTCGCCCGGCGAGCGCCCTGCGAGCGGCCGGCACGTACGCGCCCGCCGCAACCCAGGCGAGGACCAGCCCGGCAAGCCCGATCACCCAGGCCGCATCCTCGAGATCGCCCTGCCAGGCGGCCCTGCCGTCGGCAAGCAGGAATGTCGGGTAGGCGAACATGAGGGCGAAGGTCCCAGCCTTGCCCACCCAGAGCACGTCGATCCTCGATGCTCCCAGGGAAGCAAGTACCACAACGGCGAGCGACACCAACGCCTCGCGCACGATGGTGGCAAGACCGAACCACATCGGGACCGCTCCATACACGATCACCGAGACCACCGCCGTAGCCACGAGCGCACGATCGGCCGCGGGATCGAGCACCTTGCCGAGCGTCGACACCTGAGCAAGGCGCCTGGCCAGGAACCCGTCGACCCAGTCGGTGGCACCGAGAACGGCGAGCAAGATGGCCGCCAAGGTCTGCATCCTTTCGCCGAAGAGCAGCCACACGAACACCGGGAGCAAGGCCAGCCGGAGCGCTGTCAGCGCGTTCGGAATGGTGAGCACGCGCCCGAGGGAAGCGTCTTCATCCTCCTCTCTCCGGTGTTCCACCGGGCCGAGTGTACGCCTGCTCGGCCCTGGCCTACTGGCCAAGTGGCCAACTGGCCAACTGGCCAACAGTTGACCCGTGCCCATGAGGGCGCGCGAGCATGATCTCCATGTCCACAGCCACCAGGACCGTCAAACCAGCCCTGGTGGCGCTCTTGGCGTTGTCGTGCGGCGTCGCCGTAGCGAACCTTTACTACGCACAGCCCCTGCTCGCCACGATCGCAACGTCCTTCCACACCTCCTCGGCCAGCGCTGCCACGGTGGTGACAGTGGCCCAAGTCGGCTACGGGCTCGGTCTGGCGCTCCTGGTCCCCTTGGGGGACATCCGCGAGAGGAGGAGGGTCGTGCCGCTAGTCCTAGTCGCTACCACAGCGGCGCTCGTAGCAGCCGGAAACGCGCCGGACATTGCAGTCCTTGCTGCGGCAGCTGCGGCCATCGGGTTCAGCGCCGTCGTCGCGCAGATACTCGTGCCCTTCGCGGCCCAACTGGCAGGTGACGCGGAGCGCGGGCGGGTGGTCGGCACCGTGATGAGCGGCTTGTTGATCGGGATCCTCCTAGCACGCACCGTGGCCGGAGTCGTTGCCGAGCTCGCCGGCTGGCGTGCCATCTACCTGCTTGCCGCCGGTTGGGTCGCCCTCCTCGCCGTAGTGCTCTGGCGCACCCTACCGGCCGAGGAGCCGCGAGCGCCCATGCCGTACCGTAAGCTGCTCGCGTCCGTGATCCACCTGGTGCGGGCCGAGCCTGTGCTCAGACGCCGGAGCCTGTACGGCCTCTTGACCTTCGCCTGCTTCAATATCCTGTGGACGAGCCTCTCCTTCCTCCTGGCCGGACCGCCTTACCACTACTCGAACGCTGTGATCGGGCTCTTCGGTCTGCTCGGAGCTGGGGGCGCAGTCGCGGCCGGTAGCCGGCCGGCTCTCGGATCGCGGGCTCGACGGCATCCTCAGCGGCGTCACGCTGGCTGTCGTTGCCGGCTCGTTCGGTCTCCTGGCACTCGGCCGGCGAGAGCTCGCGCCGCTCATGGCCGGGATCGTCCTGCTGGACCTCGGTGCCCAAGGCACCCACCTGTTCAACCAGAGCCATGTCTTCCGGCTCGACCCTGCGGCGAGGAGCAGGCTCAACACCGCCTACATGGTGGCGTACTTCGTCGGAGGCTCCCTAGGTTCGCTCGGTACTGGACTCGTCTACGACCTAGCCGGGTGGGCCGGGGTGTGCATACTAGGCTCCGCCCTCGGTACCTGCGGTTTCGCCGCATGGCTGACCGAGCGGCCCTGGCAGCGGTATCGCGGCTCGACTGGCCAGGCTCTCAGCAGGTCGGCACTCAGTTGAACCGCGATCAGGAGGCCGGCCGGCCGGCCTCCTCTGCCTCGAGGTCACGCGCCCTCACCCGGTTCCGCTTGGCCCTGGCACCGAGATCCTCGAGCATCGCGTCGAGGCGGTCACGCTTGGCCTTCACCATGGCCCTGAGGCGGGCGTTTATCTGCATCGCCTCAGCCAGGATCTCCTTCCTACGCGCCACGTCTCCACCCGCCTGGTACTCGCTCCGCAACGCCGCCAGCTGGTCCTCCGAACGCATGATGGTGCGGATCTCACCCAAGTCGAAACCGAGCAGTTCCTGCAGCTCGCGGATGCGCTGGAGCCGTGCCACGTCAGCGTCGGTGTAACGCCGGGCTCCGCCGGCGGAATGGCCCGCCGGAACGACAAGGCCGAGCTCCTCGTAGTAGCGCAGCGTGCGGCACGACACCCCTGCCTGCTCGGCGGCCTCACCGATGCGCAACACTGCTGCGCTACCCACTGTTCCGGCACCCACTGCCTCTCCACGAGCCACTTCCAGATCGTAGCTTACGTTGACGTGAACGTTATATCAGCGTGCCGCAAGATCGCCGTTGCGGCCGGCAACAGCCCGGCTGGCAGGCGCGAAGATCGGCTCCCTGTTCCCTCCCCAGATCATGGAACCTTGCCACGGCACCCCCGCCGTATGCTACGCAGGAGCCATGCCGCGATTCGAACCCTTCTCAGGCCTGCGCTACGCGCCTGGCCTGGACCTGTCCCAGCTGATCTGCCCGCCCTATGACGTGGTGAGCCCCGAGGAGAGAGAGAAGCTCGCCGCCTCCCACCCCGCGAACGCCATCCACGTCGAGCTCCCTGTGGAAGATGGCGAATCCGGCCTGGACCGCTACGCGAACGCTGCCTCGCTGCTCGATCGCTGGCGTGCGGACGGTTCCCTGGTCCTCGACGAAGCGCCGGCCTTCTACCTGTTGCGGATGACCCACCCCGACGGGCGCTCCACCCGCGGCGTCATAGGCGCTCTCGGCTGCGAACCCCCTGGCGGCGACGTGCTCCCCCACGAGGAGACCATCCCTAAGGACAAGAGCGACCGCCTCGACCTGCTTCGCGCCTGCAGGGCAAATCTCTCCCCGATATGGGGCCTCTCTCTCGCCAGCGGGCTCGCAGAGCTCTTCGACGCTGAAGGACCAGCCCCCGCCACCGCTCTCGACGGCAGCGGCGTCCTCCACGAGCTCTGGCCTATCACCTCGCGCGAGCGCGTGGGAGCCATAGCGTCGGCCGTCGCGGACTCACCCGTAGTCATAGCGGACGGGCACCACCGATATGAGACGGCTCTCGCGTACCAGGCCGAGCAGCGGTCGGCCGGTGCCGGTGCCGGAGGCCACGACCTCGTCATGGCATTGGTGGTCGAGCTGTCTGCCGACGAGCTCTCGGTCCGGGCCATTCACCGCACGCTGCATGGGGTCCCTGCGGACTTCGACCTCCTCGGGGCATTCGAAGAAGTTTTCGAGGCGACGCCCCTGCCCGGTGGCCTTCCGGCCAGGATGCCCGAGGTGCCCAAGGAGCTGGTGCTGGTCACGACGACCGGTGCATGGTCACTCGCACCCAGGGCTGCGGCCCTCGAGGAGGCCCGATCCGACCTCGATTCGAGCGTCGTGGCGCTCGCCGCTGCAGGGATACCCGGCGCCTCCACCCGCCATCACCACACTCCCGACGAAGCTCTGGCGGAGCTGCGAGCAGGGCGCGCGGACGCTGCGGTGCTGCTCAGACCGGTGACTGTGGACCAGATTGCCGCGTGGGCCCACGAGCGCCGGCGCATGCCTCCCAAGTCGACCTACTTCCACCCCAAGCCCGCCACGGGGTTGGTGTTCCGGCTGCTCGGCGACTAGCCAGGAACCTCCCACGTGCCGCCCGAGCGGAGCAGCTCACCCAGGTCGCCGTGACCCTTTCGCTCCTCGGCCGCCTCGACCTGCGCCGCCATCGCTTCGCCGTACTCGCTTCGCTCTACGCAGCGGAACACACCGATGGGCGTCGGCTCGAAGGGACCCCGCGCAAGGCGTGACAGCTGGAACGCAAGCCCAGGGTCCTCGCGGCTTTCGTCGTGGACGAGGATCGCGTCCTCGCCCACCTCGGCGACCTCCGCAACCCTGAGTCGCCCGTCGGGCTCGAGCACGACGCAGTGCTCTCCCTCGGCCCCGAAACGGATCGGCTCACCGTGACGAAGCGGGATCAGCTTGTCCGCCCGGACGTCACGCCCTGTCACACGCTCGAACGCCCCGTCGTTGAAGACGTTGCAGTTCTGGTACACCTCCACGAGCGATGCACCCTTGTGCTCGTGCGCTCGGCGGAAGGTCTCCATCATGTGCTTGCGGTCCATGTCGTGGGTCCGCGCCACGAAGGTCGCCTCGGCGCCGAGGGCCAGGCTCACGGGGTTGAACGGGCTCTCCAGGGATCCGAATGGCGTGGACTTCGTAACCTTCCCCTGCTCGGAAGTCGGCGAGTACTGACCCTTGGTCAGGCCATATATCTGGTTGTTGAAGAGCAGGATCGTGAGGTCGACGTTCCGGCGCAACGCGTGGATGAGGTGGTTGCCACCGATGGAGAGCGCGTCACCGTCGCCACTCACGACCCACACGTCGAGGTCCGGCCGGGTCACGGCGAGACCGGTCGCTATGGCCGCGGCACGACCATGTATGGAGTGCATGCCGTACGTGCTCATGTAGTAGGGGAAGCGCGCGGCGCACCCGATACCCGAGATGAACACCGTGTCCTCCCGCCGCACGCCGAGCTCGGGAAGGAGCATCTGCACGGCAGCGAGGATCGAGTAGTCCCCGCAGCCCGGGCACCAGCGGACTTCCTGGTCCGACGTCCAGTCCTTGCGGGTCGTGACGGGGATCGCGCCCGTCTGCGCCGGCCCCGCGGACCCGTTCGTCGACTTGTGGTCAGCCAAGACGGTCATCGCGACTCCACCTCTTCTCCCTCTTCTCCGAGCATCGCCAGCACGGCGTTCTCTATCTCCGCGGCCTTGAAGGGCACCCCCTGCACCTTGGAGAGCGGACGGGCATCCACCAGGTACTCCGCACGCACCAGGCGCGCGAGCTGGCCCAGGTTCGCCTCGGGCACGAGAAGGAGCCGGTAGGCACGGAGCACCTCGCCCAGGTTCGGCGGGAAGGGGTTCAGGTGCACCAGGTGCAGGTGCGCCACCTGCAGGCCCCGTGCCCTGACTCGGCGCACCCCCGCGGCGATAGCACCGTAGGTCGATC
The DNA here is from genome assembly GCA_021801525.1 of Actinomycetes bacterium. GTDB lineage: Bacteria > Actinomycetota > Acidimicrobiia > Acidimicrobiales > JAJYXR01 > JAJYXW01. The sequence continues at coordinate 64,833 of JAJYXW010000034.1, forward strand.
CCCAGCCGAGCACGAGCAGCGGTGCGCCCCCGAGGCCGGCGGGGTCGTCAACCTCCACCGGCGGGATCGAGGCAGCCACCCTCGCGATCTTCTCCGCCCGCAGGTGCACCATCCGCTCGTGGTTGGCGGGGTCGTACGCTACGCTGCCCGAGCCGTCGGCCTTCTCGAGCCCACCGATGCGATGCTCGAGGCCCGGGGTGCCAGGCACCGCCCAGGGCCTTGCCAGCGTCTCGGGGTCACGCAGGTAGGGCCAGAACTCCGGGTCTCCCTCCGGGCCCTCGTGATTTGGCTCGGTTGCGAAGTCGACATGGATGTCTGGCAGCGCCTCCACGTCGGGAAGCCGCCAGGGCTCCGATCCGTTCGCCAGATAGCCGTCCGAGAGGATGATCACCGGAGTCCGGTACGCGAGCGCGATGCGCGCAGCCTCGATGGCCACCTCGAAGCATTGCGACGGCCTTCCCGGTGCGACCACGGGCACCGGGGCTTCGCCGTGGCGCCCGTACATGGCGTGGAGGAGGTCGGACTGCTCGGTCTTCGTGGGAAGCCCCGTGGACGGACCGCCGCGCTGGATGTCCACGACCAGCAACGGCAGCTCGAGGTTCACTGCGAGCCCTATAGTCTCCGACTTCAGATCGAGCCCCGGACCGCTCGTCGTAGTCACCCCGAGCGATCCGCCAAAGGCCGCGCCTAGCGCAGCCCCGATCCCCGCGATCTCGTCCTCGGCCTGCAGGGTTCTGACCCCGAAGTGCTTCTGCTTCGAGAGCTCGTGGAGGATGTCGGACGCCGGCGTGATCGGGTACGAGCCGAGGAAGAGCGGAAGGCCTGCCAAGCGTGCGGCTGCGATGAGGCCCCAGGCGAGCGCCGTGTTGCCAGTCACGTCGGTGTAGGTGCCGGGCGCCAGTGCCGCAGGACGCACCTGGTAGTTGGACTCGAATAGCTCCGCCGTCTCCCCGAAGTGGTACCCCGCCTTGTATGCCCTGCTGTTGGCGTCGAGGACCTGTGGCTTGTCGGCAAAGCGCTTGGCGATCCACTCGATGGTGGGATCGACAGGGCGGCTGTAGAGCCATGTCACCAGGCCCAGCGCGAAGAAGTTCTTGGAGCGCTCGGCGTCGCGGGGCTTCACGCCCGCCTCCTTGCACACCTCCAGGGTGAGAGAGGTCATCGGCACCTCGTAGACCCTGAGCGAGCTGAGGCTCCCGTCCGCGAGCGGGTTCGCCGCATAGCCGGCCTTCTCCAGGGAACGCTCGTCGAAGCTGTCGACGTTCACGATCACGGTGCCGCCGGAGGGCACCGCGGCGACATTGGCCTTGAGCGCCGCCGGGTTCATCGCCACGAGCACGTTGGGCGCGTCGCCCGGGGTGAGGATGTCGTGGTCCGAAATGTGGACCTGGAAGGCCGACACGCCTGCAAGGGTTCCTGCCGGCGCCCTGATCTCCGCCGGGAAGTCCGGCAGCGTCGCGGTGTCGTTGCCGAAGAGCGAGCTGACCGTCGTGAACTGGCTGCCGGTGAGCTGCATGCCGTCACCGGAGTCGCCGGCGAAGCGGATGACCACCCGGTCGAGCTCCACCGTTGAGTGCTCGCGATGCTCGCCCAGATCGTCTCCGGTGGTCGCGGCTCCGTTCGTCGCGTCCGCGGTGGTCGCGGTCCCGCTGGTGGAAGCCGGCATGACCCTCCAAGTCGTCGCTCGTGTCCCGTAGGCCTGGCCCGGCCGGTGCCGCCACCAGGCGGGGACCGGCCACGAGGAGCCCACGGCCGCAGGAATGTTTCAGGTGCGTTACAAGTCTAGCCGCGCGCGGGCCGCTCCGTGGGGGACTCCTCGCAGCCACAGCCCCCCGGTTGCGAGGGTGCTCAGGCGATCGTGACAGCCGGGTCGAGGAACACGTCCTGGACAGAGTGGAGGAGCTCGACCCCTTCGGCCATCGGTCGCTGGAACGACTTGCGGCCGACGATAAGGCCCGTGCCGCCCGCTCGCTTGTTGACGACCGCAGTGCGAACCGCCTGCGCGAGGTCCGAGGCCCCGGAGGACTCCCCACCGGAGTTGATGAGGCCGATCCGCCCGGCGTAGCCGTTGAGAACCTGCCAGCGGGTGCGGTCGATCGGGTGGTCTGCCACGAGGGTGTCGTAGACGATCGGGTCGGTCTTGCCGAATCCGAGCGCCAGGTAGCCACCGTTGCACTCCGGCTGCTTCTGCTTCACGAGGTCCGCCTCGATGGTGACTCCCAGGTGGTTTGCCTGACCGGTCAGGTCTGCAGACAGGTGGTAGTCCGCCTCGCTCGTCTTGAAAGCCGGATTGCGCAGGTAGCACCACAGCACCGTGAAGAGGCCGAGGTCATGCGCCTCGGCAAAAGCAGCGGACACCTCGCGCAGCTGGCGGTCGCTCTGCTCGGAGCCGAAGTAGATCGTGGCCCCCACCCCGACCGCCCCGAGGTCTGCGGCCTGGCGCGCGCTGCCGAAGAGCACCTGGTCGTACGTGTTGGGGTAGTGGAGGAAGTCGTTGTGGTTCAGCTTCACTATGAACGGGATCTTGTGAGCGAAACGCCTGGCGACTGCGCCCAGCCCCCCGAGAGTCGTCGCTATGGCCGAGCATCCCCCCTCGATTGCGAGGCGGCAGAGATTTGCAGGGTCGAAGTACGCAGGGTTCTTGGCAAAGCTCGCCGCGGCAGAGTGCTCGATCCCCTGGTCCACCGGCAAGATGGACAGGTAGCCGGTGCCGCCCAGGCGGCCGTGGCCGAACAGCGTGCCGAGGTTCCGGAGAACTGCCGGAGACCTGTCGCTATCGACGAGGACCCTGTCGATGAAGTCCGGGCCGGGTAGCACGAGCTCGCCCGACGGCACGCCTTTGCACTCGTATCCGAGAAGCTTCTCGGCCTCGGGACCAAGCAGTGCCTCGATGTCCGTCGTCACTTGTCTCCTCTTCAATCGCTCCGGCCTGGCCCCCTGACGAGACCCTCCGGTCGATCACCAGGATCGACCTTCGGGGTCGTGACCGTTTCCCGAAGTCTACCGCTGCTCGCCTGCGGGCCTCCCCCGCCGCCCGTGCCGCGCCCGGCGTCCGCGCGCACCCAGATCCGCCAGCCGGTCCCTCACGTCGGCCATGTCGGGTGCGTCGGAGGCCAGCCATCCGAACACCTCGCGCGCCCGAGTCGTGTCGCCGGCTCGATCGTATAGATCAGCGAGCACGTACCATTGCCGGAGGTGTCGCTCCGCAGGGTGCTGCAGCCTCCGAGCAGCGCCCGCGCGGCTGAGCAGCGAGATCGCCTCCCCGAGCCGGCCCTCGTCGGCGAGGAACGCCGCGTACACCAGCCTGCCCTCCACGAGCACGTCTGCAGGAGGTGAGGCCTTCACCAGCTCCGCCCAAAGCAGCTCCACTCCGAGGCGCTCCCGGAGCGCCCGGTGGCAGTCCATCAGCACCGGCACCTGGTCGACGTTCCCGGACTCCCGCCACAACGGCTCGAGATAGCGGATTGCGTCCTTCCAGCGGCCGAGCCGGTAGCACGCCAGGCCGCACAGCTCCCTCGGAGCCACGGCGCCCGGCGCCAGGCGCCGGACCTGGCGGGCCATGCGGAGCGAATCCGCATAACGGTCACGGCCGTAGGCCTCCGCGGCTCGTGCCAGCTTCACGGCAACCTCGCGCGCGGCTGCCCGCCCTACTGCGGCCGCCAGCTCATCCACAACACCGTCGGGGAGCTCCGGCCGGGACGGAGCAGTGGGGTCTTCGAGGGTCTCCGTCGGGCACGCGCGCACCCCAAGAGGCTAGCACCACGGGAAAATCCCCAATCCCGTCATGTGCGGGCGCGAAAAAGGGGCGCACCACGAGGTGCACCCCTTTTTCAGGAGAAATCCGGCGACGTCCTACTCTCCCGGGGGACCTCTCCCCAAGTACCATCGGCGCTGGCGGGCTTAACTTCCGTGTTCGGAATGGGAACGGGTGTTTCCCCGCCGCTATGGTCACCGGAAACCTAGCGCTCTCCCTTCGAGCGTCTCATAGCGAGCACGAGCAAGTCTCCAAACCCTCGGCCGATTAGTACCGGTCGGCTGAACACGTTGCCGTGCTTACACCTCCGGCCTATCAACGTGGTCGTCTGGCCACGGGCCTTACCAGGTTAACCCTGTGGGAGATCTCATCTCGGAACGAGCTTCGCGCTTAGATGCTTTCAGCGCTTATCCCATCCGCAGGTCGCAAACCAGCCGTGCCCTTGGCAGGACAACTGGCACACGAGAGCTGCGTCCGTCCCGGTCCTCTCGTACTAGGGAC
>JAJYXW010000032.1 GCA_021801525.1 Actinomycetes bacterium
CCTCGACGTAGCTCCAGCTACGCCTTCGTCCTCGGCCTTGCCAGATGGCGCCCCTGGCTCGCCGATCACATTCACGTTACTTCCGGGACGGAGCACTAGCGCCTCAGCACGCGGGCGGCCGCCTCAACGAGGTCACGCCTCCCGGAGAGCGCCGCGCGCACCCTCTCGGCGTGGAGGGCATCCGCTTCTGAATCTGCGATGTTACCAAGCTCGGTACCACACGCCATCTGAAGGAGCCAGTCGGCCATAAGGGCGTTGCGGGCGAGGACGGGGCCATGAAGGTAGGTGCAGACCACCCGCCCGATCACGGCGCCCTCCGTGCTATCCCCCACTCCGTTGCCGCGGCCGGCGATCACCCTGCCCAGAGGCACGCACCCTTCGCCCAAGCTTGTGACGCCCGCGTGGTTCTCGAAGCCGGTCAGGCAGGTGCGTAGCGATGCGCGTCTACCGGCAGTGCCGTCCGGACGATCGGATGCGATGGCTCCAATGCGGGGGGTCGCTAGAGCGTTTCCGGCTGGGAGCGCTCTCGGACATGGCTCCACCAGGAGCTCCCCCACCGCGCGCCGTCCCGGTCCTTTGGCCGTGGTGACGTCCACGAGGCCGAGTCCCGGTGTCATTGTGCCGTCGGCCCCGGGGAACGACCCGCCTACGATCTGGAACCCTGCACAGACGGCCAGCAGCACTGCGCCCCGGTCGACGGCCCGCTCGAGCGCCCCGCTCCTGGCCAGCAGAGCCGCTGCCTCGACCTGGGGTGCATCTTCGCCACCTCCGATGCAGTAGATGTCACCGGTCTCGGGCAGTGGCCGAGCCGAGGAGGCGAGGACGACTTCCGCGTCGATTCCACGCCACCTGGCCCGGTTCGCGAGCACGATGGCGTTCCCCACGTCTCCGTATGTGCCGAGCAGGTCGGGCAGCACGGCCACCACCTGCAGGACCGAGCTCCTGGGAGACCTCCCGGTTCGCGCCTCGACACTGGGCGCGACGGGCACAGGGCGCGCCTCTGGCGCGACGGGCACAGGGCGCGCCTCTGGCGCGACGGGCACAGGGCGCGCCTCTGGCGCGACGGGCACAGGGCGCGCCTCTGGCGCGACGGGCACCCGATCGTGCTGGGGGGCGCGGAGGTAAGCGCGCAACTGCTGGAATGCGGTGTAGTTGCCGACGTAATGCACGACCTCACCCGCTGCGTCGCCTCCCACCTGCTCGAGCGCAGCCTGCAGGGCCTTAGATTGGTCTGCGACGACCTCGTGGGCGACCCCGGCGTGACGCAGCCTCACGGCGAGGTCGAGGCAGCGCTCACCGGAAGCCACGACGGCGTGGCCTGCCAGGCGTTCGAAAGGGACGTCCCATAGCCACGACGGATCCTTGCCGTCGGCTACTCGCGCGTTGATCCCGACCACTATCGGGGCGCGCGAATCCTCCAGCACCTCGAGGATCTCGGTCCATCCGGCTGGGTTTTTCGCGAGCAGCGTCCGCAGCACTCTCCCTCCGAGATCAACGGTGGCGAAGCGCCCTTCGACCTCGGAGACTCCCGCCATGGCGGCGAGCGCCTTGTCCACCGGCACACCGAAGTACCCGGCGGCCACGGCCGCCATTGCTGCGTTGGCACGGTTGAAGCGGCCCGGAAGCGAGAGCTCTACGGGCAGCGAGAGCTCTACGGGCAGCGAGAGCTCGACCGGCAGCGCCTCCCCCTTCGAGCCGTTGAGAGCCGAGCCGTCGAGCCACCAGTGCGGCACGGGCCTGGAGTAGCCACAGAGGCATGACCACGTAGCGGCCTCGAACATCACCCTGCCCCCACATGCAGGGCAGCCGATCGCGTCGGCCGTCCACTTGGAACCGGCACCCACCCAGGTGACGCGTCTCGAGCCGGAGGCCGCCCATACGACGAGCGGGTCGTCGGCATTTGCCACGACGATCGGCTCGCGAGCAGCGAGTGCGGCCCGCCAGCGCTTGGCGATCATCCTCACCTCGCTTACGCGATCAAGCTGGTCGCGCGACAAGTTGAGGAGCACGACCACCTCTGCGGCCGTGTCCTCGAGGACGCCGGGTAGGTATCCCTCGTCGACCTCGAGGACCGCGATCGCCGTGCGCGGCGCTTGGGCGAGCGCAGCCACTATCCCGGCAGGTAGGTTGGAGCCGGCGCGCGAGGTGGCAACCGGGCCGCTCGTGCCCAGCGCCGCCGCTAGCAGCCGGGTGGTCGTGGTCTTCCCGTTGGTGCCGCTGACCAGCGCTACCTGCCGCCTAGCGGAGAGGGCCGAGAGCAGGCCTGGGTCTACCAGCAGGCCGAGCCGGCCACCGACCACCGACCCGCCTCCGAGGCCCGCGCGCCGCGACAGCGCGCCCGTCATGGTTGCGAGCCTCGCCCCGAACCGGTGGTGCAGAGATTCAGGCCGGCTCCTCGCTGGCTTCATTTCCGGCTCGGCGACCTCGTGCGCACCCGGGTCGACGGCAGCGTGCGCGCCAGGTCCTCTTCCGTGTAGGGAACGGGGTTGCGCAGCTCCTCGGGGAGGAGAGCCACTATGGCGGCCATGACCGCGTCGACGCCGGCTCGGGCGTCGGTGCCCGTGAGAGCGAGCGGGTCACCCACCCGGACTCGAACGTCGGGTCGCGCTGCGCCGACGGGAACTTTGGGCAGCTTGCTCGATCGCGGCCAGACCACCTCGGTACCGGAAAGGCCGACGGGGAACACGGGCGCGCCCGTAGACTCGGCCAGGCGCCAGACGCCGGTTTTCCCACGCAGGACGGGATCGAAGAACGCCTCGCCGCGGGGTATCGTCCCCTGGGGAAGGATCAACACCAGCTCGCCGGCGGCGAGCGCGCGCTTGGCCTGACGCAGCGGCTCGTCCGAGCCGCTCCCGCGGTCTACCGGTATCCCTCCGAGAGACCTGGCTAGGACACCGGCAACCGGCACGTCGAATAGTTCGCGCTTTGCGAGGAAGCGCACCGGGCGGCCGACCTGCCTCGCGAGCATAGCGAGAGCCACCACGTCGAAGTAGCTCCGGTGGTTCGCAGCGATCACAGCCCCGCCCCTGCGGGGGATCTTCCCGGCTCCTTCCACCGTGATCCTCGCCAGCGGCATCATCTCGGGGCGGACGAACGGGCGGAGCACGTCGTAGAGCTCGAAGCCTCCTAGCCCAGCGACCCCATCGGGCCTCTCCCAGGACTCCACCGGCCACCCGAGAGCGCTCGCCACGGCTCGAAGGCGGGCATCGGGCTTGACGGCATGCGGGTGCCCCACGGCCCTGAGCAACGGAAGGTCGAAGACGCTGTCGGAATACGCGAAGCTCGTCGCCAGGTCCACGTGGTGGCTCTCCGCCCACCTCTGAACCGCCCGCTTCTTGCCAGCTCCCCAGACGAAAGGTCCATCGATGCCGCCTGTGAGGCGTCCATCGCTCAGCGCATAGCGCGTGGCCACCACGTCGTCGAAACCCAGCAACTCGGCGAACGGACGGACAAGTTCGACCGGAGTGGTGGTCGCGAGGACGTTCAGGTGCCCCGACTCCCGGTGCTCCTCCAACGCCGCCCTGGCGTAGGGGCGAACCTGGTCGGCAAGCGCGCCGGCAGCCGATCTCGCAGCCTGTTGGACTCCAGCGAGGGGCCATCCCCGAGTGAAGACCGCAGCAGCGCGTACCATCGCTATGAACGGGAGGGTCTCGCCAACCAGGTTGTATGCCCCGTAGAACGCGCGCTCGCCCGGTAGGCGGCCCCGTCTCGGGAGCACACCGGCTTCCACCAGCGCGTGCGTCAGAACCGGACCGCTCGCACCGGCGAGGACCGTCCTGTCGAGGTCGAAAAATGCAGCTGTGCTAGCCGGCATGCCCAGACTCTAGGCCGGGCCACCACTCCCCACGCCCACGGCCGCGCCCCGCACCCCCTATCTTGCGGCTGGAGACAGCTTCGGGAGAACAGGGCCCAGACGCGACGAAGGGACCGGCGGGGGGGGAAGACCGGTCCCTTCGTACCGACGCACCAGGAGCGGAGGGGGGGGAAGTCCAGATCCTGTCGTCTGGTATCCATTGTGACGGATCTCCCGTCATCAGTCAAACAGGTATTGCAGATATGTTGTATCATATTTAGCGATGGAGTTCCGGCACCTTCAAGCTGTGGCGGCTGTTGCCGAGCACGGGTCGTTCACCGGAGCCGCCGACGCGCTCGGCACCGTGCAGTCGAACATCTCGTCGCACATAGCCCGCCTCGAGCGGGAGCTCGGGACCACACTCGTAGACCGCTCCACCGGGAGGCTCACCGCCGAAGGGGAGGTAGTGCTGGCGCGGGCGTATCGCATCATGGCGGAAGTCGACGCGCTTACTTCCGACCTCGGCGCTCTCCGAGCAGAGGTAACGGGAGTGGTCCGCGCGGGAATGATCGGGACCACGGCCCGCTGGCTCGTTCCCTACCTGCTCGCACAATGCGCCAGGAGCCACCCGAAGCTCCGCTTGGTCGTCGCGGAAGGCACCAACAGCAGCCTGGACCCGATGCTCGGAGCCGGACGGCTGGACCTCGCGATAATGACGCTGCCCGTCCCCGGCCGCGACCTCGTGTCGGAGCCGCTGTTCGCCGAGGAGCTCCTCCTCGTGGTCCCCACCGACCCAGACGAGGATCCCCTAGGCGGAGCTACCAAGGCGACCATCGCAGAGCTCGGCAAGCTAGAGCTCCTGCTGCCCGCACCTGGGACCGCGTTCCGGGCCGAGCTCGACACGGCGGCCAAGCCCCTCGGAGTCCGGCTCCGTCCCAAGGCCGAGCTCGACGGAGTGCGGCTCATCGCGTCTCTCACCTTTGAAGGCCACGGTCCGGCAGTGTTGCCGGCTACGGCAGTCCCGATGCATCTCCGAGAGCGCTTCAGGCCGGTGGCTATCGAGGGCCTCTCGGCAAGGCGGGTCGGCCTGGTCCTGCGCAACCGCGGCTTGCCCTCTGCCGCAGCGAGCGCGGTGCTGGCCATATTGCGGAAGCTCATGGCCGACACCGCGGCCCTCCCCGAGGGCATCCACCCCATAAGGACCGCGCCTGCCCAGGGCACCGAGGGAGCTCTCCGAGCCATAGGCGTGCCCAACGGCTGACACCGCGCAGCGCTACGGGCGGGGCTCTCGCCACATGAGCCAGAGCGTCGGTCCTCCCCCGGGAGCCTTCAGCTCGCGGGTGACCTCGAAGCCGTGGCGAGCATAGAAGGGCACGTTGCGCTCCTTCGAGGACTCGAGGTAGGCAGGCGTTGCCTCGGCGTCGCACCGGGCGAGCACCTCCCCGAGCAGACTGGAGCCGATCCCCTGGCCCTGGCGGTCGGGGTCGGTGCCGAGCGTGGCAAGGTACCAGTGGCGCTCTCTGGGGCGCAGCGCGTCCGTGCGCACCACGAAGCTAAGCGCGGAGACGGTGCGCCGGCCCAGCAGGTGGGGAACGACCGGAAGCAGGTGCAATAAGTCCGAGGGCCCCGGGCGCGGCTTGTCAGGTGGGGCCCACAGCGCAGCGCCGGCGCGGTCCTCTGTGGTCCAAACCTCTCCGGAGTCGAGGTAGCCGTGCCTGAGCTGCACGGCGAAGAACTTCCTGAGTCCTCGCCGGCGCGAACGCTCGCCCGGGAAGAGGTACATGGCCACCGGGTCGTCATCGAAAGCCCGTGCCAGCACTTCCACGATGGCGGGAACGTCTTCGGCGTTAGCACGCCTCACGCTCTTGCGATTCGGCGCCGGATCCAGGGAGCTCATCGAGCGAGGTGGACGAATGTCCAGGGGTGGATGTCGATGAGGCGAACTGCATGCTGGATCGTGTCCGTCCTGTAGATCACGCGATAGCCGGCCACACGCGCCAGCAGGCGTGGCGCCAGGTCCCCGACGAGCTCGATTCCGCACCTGTCGGGGTCGACCAGGAGGGTTCCGGTCACGAACCTCCAGAGCTCCGCCCGCTCGCGCTCGTGCACCCCGACCAGAGCGTCCTTGGCTGGCCTGCCGGTGACGAGCCGCCAACGCGCCGCCGTGCCACCGGCCGGGGTAGCGCCGGGAGCCGCAAGGGCCACCATGCCGCCAGCGTCGGGGGCGAACGCCAGACCGAGCTCCTCGGCCAGTTCCTTCTCGGACACGAAGTCGCCGGTGCGAAGGGCGTGCTCCCCTCGACGCAGGCGCTCGCCCAGTGAATGCTCGCTCATGATCTCGAAGCTCTCCTCGAGGGCATCGAGGGCCGCCGTACACACCATGGACACTCCGGAGCTGCCTTGCACCGGCACATGGACCCGCTCGTAGCCCCGGGAGACTGCCTCTAGCACTTCGCCCAGTGATACTCCTAGGTTGGCTGCGTCGAGCACTCTGAGCGGCACGTGCCGAGGCTAAGACCTGCTCAGTTGCTGAGTCAACCGGCGCCTAGACCCACCACGGACGCGTTCAGCCGGGTGCCGGCCATCGAGCCGAGGAAGGGCGCCGAGCCGAAGCCGAAGACTCCCCCGTCGGAGGCCACGAGCCAGTAGCCGGCCCCGAAGGCATCAGCCGCCATCCCTACCACGGGTGCGTTCAGCCGGGTGCCTCCCATCGAGCCGAGGAAGGGCGCCGAGCCGAAGCTGAAGACTCCCCCGTCGGAGGCCACGAGCCAGTAGCCGCTACCGCCGCCCGACGCCGCCATCCCTACCACGGGTGCGTTCAGGTGGGTGCCGCCCATGGAACCGTAGAAGGGAGCGTCGAAGCTGAAGACTCCCCCGTCGGAGGCCACGAGCCAGTAGCCGCCGCTCCAGCGGTCTACCGCGATGCCCACCACGGGAGCATGGGAGCCGTGCGAGCCGAGGGAGCCGTGGTAGGCAGCGTCCCCGAAGGCGAACACCTGCCCGGCAGAGCTGACGAGCCAATAGCCCCCGCCGCCAGGGCTGGCGGCCATCCCCACGATGGGCGAAACCGAATAACGGCCAGCCAGCGAGCCGAGGAAGGGAGCGTCGAAGCTGAAGACTCCCCCGTCGGAGGCCACGAGCCAGTAGCCGCCGGTAGCTTCGTCGCGTGCCATGCCCACTATTGGTGCCCCCGGATGGGTGCCCCCTGCCGAGCCGTGGAACGAAGCGCCGAAGTCGAACACCCCACCATCGGAGGCCACGAGGCGGTATCCGCCGCGCGTGACCTCGGGGCAGTGCTGCGTGAGAGGCTGCGCAGTGCCCACAGTCGGCCCGAGCACGACCGGGATGCCCCCTACGAAGCAGAGCGGGTCCATCCGCAGCGCCCTGGCGCCGGCGGGGTAGCCGATCGATCCGGTGCTCCAGGCCGAGTAGGCCATCCACCACTGACCGAACGGGTCCTGGAACACGGACTCGCCGCCGGGGCCCGCTACCTGGCCCGAAGAGGCGAGCAGCGGCCGGTCCGAGGGCTCTGCGCAAGGACCGAGCGGTCCAGCACAGAGCGCGTAGCCGACTGCGTAGCTGGAGTCGTACCAGTCGCCGCCGGAGAAGAAGAGGTAGTACCTGCCTTGGGCCCAGATCATGTCGGGATTCTCGATGACGGTCCTCTGCCAGGCCTGTGAGGCACCGGCAATGATCGCAGGCGAGCTGCCGGGCGTGAAATCCAGACCCGTGGAGTTCAGCTGCTCGGCCCAGATGTACGACGGAGCCCTCGAGGTCCCCCCGTTGGATTTCCACAGAAGGTAGAGCGCTCCAGAGGGTGCACGGAAGGGCTGCGGATCTATGTCGCCTCCATAGGGCAGGCCGCTTCGGGGATCGATGCCGTTCTGGCACACGAGCGGTCCCGAGGAGTCGTCGGTGTAGGGACCTGCAATCGAGTACGACGTGGCGACGGATATGCACTCGACGCCAAGCGCACGATCGAGCGTGGCGTAGTACATGATCCAGATGCCGCCGACCTGCCATACGTCGGGAGCCCATTCGTGCCCTGGGGTGGCCCAAGCGGGCTCCGAGACGAGCGGACCGGGCCACGGGTCGGGCGTCCAGCTAGTGAGGTCGGGCGAGGTGAAGAGCTGTATGTGGCCGAAGGCTCCCCCGGTCGCGAACGCGTAGTACTCGGTGCCGAAGGCTACGACGTCCGGGTCCGGGGCGTCGCACGGAACGATTGGATTGGTGTACGTGTTGCTTGCTGAGGGTGCGGAGGTGCAGCCGGCAGAGCGGGGTGCCGCAGCGCCTGACGTGCTTCGCTGCGCCGTTGCGCCAGCAGGAGGAGCGCCTGGGGCAGCAGCCAGCGCTGTGCCCACGAGGGTGCCGCAGAGGCCGCTGCAGAGCGCGAAGAGCAGCGCGCGCCCCACCCGCCTCGCCCTGGCTCCAGGTCGCCTCATAAGATTGACCTTCGTTGGAATCACACGCGCGTCACCCGGCTGGCGGAGATTGGCTCTCGCATCTTCCGGCGAGCCGCTAGTTCACCCACGGGTGGGGCGGGTAAGAGCCGAGGATCGCGAGTGGGCCATGCTGGCGGCGCAGCACAGCGTGCCAGAGCCCCCCCGGATCGGAGGTCATCGTGTCGTCGGGGATGGCGTCGACCACGAACCAGGCTCCCTCCGCGATCTCTCCCTCGAGCTGCTCGGAGCCCCACCCGGCGTAGCCCGAGAAGAGCCTTGCACCACTGAGGGGCCGACCGCACTCGGCGGGCGGGATCGAGAGATCGATGGTGGCGACGTTGCCAACCACCGGTCGCCAGCCCGCAAGCCAGCGCTCCACTTCGGCCGCGAGCGCGGTGTCCGGCATTCCGGAGGATCCCAGCTGACCTTCGTGCTCGGCCACGCCTTCGACGCGTACCAGGCCTATGACCGCGTTCGGGGCAACCGGGCCGCCCCGGAACACCAGGGCAGGAGGAGCGCACTCGGCAACAGGATGCCACGGGGCGAGGATCTCCTTCACGGGCGTCTCGATGGGCCTGTTGAGTACCAGGCCGAGCGCACCCTCGGCTGCGTGCTCGAGCACTATGACCACGGTCCGCTCGAAGTTCGGATCGCTCAGGCGTGGAGAGGCAACGAGCAGGCGCCCGCGGAGGCTCGGGCCCTCGCCGGGGTCGGGCGGCATCATCTCCGGGTCGTCAGCCATCGATCTGCTCCGCGGCGATGCCCGCCTTGGCGACCCCCTCGGTCCGAAGCCGGGGAAGCGCATAGGGATGCTCTTCGCGCAGGAACTCTATGAGGCGCTCGCGCACCTCGCACTGGAGGTCCCACGACGTGGCACTGTCGCGAGCGCTCATGAGCGCACGGAGCTGGATCGTCTCGCTGCCCGCTCCAGTCACCTGCAATGTCCACACCTTGCCGTCCCATCGCGGGGATGCGAGGAGGATCTGGTGCAGGTGCTCGCGTATCTCGGCCACCGGAGCGGAGTAGTCGACCTCGATATGCACCCATCCGAGGATGTCGGCTTTGGACCTGGTCCAGTTCTCGAACGGGGTCGAGGTGAAATAGGAGATCGGCACCACGAGGCGCCTCAGGTCCCACACCCGTATCGTCACGTAGGTGAGGGTTATCTCCTCTATCCTGCCCCAGTGGCCCTCGACCACGACAACGTCCTCTACCTTGATGGGCTGCGTGAAAGCGATCTGGATCCCGGCGATGAGGTTGGTGACAGCCGGACGCGCGGCGAGCCCGATCACCAGTCCTGCAAGGCCGGCAGAGGCGAGCAGGCTCTCCCCTATGGCCCGGATCGGACCGAAGCTGAGCAGCACGACGGCAAGCGCGACGAACGACACGACGGCGACCGCGATGCGGCGGAAGACCTGTACCTGGGTGTGAACACGCCTCGCTCGGAGGTTGTCGGCGGCGCTTATGTCGAAGCGAGCACCGGCAGCCTCCTCGAGCACGTAGGTGAGCCCCACGATCGCCCATGCGACCCCACCGACGAGCACGACGCCGAGGGTGTGCGCGCTCGCTGTGCCTGCGGTCCCGTGGATCGCGAGACCCGCCACGGCGATGTCCAAGGCGAGAGCCACGGCGACGACCCGGGCGGGCATCCTTACGTGGCGCACGAGCGAGCGCTGCAGCACCTCTCCCCGACGCACCCACGAGCGGTCCAGCACGGCGAAGAGCGCTGCATGGAGCGCAAGTGCCACGAGGACCGAACCCGCCATCACCACTAGAACCATGAGCGGTCGGCTGAGCACGGTGCCGGCGGCTAACAGCATCTACCCAACCTACCGGGCCGCTGGAAGGCAGTGGCCCGGCTCCTGGCGGCTCGACTCCTGGCGGCTCGACTCCTGGCAGCTCGAGGAGCTCGTTCCTGAAGGCGCTCCGTGCACATCTCAGCGGAAGAGGACGAGCTCGACGGCCACGACTAGCCAGGCAATGCTGACGAGGCCGGCCAGAACGTTCGCAGCCCGGTGCATGGACCTCGTCCCGAAGAAGAAGATGATGCAGCCGAAGAGGTAGATGTCGTCGAGGCTGCGAAAACCCACGGCACCCCGCCAGATGCCCGATGCCAGGCAGACTATGAGGACCACGAAGGCGAGCCATGCAAAGCGCTCGTGGCGCTCTGCGGTGCTCGCCCTCCATGTGGAGGCCGCCGCGATGCTGAGGAGCCCGAGCAACGCGAGCTCCCCGCACCACAGCGCTGCGGCCGTGGCAGGCAGCTCCCCCAGGTAGTGGCCGAGCGCCGAGACGAGCCCTTGGAAAGGTATGCCGAGGTTGTGGCCCGATGCGTCGAGGAGGGGCAGCTTTCCCGTACTGGAAGCGACGACAGCCTGCCAGGTGACGAACACCACCCCCGACACGACCCATGGAGCGTCCTTTGCTCCGAACCCCCGCCTGCCTCCTGCGCCTCCAAGGCCCAGGATCTCCGCCAGCCGCAGGATTCCGAACACCGCTACCGCTATGACCACGGTCTCCTTGGTCAGCACTCCTACCGACAGCGCACCAGCCGCGAGCCACCACCTCTCTGCACGGATGGCGACGAGCCCGAGCACCAGGAACGCCGCGGCGACTATCTCGGTCAGGTCTCGCGCGAGGGTCCACTGGTATCCCCAGTAGCCCGGCAAGACGAGGCCCCATGCAGCGTGCCGCCCCGACTGGTGCGCGAGAAGGCCGCCAGCTAGCCCGAGCAACGCCAGGGCCAATACGTTCACTGCCACCAGGGCAGCGGGGACAGCCGCAGCGTGCCCCGCGGCCGCCAGCCAGGACAGGGCGGGATAGCCGATCCGCTCGAGCCTCGAGAGCGTGTCCAGGCGTATCCCGAAAGCGCGGCGGGCGAAGTCCAGCGGGTCGAGCGCCATCCGGTAGTAGAACTGCCCGTCGTAGCCGTTGCCCGCCCCTACTGGCACCCCGCGGGGCACGAGCCGTGGGTTTGCATAAGTGTTCCCGGCGATCACGAACGACCCGATGTTGCCCCGAGCTGCCACGCTCAGGCGCGCTAGCACTACCGCGAGCGCCGCAGCTCCCGCTACGATGGCGGAGAACCACGGAGCATCGCAGCGACGTAGCAAGGCGCGCTCTTCTTCGGCCAACCTCGGGCGGGCTCCCTGCTCAGTCGATCCGAGCACCGTGGCGGCCTTTGCCGCTGGCGAAGCGCCGGGCACCCTCGATCGTCTCCCCCGATTCGATGACACGGAGCCCGCCGCGCGCCTCGTTGCGGAGAGCGTCGTCGAGAGACATGCCCCATTGCTCGTACGAGGAGCGCCTGTCCGCCCGGAGGCAGGTCTGCGGGAACGCCGCTATCTCTCGAGCGAGGGCTACAGCTGCGTCGAGCGCCTGGCCGTCGGGCACGACCCTGTTGGCGATACCCAGGCGCAAGGCTTCTTCCGCTCCCACTCCCCGCCCGGTGAGCACGAGGTCGAGCGCATGCGAGTGGCCAACGAGGCGCGCCAGGCGTACCGTCCCGCCGTCGACCAGCGGGACGCCGAATCGGCGGCAGTAGACGCCGAACACAGCGCTTTCGGCGGCAACCCTGAGGTCGCACCAGAGCGCAAGCTCCAGGCCACCGGCGACAGCGTGCCCCTCCACAGCGGCTATGACCGGCTTGTCGAGGAGCATCCGGGTCGGGCCCATTGGTCCGTCTCCGCCAGGGTCCAGCCTGTTGCCCCTGCCCGATGCCACCGCCTTTAGGTCGGCTCCTGCACAGAAGGTCCCGCCAGCACCCGCGAGCACCGCCACAGCAAGCTCGGCGTCGCACTCGAAGGATCGAAAAGCGGCAAGGAGCCCGTCGGCAGTCTCACGGTCGACGGCGTTGCGGGCATAGGGGCGATCGATCGTCACCACCGCGACTGGGGGATCCCTCCGGTACTGCACGCTCCCGGTGCCGCCGGCTCCGTCGGTGCTCTCGGTGTTCCTGGCTCTCTCGGTGCCGTCGGCCATCCGAGCTACCGTAGCGGAACCGGTAACCGGGAGCCATGTGCTTCCTGCACGCAGCGGGCGGGTGGCCTAGCCTGTCGGGCGATGCCACGGGCGAGGCGACCACCGGAGAAGCGCTACGACAAAAAGGTGGCCGTGGTGACGGGCGCGTCGTCGGGGATAGGGAGGCGCCTGGCCGTCGACCTGGCTGCACGCGGCGCCACCGTGGTCGGCGTGGCCCGGCGCGAGGCGCTCCTGGCCGAGCTCGAGGCAGACCTTCAACGCAGGACCGGAGCCGGCGCGACGAGGGTGTGCGACCTCGCAGACCCCGCTGCCTTCGTGGAGTTGCTCGGGAAGGTGGAGGAGGAGCACGGCCGGATCGACGTCCTCGTGAACGACGCCGGTACCGAAGCGCTGACTCCGGCGCTCCCTTACACGCTGAGCTCCTCGGGGACCCCAGAGAAGCAGGGCTCTACGGCGACACGCCTCTCGGGCGGTGTCCCGACCGAGTACCGCTACGTGCTCGAGGTGAACTTCTTCGCCGCTGTGGCCGGAACGCTCGCTGTCCTGCCGGGCATGGCTGCCCGGCGTTCTGGGATAGTCGTGAACGTCTCCTCCGACGTGGCGCGTGCCCCCGAGCCCCGGCATGGTGCGTACGGCGCCTCGAAGGCCGCTCTCTCTGCGTTCAGCGAGTCCGTGGCCCACGAGGTCGCATCACATGGGGTGTCGGTCCACCTGCTCTACCCGGGGTGGGTGCCGACGGCCATGGGCACCTCGGGCACCGACGACGGGGGAACCCCACCGTCCAGGTTCGTCCGGCGGAGCGAGGAGCGCGTGTCCGCTCTCACCCTCGAGCGGATGGGCGGACCCCGCATGGAGATCAACGCGGCGGCGTTGCCCCTCCTTGCCCCGCTGGCACGGAGCTTCGCCCCGATCGCCTACCAGCGGGCAATGCGCCGCCTCGCGAGCACTCCCGGCTGAGGTGCCCGCGGGAGCACACCTCCCAGGGGGCCGGCCGTCACGCGACTATAGGCTCATACTCACGGCCGAGGCGTTGCGCGCCTTCGGGTACGCGTTCGGCGCGCTGCTCCTCGGCTCGAGCCTCGCGCACCTGCGGTTCTCGGCGTTCGAGGCCGGGGCCGTGCTGGCCGCGATCATCGCCGGGAGCGCCTTCTCCTCGGCCGGCGTGGCGCGCTTCTCCGACCGGGTAGGGCGGAGGCGCTCCTACGTCCTTTTGTACCTGCTCCTCGCCGGCGTAGCGACCGGCTTCGCCTTCCTCCGCTCCCCGTGGGCGCTCGGCGCGCTCGGGCTCACGGGCGTTTTGTCGGTGGAGGTGTCCGGAGCGGGCGCCTTCGGCTCCCTGGAGCAGGCCATGATCGCAACGGTCGCACCGGCCGGCAAGCACACGAGCAGGTTTGGCGCATACCACGCCCTGGCCACCGCGGCCGGCGCTCTCGGGGCTCTCGCGATCGCCCTCCCGGCTGCCGTACACCGGGTGTGGCATGGCGCACCGGGCGAGCAGCGCTACTTCCTCCTCCTTGCTGGGGTAGCCCTCGCAGGGGCCGCGATCGGCATCGCGCTCTCGAGCGCCTCGGAGGCTGCACCGGAGCGAGGTGCATCGCCCCCAGGACTTCTCGATCGCTCGCGTCCGGTCGTCTCCCGGCTCGCCTCGCTCTTCGCCATCGACGCCTTCGCCGGTGGGCTTGTGCTCCAGGCGTTCATAGCGTTCTGGCTGGTACGCACATTTGGCGCAAGCACCACCGACCTCGGGGCGTTGTTCCTTGGTGTGGGAGCCCTGCAGACCGTCAGCATGCTCCTGGCCGCTCCCCTGGCAAGGCGCTTTGGCTTGCTCGAGACCATGGTGTTCAGCCACCTACCCTCGAACTTGATGCTCGTGGCCATTGGGTTCGCGCCGGCGTTCTGGGTCGCGGCAGCGCTCCTGCTCGCTCACGCGACCCTGTCTCGCATGGACGTGCCGACCCGCCAGGCTTACCTGATGGCTCTCGTCGATCCCTCGGAGCGCACAGCGGCTTCGGGCTACACCAACGCCGCACGCGCGGCGACCCGGCCGTTCGGCACGCTGCTCTCGGGGGCTCTCCTCGGAGCCGCCCAAGGCGCCCCCTTCGCTGCCGCGGGCGTCCTCAAGTCTGCATACGACATGGTGGTCTGGCGGTGGTTCCGCAAGGTAGAGCTCCCGGAACACCAATCGTGATGCCGGCGGAGGAAGCCAGGCCACCGGCCCGGCAGGTGGATCCCGGCCCGCAGGTAGCTGCCGGTCCGAAGGTGGCCCCCGGTGGGCAGGTAGCTCGGCCGGGCACGGTGCTCATGGTGAGCGGGCAGGCAGAACGCTACGGGGCCGACCGGTCACTGCGAGTCCTTGCCGAGGGGCTCGTACAACGCGGCTGGCAGGTTACGGTCAGCCTTCCCGGGGACGGCCCCCTCGCAGCCGACCTCGCGACGAGCGGGGTGCGGAGCGCGATCATCGACCCGGGCGTGCTGCGACGGGTGAACGACCTCCGCGACTGGGCCGGGCTGCTCGCGCTCGGATTGCCTGCGGCAATCCGCCATGTGCGCTCGGAAGCTCGCCGCCACGACATCGTCCACATCAACTCGGTGGTCATCGCGGGCGGACTGCTCGGTGCGGCATTGTCGGGGAAGCCCACAGTGTGCCACCTGCGTGAGTCCTTCGCCGGGCACCGCCGGCAGTTCCGGGCGTATGCGCAGGTCCTGCGGCGACTGCCCGTGACCTACGTGGCAGTGTCCAAAGCGATCGCAGCAGAGGCGGCAGAGGCGGGGCTCGGTGCCCGCACGGTCGTGGTGCACAACAGCATCGACCTCGCGCCCATCCCCTGCTTCGACGCGGCTCGCGATCGCGCCGAAGCTGTGCTTAGCGTCGGAAGGATCAACGACTGGAAGGGCCACGACATCCTGGTGGAGGCAATCGCGCTCCTTCGCGACCGCGGCCTGATCGTGCCTCTGCGCATCGCCGGGGACGTGTACCCAGGAGGCGAGCGCTACCGGCTGGCCCTCGAGGCTCGCGTGGCGCGCCTGGGCCTCGACACACAGGTGGAGCTGCTCGGGTTCGTCGACGACGTCGCGAGCCTGCTCGCCTCTCACGCGATATTCGCCCTCCCCTCGGTTCGCCCCGAGCCTTTCGGGCTCGCCCTCGTAGAGGCGATGGCCCATGGCATGGCATGCGTGGCTACTGCTGCCGGTGGGCCCGCTGAGATCGTCGACGACGGGCGCACGGGGCTCCTCGTGCCACCAGGCGACGCCCTCGCTCTGGCGGGCGCCATCCAGAGGCTCTGGCGCGATCGGGACCTGCGGACCCGCCTGGGCAGGGCGGCTGCAACGGAGGTCCGTTCGCGCTTCGGCAGCGATCACGAGGTGGACCGCATCGAGGCGCTCTACCAGTCTCTCCTCGCCAGGTCCGCCTGAGCTCCTGTCCCAGCCGACACGCCCTAGAGACAGGTCACGACGAGGCGGGGAGCAGTCTGACGCGGTTGTTCAGCGAGTCCGCGATCACGATCCCCACTCCGGGGTCTACCGCTACAGACGTCGGGTGGTTGAGCATCCCCGTGCCGCCGGGACCCACGTACCCGCAGGTCGGCGTAACGCCGTTGGCGGGAGTCCATCCGGCGATCGTCGTGAGGTCCCCGGTCGCGGCGCTCACCTCGTCCACGTCGCACTCGCCGTCGTCGGCGATGTAGAGGTTGCCCGAGGAGTCGAGCGCGACCCCCGCCGGGTAATTGAGTGCCGCTGACAGGGCAGGCACGCCCTCGCCCGTGTAGCCAACCTCACCGTTGCCGGCGACGGTCCGTATCGCTCCACCGGGCAGCACCTCCCGGATGCGCTGGTTGTGGCTGTCGGCTATGTACAGCCCGCCACCCGGTCCGATCGCCAAGCCTTCCGGATCGTTCAGCTCCGCTTTCACGGCGGGCCCCCCGTCACCCGAGAACCCGGCTACCCCGGTACCGGCAATGGTCGTGATGATGCCATTGGGGCTCACCATCCGGACGCGGTTGTTGCCGGAGTCCGCTATGTAGAGGTCGCCGTTCGGCGCGACAGCGAGCCCGGAGGGCCGGTCGAGCTCCGCTTTCACGGCGGGTCCCCCGTCACCCGAGAACCCGGCCACCCCGGTACCCGCAACGGTGCGGGCCGCCCCCGACGGGGTCACCTCGATCACCCGGTTGGACCAGTCCGCCACGAAGATGTCGCCGGCCGCGTTCAGCGCCACGGCCACGGGAAACTGGAGGCCGTCCGCGGCCCCCGCGACGGTCTCTATGACCCCAGAGGGCAGTATGCGCCTGACCACATCGTTCCACGCATCCGCGACGTAGATGCCTCCCGGGCCCGCTGCCACCCCAAGCGGCTCGGATAGCCCCGCCTGCGTGGCCGGCCCGCCGTCGCCCGAGAGACCGAGGGTACCGTTGCCCGCGACCGTCGTTATGGTCCCCGTTGGCGATACTTCGCGAACCCTCCGGTTGCCGCCATCTGCTATCAGGAGAGCTCCGGTCGACGAGAGCGCTATTGCAGTCGGGAACGAGAGCTCTGCCTGTGTGGCCGGTCCCCCGTCGCCCGAGAACCCGGCCACCCCGGTGCCCGCGACGGTCGTGATCACGCCGCTCGGGCTCACCATGCGTATGCGGTTGTTGCCGGAGTCCGCTATGTAGAGGTCGCCGTTGGACGAGAGGGCGAGGGCCGTGGGGAACGACAGCTCT
>JAJYXW010000169.1 GCA_021801525.1 Actinomycetes bacterium
ACTCGAACCACGACAGCTCCCTGGGGCGCTTCGTGAGGTTCGTGATGGTCACGTCATGAAGGAGAACGGGGTCGTTGCCGAAGGGAGCGTAGACGGCGTCATCCACCTCGACTTCCGCAGTCCGCATCCGCCGGGAGTAGTACCCCACACCGAAGGTTCGTTCACACGTAGCCCCTGCCGCCCGGTCGACATAAAGCGTGCTGAACGTGCTTCCACCGACGTTCACGTAGCCGTACCCACCGCTGAAGTGCCTGCTCGCGGCATCGTAGCGGTTCAGCCACTGGGCAATGCGGTCCTGGCTCCACATCTGCACGTAGCCGTGGTTGAACGCGTTCGCCATGATGTGATCGTTGCCGACCTGGGACCAGGCCTCGGTCCTTCCGCCGAGCTCGACCTGGCGCGCTCGGGGATCGCTCTCCTCGTCCATGGTGTAGCGGTATACAGGGAGGCCGAAGGCATCCACCGACCAGGTGCCGAAGATGCCGCTCCCGTAGTCGGAGTCGATGTCCGGGGCCGCCTGCTCCGCCGAGAGCGGCAGAGGCATGCCCGCCGAACCCCCGCCCGGCGAGCTGCACGACGCGAGCAGCTCCCCCCCGGCTACCCCGGCCGCCACGACACCGCCCGCGGCAAGACTCCGCATCAAGAATGCCCGGCGGTCGATACGATCAGTCACGCACGGCCACGTGCTGCGCGCAGGCCTGTGGACGTTCAGGTTCTCGGGGTCTTCTGGGCTTGGAACCTCACCATTTTGGCAGGCGTCGGGTCCTTATGCGCTTGGAACCTCGCCGGCTTGGCAGGCGTCTTATAGTTATGGGACCGTTGCGGCCGAACGAGCGCACCTCGGAGCCGAGCGCCCCCTCGACGAGCTCGACTAGCTCACGGGTGCTCGCGAAGTCGCTCGTTGTCGTGGCGTCGCTCGCCCTGGTGCTCGCCGCCTGTAGCAGCACGGGGGTGACGAGCCGAGCCGGCCGCAGCAGCCGACCGACCACCCCGTCCTCTGCTCCGGCCTCCGCTCCGTCCACGGCGCCCAAGGCTTCTCCAACCACTCTCGGCTCGCTGCACGACATCACCTTCGTCAATCCAGACTCCGGCTGGGCGCTCGGAGAGCTCCCGGCGGGAACGGTGGTGGCTCGGAGCACCGACGGAGGCCGCAGCTGGAGCGCCTGGGGCGCGCCGCTCCCAGGCGCGGCGCTCGCAGCCGAGCAAGCTGGCTTCGGGGCATCGCTGACGGTGATGCTCGCCGGCAACGGCGTCGGCTCGAACGTCGCGGACGGGGTCGTGAGCGTCCAGGGCTCCCCGACGTTGCTCGTCAGCACGGACCGGCTCATGTCGTGGCACGCCGTCGGGTTCCCCGCTCCGGTGCTGGCCGTCGCAGCCGCTCCAGGGCCGGTATGGCCTGGGGGCACCCCCGCGACGGCCCCCGGGGTCGACGAGGAGCCGCTGTGGGTGCTCGTCGGTCCGCTTCCAGCCAAGGAGGCTCCGGCTCAGGCCAAGGACTTCGGGCCCCCAGGGTCGCTCCTCGTGGCGCTGCTCTACCCCGCCACGGCGAGCTGGAAGCCCTACGGCAGGCTCGCGGGCCCGTCGTGGACAGGGCGCTCCGCCGTGTCGTCCGCCCGCTTCGTCCGCCTCGGCGCCGGCAGCGGCTACGCGGTGGTCACAGGGTTTGCGACCGACCCTTCGGTCCCCGCGGGTTACCAGCCGGTTGCCCTCGTCGAGGAGACCACCAACTACGGCTTCACCTGGAGGCTGCTTACCACTCCCTGCGGCACGCTCGGCAACGCTGCCCTGTTGAGCGCCGTGTCGCTCGACGTGCTCTGGTTGGGCTGCGCCGGGGAGCCAAGCGCCGGCATCCAGATGAAGGCCGTCTACCGCTCCCTCGACGCCGGGCGATCCTGGGAAGAGGTGTGGGACGGTGGCTCGCACGGAACGCTCCCGGGCGCGGTCCCGGGAGCGGTACCGATCAGCTCAGGCTACCTCGAAGACGTGGTGGGCCTCTCGCCAGCCGATGCTTTCGTCGGTCTCGGGCGCGGCGGCCTCCTTCATACCTCTGATGGTGGCCGGACGTGGCAAAGCGTCGTCCCCCATATCGGAGGCTCAGGCGGCATCGAACAGCTCGACGTGCTCGACGCTGCCGACGTCTGGGCTCACGTCGGTGGCGGCCGGCTGTGGGCCACGACCAACGGCCGCCAGTGGAGCCAGATCGCCAGAGCGCGTTAGAGGCCCAGCCCCTCTCAGGGGAACACGCCTCGGGCCTCGAACGCCTCGGCGACGCGCTCCAGGGCAAGCGCACCTGCCGCCCTCCTCAGGTCGACACCGAGGTCGCCCGCCTTGGCCCACACCGCGTCGAAGGCGACACCCATTGTCGCTGCAAGTCTTCCGGCTACCAGCTCCTCCTCCCATGGGTAGCCCTGGCGGGCCTGCGCCCACTCCAGGTAGGAGGCGGTAACCCCTCCGGCGTTGGCCAGGATGTCCGGCACCACCGTCACCCCGCGCCCTGCGAGGAGCCGGTCGGCCTCGGGGGTGGTCGGGCCGTTGGCCGCCTCCACCACCACCCGAGCAGCCAAGCGCGCCGCCACCTCGGCGTCGATCGCACCTTCGAGGGCAGCCGGCACGGCCACTTCCGCCCCGAGGGCCCAGAGGTCGCCGGGATCGACGTCGTGGCCGCCTGCAAACCCCGCTACCGAGCCGGTCGCTGCCAC
>JAJYXW010000107.1 GCA_021801525.1 Actinomycetes bacterium
GCTGTAGGGACATCCGGTGTGGGCGCATGGAGCACGGGGACATCCGGTGTGGGTGCAACCGGTGCGGGTGCAGCTGGTGCGGGTGCAACCGGTGCGGGCTCGCCGGTGCTCCTCTGGACGGGCGCATGGGCTCGGGGGGTCGTCTCTGGAGCCGGCGCACCTAGGCCGGAGGCTTCTCGCGGGGAAATGGGACTGCCCAGACCAAGGCGCTGGAGCGCAGCGGGCGCAGAACCTGCTGGTCCGCCGCTCCCCGGCCCGGAGCCAGGCTGTGCCCGGCCAGGTACGCCGATGGCAGGTGCGTCGGCTGCAAGCGAATCGGGTGATTTCTCTGCAATGGCTGCCATCGGCTCCAACTGGCCGAGGGTGGCAACCGGCTCGGCTATATCCGACAAGAGCGGTCGCATCGAGTCCGCGGGCACGTCCACTCGCATCTCACGAGGCGCGTCTGCAGGCGCGTCCGCAGGCGC
This sequence comes from Actinomycetes bacterium, assembly GCA_021801525.1. GTDB lineage: Bacteria > Actinomycetota > Acidimicrobiia > Acidimicrobiales > JAJYXR01 > JAJYXW01. Next base: position 468 of record JAJYXW010000107.1, read on the forward strand.
GTCCGCAGGCGCGTCCGCAGGCGCGTCCGCGGGCGGCTGCGGTGGCAATCCGGCTGGCGTGCCAATGGGTGGGTGAGCAGCGGGCTCAGGCGCTGTAGGGACATCCGGTGTGGGCGCATGGAGCACGGGGACATCCGGTGTGGGTGCGGCCCCTGCGGGAGCAACCGGTGTGGGTGCAGCTGGTGCGGGTGCAGCTGGTGCTGGTGCGGGTGCAGCTGGTGCTGGTGCGGGTGCGGGTGCGGGTGCGGGTGCGGGTGCGGGTGCAACCGGTGTGGGTGCGGGTGCAACCGGTGTGGGCTCGGCGGTGCTTCGCTGGACGGGCACCTGGGCTCGGGGGGTCGGCTCCGGAACCGGCGCACCACGGCCGGAGATCGCTGCCGGGCGAGCGCTGGGTGACCCAGCCGACCGCTGCACCGGGGGCGGCCCGGGTACTACCGGAAGCTCCGGAAGACGTTGCGAAAGACCTCGCTCGCCAGCAGAAGCAGCCGGCGACTCGCCCCCCGATCCGTCGAACCCGCCCGTAGGTTCTCCGAATGCGACTGACTCGTCGTACGTAGTTGTAAGCCCTTCGACGAGCCCGTGGGGACCTTCGTCCAGCAGGAGGTGCCCAAGTGGCGCAGCCGCTACGCGGGTGTCTGACCAGGAAGCGAGCTCCTGGGCGAAATGCTGGTCTGCTACCAAGGGCTGGAAGGCGGTACTGCGAGGCAGGGGCTCAGCGCCCTCCCAGGAAGGCGGCTCACCTTGCAGCTCACCTTGCGGCTCACCTTGCGGCTCACCTTGCGTCCCTCCTTGCGGCGCGCTTGGTACAGGGCTCGGCACGGCGAGCTCGGGAACGGTGCTGGCAGCGTCATGCTGCGGCGATTGGCCCGGGGAGCCGGCTGCGTCCCCATCCTCCTGGCGTTCTCGTTTGCTGCTCATCCCTCACTCCGCTCCACCAGTCCCCCGTTCCCGTCTCCCTCCTCGCTCCCGGCACCTTCCCCTGGTCAGCTACTTCACGCCTCTCCGGCGATCCTCCGGTTGATGCTGGCGATCTCCTCGACGAAGCGCCGCCGGAGAGGGTGCTCCAGGTCGAGCAGCTCCCCGAGCGACCAATGGAAGTGGTACGCCACGTAACCGATCTCCTCGTAGAGCCGGTCCGCCGTGTAAGTCAGGATTCCCCCAGGCGACCACCGGTCAAGTCGACCGCGAAGTGCTCCTTGCATGCCGGGCACGTGACTGTGGCCCGGGTATGCCCTTCCGAATTGATCCTGCGGTAGAGATCCTGCAAGAACGCAAGGTCGGAAGCGAACAGGTTCTCGACGACCTTTGCGTTGACATCCTCGTCCGCGAGGCTGCCGAGGCGCGTGATGACCCTGGCAAGGAGCACGACTGACAGGTATTGCGGGTTGTCCCTGACGCGATCGTCGTGGAGGGGCAGCAGCTCGTCCCTGGCGGTGGCCAGGCGCATGGTCCCCTGCCGGTGGACCTCCCCGTGCCCATCCACGAAGCCCTTCGGGAGCACGAAGTCGAACTCCGTCTGGAGCTTCGGCTCCTCGCGTCGTGCTGGGGCGGCTGGGGGTGGCGGGGCAACTTGGGAGACGGCTTGCTCCTCGCCGTCATCCGGCACATCCACGTCCAGTTCGTCAGAGTCGCCAACTCCTGGTGGCGCGACGACCCTTCGCATCAGGCGGGCTCGAGACCCTCGTGGGAGATCGTCAGCTTCTCCGTGAGGATGGATGTGTCCCCGGCCTTCATGGTCCCGTACTCGATGCTCTTGGGCCAGCCGTTGATGAACTTGAATCCCTGGACCGTGTTGCCCATGTAGTCGTAGATGTAGACCTGACCGTTCTTACGAGCAGTCACCATGTTGCCCTCGAAGACGTTGGCGATCCACTGTGCCCATCCCTTGTCAGTGGTGATGCCTCGTGTCAGGCTGATCTCTCCGGCCTTTTTGCGGCCCGGGAGCTTCTTGTTGATGTACTTCCCGTCGAAGGTGTTGTGCTTCAGCTCGATGACGTCGGCCTCGAGCTTGAGGCCGGTCACCTCCTGGATCTCCTTGATCGTTATGCCGTCGACGTCCAGGCCAAACGACCAACCTACGGTGGTATCCCATTCCGGCAGAGCCATGGCGCTATCTACCTCTCTTGTTCGCGGATTTGGTGGCTGCTACGTGTTGATTCAGGACTGAGTACCTGGCTGAGTAGATCGGATCACTCCGAAACCAGGCTGACACCGCCCGAGAACTGCGACAGGCGGAAGATGACGAACTCGGCCGGCTTCACCGGCGCGACGCCAATGTCGCAAACAACCTGGCCGGCGTCGATCCCCTCGGCAGGGTTGTTCTCCTCGTCGCACTTCACGTAGTACGCTTCGCCCGGCGCGGTCCCGAAAAGTGCGCCCTTGCGCCACTCGTTCACGAGGAACGCTGCTATCGAGCGCCGGATCTTTGCCCATAGCCCGGGGTCGTTGGGCTCGAACACTACCCAGTCTGTCCCGTTCAGGATCGACTTCTCCAGGTAATTGAAGTAGCGCCGGATGTTCACGTAGCGCCATGCGGGGTCGGAGGAGAGGAGACGTGCCCCCCAGACCCTGATGCCCCGCCCCGGAAATGCGCGAATGCAGTTAATCCCTTCGGGGTTCAGCAGGTCGTGCTCTGCCTTGGTGATGTTCACCTCGAGGCTCACCGCCCCTCTGATCACCTCGTTGGCCGGAGCCTTGTGAACCCCCCTCGTGTCGTCGTTGCGTCCCCAGATGCCGGCCATGTGGCCACTGGGCGGGACGAATATGTTCTTGCCGGACAGGGGGTCGAGCACTTTGATCCAGGGCCAGTACAAGGCGGCGTACTTGGAGTCGTAGCCTGCCTTCTCCACCCTCCACTCCTTGATCTGCTGAGCGTTCAGGCCGGGAGGCGGGTCCAGGATTGCCACCCTGTCGCCCATGAGCTCGCAGTGAGAGATCATGGCGAGCTGGACGGACTGGAGGGTCTCGAGGTCGATCAGGCCCCGCTGGTAAGCAGCCATGAGGTCCGGTGCGAGCACCATGGTCACCTCGTCGATCGCCTCGAGCCCCCCGATGCCGCTGCGGTGAGCGGGATCCCCGACGATGTCCTCTGCTCCGACGCTCGAAGGGACCAGCGCAGCACCGGCCCCTGCCAGCGCGACCTCGCCGCGCGCGACCTTGTCCACCGGGTCCTCGAGAAGGTTCTCCAGCTGGAGCAGCTTGGACTTCGCGTTGACGACCGTCACCACGTTCTGCTTGCCCGGCTTGGAGCTGACCGCCTCGAAGGTCTCCACCGTCTCGCCGCCGCGCTTGACCAGCAGGTCGAACACGTCGTCGGCACCCTTGGCGGAGTCACGGACCTCCACGGTGATGTCACCGCCGTCGCCACTCGCAGCGGGAAGAGCCTTGACGGCGTAGGCGCCTAGCGAGGGGTCCGCACCGCTCGCCAGGTGGCCGGCAGCGTCGCTGGAGCCGTTCGACGACCCGTTACCCCCGATCCGCACGATGTAGCAGGCACCCCCACCGTTCTGGAAGTAGCCGTAGACCGCGTGCGACAGGTAGGCACCCTCGACGAACTCGCCGAAAGTCTGGGTGTACTGGCTCCAGTTGGTGACCAGAGTCGGTGAGTTGAACGGCCCCGACGCGGCAAAGCCTACGAAGGCCGCTACGGCCGTACCGACTCCCTCGATAGGCCGGGACCCGGCCTCGGCCTCCTCGACGTACACACCTGGCGAAAGGTACGTGGGCATGAATCGCTCCCCTTCCCATGAATCGGGTCGTGCTGCTCGGCTGCTCGATCAGCTTTCAGAAGGAGATTCTGGCCCGGCCACCTGCAGGCAGAAAGGCATTCATCCGTGGCTGGAGGGAAGTAGTGGGTGCCCTATCGTGCAAGCGCTCAAGGCGCCTCCGCCGGCTCCTCTTCCTCGGCCCCACCCTCGCGCTGGATGGAGAGCTTCTGCACGTCCGAGTCCTCGTCCACGTCCTCGTCCCCAGCCGCGCTGTGGGAGCCGGCAGCGGCCCCAGCCTCGCGCTGGACAGTCGGCATCCCCGATGCTCCGGAGGCCGCCATTCGCTGCACCGCTCCTTCGGAGCCCGCCGTCACAGCGTCGGCGGTGCGCTCGGCTTCCTGCTCGAAGCGGTCAGACGGGTCCGAGACCTTTATGCCTCCGGCGGTTGGGGTACCGTCCACAGGGCCGTTTCGTTGCTGCACCACGTGAGTGAGCTCGTGAGCGAGCGTGCGCTGGGCTGTAGGGCTCGACGCGTCCACGCCCGACCCGAGGACGACGTTGTTGCCTGTGGTGTAAGCGTGGGCACCCACCTCGGCAGCAGACGCAGCGGCTTGCGGCCCGCTGTGGATCTTCACGTCGCCGAAGTCAGCCCCTAGTGCCGTCTCCATCTTTCCCCGAAGCACGGGGTCGATCGCCTGCCCCCCTCCGCCACCGACGATGTCGTGCACCGACGAGCGCTCTTCCTCGATGACACCGGTCACACCCGCATTGCCCACTGCTCGCTGGAGGGCGAGCACGTCCGCGGGCCTCATCCTTCCGGTGCTGCGGCGCTGCACGGCGTCTGCCGCCCCTTTGCCAGAGCGGTCGTCGCCGATTCGCTCGCGGCGCGCCACACGCCCCTCTGCCTGGCTCTCCTGCTCCACTATGAGCTCACCCATGTCCGATCGTCCTCCGTTCTTTCACCTTCATCAACTGCGCCTCGATTTCACCTCCGCCGCGCCTCCACCGCACCTCCGCCACACCTCGACCTTCGCCTCGATTCCCTCACTTGGCACCGACGAGCTTGTGGTAGGGCCCGAACTCGGCCTCGAGGCACAACCGGCCGAGCTTGCGGTACTCGCGCTGCGTGGCTACGACGAGGTCCACCATGTTCACCGCGTCGCCCCGGTCGGCAGCGAAGTAAGCCGCGGTCAGGGCGATATTACGTATAGCCCCGCCGGCAAGCTTGAACGACCGAGCCATGAAGGCCAGGTCGATGTCTCCTGCACGCGGAAGGCGGGTGCCGAGACATGCGTCCCACAACGCCAGGCGCTCCGGCTCCTCTGGCACCGGGAAGTCGATGACTGCGTCGAGACGTCGCGTGAAAGCCTCGTCGACGTTGGAGCGCAGGTTGGTGGCTAGCACCGCCAGGCCGTCGAAGGACTCGATCCGCTGCAGCAGGTACGCCACCTCGATGTTGGCGTAGCGATCGTGTGCGTCGCTCACCTCGGAGCGCTTCCCGAATAGAGCGTCCGCCTCGTCGAAGAGCAGGACCCCGTTTATGCCGTCTGCCTCCGTGAAGATGCGCTCGAGGTTCTTCTCCGTCTCGCCCACGTACTTGTCCACCACCGTCGCCAGGTTAACGGTATAGAGGTCTATCCCGAGCTCCCTTGCGATCACCTCTGCAGACATGGTCTTGCCCGTGCCGGACTCGCCGGCGAACAGGGCGACCACACCGCGCCCGCGCCCCCCTCCTCGGCGCATGCCCCAGCCACCGATGACCGCATGCCTGTGCTCGGCCCGGCTCGCGAGCTCATGGAGCTGTCGGAGCACCTGGGGGGGAAGCACCAGGTCATCCCAGCCGACAGCCGGGACTATGCGACGCGCCAAGCGCTCCAGGCCGCCCGAGTTCTGCGCTCTCGCTCCGGCCTGGAGATCCTCGTGAGAGACGTCGCGCCCCTCGGCCATGGCCCGTACGCCGGCGTCACGAACTGCCCGGGCGATCTGCTCCGGCGACAGGCGGAACTGCCCGAGCACTCTGCCGGGCTCTATCCCCGACGCTCCCGGTACGCCGGACAGCCCTTCCTCGACGATGGCGTCGCGCATCTCGGGCGGCACATCGGGGGCATCCACCTGGTAGGGGACCCGTGCTGACCAGCGCGGGTCCCAGGGAAGCTTCCCGAAGAGGACGACCGGGGCCCTCTGGCGGGTGAAGCACCTGACAGCCTCTGCGCCGAGGCTCTCGAGGATCTCCACAGGACCGGCGAGCAGCCCGCGATTGCTGAGAAGCGCCTCGCGCGCTGCCAAAGCAGCCACCTCCGCCGGGTCGCTCGAGCGCTCGAGGCGCTCCAATGCGAGCGAGAGCACGCCAAGACCCGCTGCAGCGAAGGCCGACGCGACAAATGGCCTCGTCGCGCAACCAGGACGCTCGCGCACATAGGCAAGCCCCACGCCACCTTCGATCACTGCCTCGAGCTCCTCCGTGGCGCCTACATCCACCAGGATCGGCGCGTCTTCGAGATCGGCTATGCCAGGATCCGTGTGGTCGTCGCCGAGCAGGTGAGCCGCGACCCTGTCCGGGACGCGTAGGGACCTGGTGAGGAAAGGTCGGTCGAGGTCCTCCACGACCAGGAGCCCACCCGAGACCAGGCGCGATCCGCCGAGCAGCCGGCTCCTCGAGGAGGCGTCGAGAGGACTCGCTCCGCAGAGCTCCAGAGCCAGCGACACGCTCGCCCGCCTGCGCGTCACGTCGTCGTTCAGGTACCCGTAGAGGCGCTCGTAGCGGCTGTCGATGTCAGGTGCGAGGGCCACGACGAGCAGCGACGCATCGAGGCCGTCGAGACCGAAGCGCTCGGCGATCCCGGCGAACCTGCTCGCCTCCCCCGCACGCGCCTCGGGAACCCCGAGACGTGTGAGCTGAGCGTCCAGGTCGGAGAAGAGCGCGTTCTGCTCCTCGAGGGTCTCGAGGTCGAAAGCAGCAAGGGGCGTGGCAAGCAGCCTGTCGACGTGGTCGTCGGACACGTAGAGGCCGCGAAACTGGTCGCCGGGGTCATCGTCGACCTTCCGGCGAGTGGCAACGAGCATGTTGACTCGCGCCTCGAGCACGGCGAGGGCTCGGACCAGGTAGGAGTCCATCGGGCCCGCGTCCTGCGCCCCCGGCGAAGCTCTCTCGGCACGGTCCGCAGGATCGGCACTGCCCGAAGGCTTTGCGCCGTTGCCCGCCGCTGCACCTCGGGGCCGCTCTGACCCCTTCGGGGTCTTTGGGCGAGCGCCCTTGGTGCCAACGGCCGGGGGGGCCGGGGGAGCCGCAGGAGCCAACGGTGCCGAAGGGGCCGGAGTCGCCGAAGGGGCCGGACTCACGAGGCGGCCTCCCCCGGCTCGGCCTGCGACTGGCCAGGAGCAGCTTGCCGGGGCTGCCGGCCTTCGTTGGTCTGCTGCTGGCCACCTGCTCCGGCAATCCCGATGCGCGGCGGGCCTGTCGTCGGCGGGCCGGGGATGCTGATGCGCATGGGGTCCACGGGTGCGATAACCACCAGATCGAGCGAGGGCTTGAGCTCGCCACCGAGAGCCGACCACACGTCGGAGAGCTGGCGGTTCTCCGGCGGGGGCTGGGCGATCGTGACGGGGATCGGCAATCCGGTCTCCGCCAGGCCCTCGGGCAATAGGTCTCCTGGGATGACGTCCGAGCGAACGAAGCAGGCCAGCAGCGCTGTGAGCAGCCGATGCTCGTCCTCGGGGCGCTGCGTCCATGCCGTGAGAAGGTAGGCGAGCTTGAAGTGCCTGAGCGGTGCGTGACGGGCCTCCAGCGCGCCGGAGTCGCCGCGCCGCTCCACCACGCCTACCGACCTTCGCCGCAGGTCCTCTCGCACGTCGTAGAGGTAGCAGTCGATGGTAGGGGTGTTGCGGCGGGAAGCCCAGTCCTTCGTTGGCGCGTCGAACACGACTTCGACGTCGGAGCCTGCGAGCACGTCGCGCTCGATAAGCCTTCGGAGCGCCTCGTCTATCTCATGGATCACAGGCCGGGACCTCGAGTGCCACGAGTCGGATCACCTGCCACCTCGACCATGCTAAGCGCAGTGCTCCTCCCGCGCGGTCCAAGAAGCGAACAGGCAGGACAGGTTTTACTTCCCCAAAGGGCAACAGCTCCGGTGAACGCACCTGCGCGCCGCTGGGATAGCCTCATAGGCATGAGCGACACTCCCACACAGCTCACTCGCGCAACTTACGAGCGCCTGCAAGCCGAGCTCGAGGATCTAACCACCCGCGGCCGGGTGGAGATCGCACGTGCCATCGAGGCCGCCCGGGCACTTGGCGATCTTTCCGAGAACGGCGACTACCACGCAGCCAAGGATGCCCAGGGAAAGATGGAGGCTCGCGTCCGCCAGCTCCAGGCCACCCTCGAGCACGCGGTGGTGGTCGAGTCCTCCGAGGCGGCGGCCGGTGGGAAGGTGGCGACCGGTGCCGTAGTCGGGATCCGCTACGAGGGTGACGACTCTGTGGAGCACTTCCTCGTCGGGTCCATCGAGGAGCGCCGTGACGGGTTGGAGGTGCTGTCTCCCTCCTCGCCCCTCGGCCAGGCCCTTCTCGGCAAGTCACCTGGCGACACCGTCGAGTACGAGGCGCCTGGCGGGATCCTCGAGGTCGAGATCGTGGAGGTCGGCTCTTGAGCGCTCCGCCGGCAGCGAGCTCGGCACCACAGACCGCCACGGCGCGCACGCTCTCGGAGAAGGTATGGGAATCGCACCTTGTGCGCTCTGCCGAGGGGGAGCCTGACCTGCTCTTCGTGGACCTGCACCTGGTCCACGAGGTGACGTCTCCGCAGGCTTTCGAGGGCCTTCGCCTGGCAGGGCGCAAGGTGCGTCACCCGGAGCTGACCGTGGCCACCGCCGACCACAACGTGCCTACGGCCGACATCGACAAGCCGGTAGCAGACCCGGTGTCCTCCGAGCAGCTGAGGGTGCTCGCCGCGAACTGTGCCGAGCAGGGGATCACCTGTTACCCGATGGGACACCCGGACCAGGGAATCGTCCATGTAATCGGCCCGGAGCAGGGCCTCAGCCTGCCGGGCATGACCATTGTCTGCGGGGACAGCCACACCTCCACCCACGGGGCGTTCGGCGCTCTTGCATTCGGCATCGGCACCTCCGAGGTGGAGCACGTGCTCGCCACCCAGACCATCCCTCAGCTGCGCCCGAAGACCATGGCTGTCGAGGTCGACGGGGACCTCCCGGATGGATCGACTGCCAAGGACATTGCCCTCGCAGTCATCGGGACCATCGGCACCGGCGGTGGCATCGGCCATGTGATCGAGTACCGGGGATCGGCGATACGAGCGCTGTCGATGGAGGGCCGGATGACGCTCTGCAACATGTCCATCGAAGGGGGCGCCCGCGCAGGCATGGTGGCACCCGACGACACGACATTCGCGTACGTCGAAGGAAGGCCCCACTCTCCCAAGGGCAAGGCGTGGGAGGCTGCGCTCGACACGTGGCGCATGCTCCCGACGGACACGGGCGCCGTCTTCGATCGCACCGTGAGCATCGACGCAGCGTCCATCAGCCCGCGAGTCACCTGGGGCACGAACCCTGCGCAGGTGGTCTCCATCGACGCCTCGGTCCCCGACCCGGACTCCTTCGACGACCCTGCAGAGCGTGACGCCGCAGCCAGGGCTCTCACCTACATGGGGCTGGCGGCAGGCACGCCGGTACGCGACATAGCGGTGGACACGGTCTTCATTGGGTCGTGCACGAACTCGCGCATCGAGGATCTCCGCGCGGCGGCAGCAGTGGCGAGGGGTCGGCACGTGGCCCCGGGGGTTCGGGCGCTCGTCGTACCCGGATCCCGACGTGTGAAGCTAGCTGCCGAAGCAGAAGGCATCGACGAGGTTTTCCGCTCGGCGGGATTCGACTGGCGGGAGCCCGGGTGCTCGATGTGCCTCGCGATGAACCCCGACAAGCTCTCACCGGGCGAGCGTGCTGCCTCCACGTCCAACCGCAACTTCGAGGGGCGCCAGGGCAGGGGCGGCAGGACCCATCTGGTATCCCCGGCCGTGGCCGCTGCAACCGCGCTGGCAGGCCACTTCTGCGCCCCCGACGACCTCCCGCCAGCATGAAGCCCGTCCGTGTGATCACCGGCAGGGCCGTCCCTCTCGATCGTTCGGACGTGGACACCGACCAGATAATCCCCTCCGACTGGCTGAAGCGCGTCGAACGCACCGGATTTGGAGCCGGTCTGTTCTCCGAATGGCGAGACGGTGCTGATTTCGTGCTGAACCGCCCTGAGCACGCAGGTGCGACCATTCTCGTAGCGGGGGCCAACTTCGGCACGGGATCCTCCAGGGAGCATGCCGTGTGGGCGCTCCTGGACTACGGGTTCGAAGCGGTCGTATCGCCGCGCCTGGCCGACATATTCCGCAACAACTGCACCAAGCAGGGGCTCCTCCCGGTGGAGGTGGACCCCGATCTGGGTCGTGCCCTGATGGACGCAGTTGCCGCCGACCCCGCGCTCGAGATCACCATCGACGTGGATCGCCAGAGCATCGAGGCTCCCGCCGCGGGAATCTCGGGCAGCTTTCCTCTCGATCCGTTCACCCGGGAGCGGCTCTTGAACGGCTGGGACGACATAGGCCTCACCCTTCGCCACCTGGAAGAGATATCCACCTACGAGTCCCGCCGGCCCGGCTGGATGCCAACTCTACCCGGCTGACCCTGCCCGGCTGACCCTGCCCGAACGTGCAGCCGCGATTGCACGGATAGCTACACCCTGCAGCAATACCACTACAGCTGCCGGACGGTATCGTCGTCACGTGGATCACGCCCGCTCGCGCCCAGACTCGGCGGAGCGCTCTGGCTCGGCGGAGCGCTCTGGCTCGGCAAAGGGTCGGGCGCCCACCGGCACGCTCGAGCGCCCATTGGAGCTAGCCCTAGAGCCTCTTCGCCTCGGCGAGCCTGCGGCGCGTCGTTTCGCTGCAGCATCCCAGGTGCTCCAGCTCCAACGCCAGGTCGGCAACCGAGCGGTCACCACTGCCTTGCAGCACGCACGAGCCCTCGACTACGAGGGCGCTCGAGCGCGCCCATCGCTCCAGCGGATGCCGACCTCTGCCGACGTTATCGCGAAGGCAGGCCCTCCGAAGCAGGACAAGAAGATCATGGGGCTCTTCAAATGGGGCATGAGCACCAGGTACAAACGGGTCCTCGCCGAGCTCGATCGCTACGACGCCCGCATCGCGGCCAACACGAGCACGCAGGCCCAACAAAGGAAAGTCGAGGCGAAGAGCCTCCAGGAGGTGCTGGCCTCCATCGGCAATGCGGCAAACGCCTACATCGCCGCCCACAGTAGCTCCAAGGATCCGGAGTCCAAGGTCCGCACCAGCATCATGGGCTCGCTCGTCCAGGGCGCGGTATCCGAAGGCGTGCAACTACCGGCTATCGCCGCAGACTCCTCGTTCGATGTAGGTGGGAAAACGGCGGGCATGCTCTGGAAGACAGCCATAGCGAGGCACCTGGCCTCTGATTCTCTCGGGCGGGGCCGGGAGCTCCTACGCTCGGAGCAAGCCGACAAGCAGAGGTCCAACGACCTCTTCTCCCAGAAGGACGCGCTCGATCCTACAGAGTTCAAGAAGCGCAAGAACGACCTCGACAAGGCCTTCGAGAAAAAGGCGGCACAGATCGAGGCACATTACACGGGAGCGCTGGGCACGCTGGCGGCTAACCCGGACGCGCTCACCGGCATGCCGCTGCGCGACATTGCCGAGATCCTGGTGGAGTCCTACAGGCGCTCCGGCATCGAGCGCACCGACGAGATAGGTAAGAACCTCGCATCCATTGCAAGTTCCACGGCGATAGGGTCCAGGATAGGACAGGAGGCCAGCAACCAGGCAGAACGGGTAGCTGCCAAGTCCAAACAAGTGGAGGACGGCCTTCGAGGTACCGGTGCCACCTTCACCGACGCCGAGCTCCAGGACATCATGCTGCCAGAGGAGAACATCGTCCTCATCCTCAACAAAGTCAGCTCGAGCTTCTCCGATCGCAAGCTCCCTGTCCCATCCTGGGTCAACGCCGCCTCGCTGCTGAGCCAGGCGCGGACCGTCGACGCGGCCCGCGCGTTTCGCCGTGCACGCCCAGGTGTGAAGTGGGATGAGCTCCCGAAGTCGGTCACCGCCCCGTACACCCTGCTCGGGCCGACCAATCCCATAGCAGAGTGGGCGAAGCCGGTGTTCAAGGGGTCCGTCGTGTCACCCGAACGGGCAGAGGATTCGCGCTTGACGGGCGATGCCAATTTCGCCGTGACCTGGGCGGAGCGCACCGCCAAGCTCCGCGCGCCGAAGGACGAGGAAGCTGCGCGCGAACGGCTCGCCAGCGAGCTCGGCGTGCCCGAAAACGAGGTCGAGGATCTGCTCCGCCGCAGCCTTCTGGTACTGGCTTCAGCACCGTTGACGATCAATTTTAGCCACCAGCACCTCGACAGGATCCTGAACAGCGGTGGCTTCAAGAACTACTGGGAAGTCAACCAGGCGATCGCCGAACCTCCCAAAGGCACATCTAAGGATGATGAGACCCAGATCAAGTACGACTACCAGCAGAAGCGCCTCAAATGGGAGGGGGCCCTCTTCCGCGGCACGACGGACCTTACGACTAAGTTCCGCAAGGCCTCGCAACAGGCGATATCGACCGGCGTAAATATTGGGAATGCTCCGATGGGTGCGGCCCCCGCACTGGACTACGGCAGATCAGTGGCAGTGCTCAAGGAGTCGGTAAAGCGGCGTGCAACCTATACCCCCTGGGACCAGGAGCAACTGCTCAACCGGATGAAGGAAGGGTCCGCAGTGGTCGGACCCGAGTTCGTGTCGAGCCCCAGCAACCTCGCTGCTGTCATCCGCTACGCTGACAAGAATACCGTGAAGGACATCGTGGAGGCGGCCCGCAATCCCGGCCGTAAGGTGCAATATGCGCCCGCCGCCTATGTCGAGGCGCAGATTCACGGCCCCATTGCTCTGCGGGATATCGAGAAGCTCACCATCTGCACAGATGACGTCGAGAACTCGGCCTGGGACAAGCTCGAGGCACAATACGGTAGGTCCATCCCTGGTGGGGAGGCCACGGTAAAACGTGAGGCGGACGTGCTGCGTAAGAGCATCGAGCAGACCCTGACCGCAAGTGGCATCAAGTTCGACTTCCAGGCAATGCCACAATGACCGGACCTCGGTAGTCGAGCCGCCCGTTCCCCGCCCGCCGACCCCGCCCGCCGGCCCTACGCGCCCGCCCCGCCCGGGCGAGCCTACGGGCCGACCTCCACCTGGCGGTGCTCGGCGCGGGCGCTCACCGCGACGACGCGGTTCACCGCCGCCAGGTACGCCCGAGCGGACGCCTCCACCACGTCGGTCGAGACTCCCCTGCCCGACACCTTGAACCCGCCAGACTCGAGTTGCACCACCACGTCACCAAGGGCGTCTATGCCTCCGGTCACAGAGGAGACGTTGAAGCCGATGAGCACGGCGTCCGTGCCGGTCGCCTCGCGGATCGCATTGCAGGCGGCGTCTATCATGCCGTTGCCTTCGGCGGAGGCCTCTTGCTTGGCGCCCGCGCGGCTCACCACCACGCGGGCCCGCGGGACTCCGACCGTGCCGCCTGAGACCTCGAGGGCATCGAGCTGGTAGCCCTCGGACAGGCCGTGGCCGATCTCCTCGGCGACGATTGCCTCGAGGTCCGCCTCAGTGATCTCCACCTTGCGGTCGGCAAGCTCCTTGAAGCGCGCGAAGGCCTGGTTCAGCGCGTCGCCCTGGATCGTCAGCCCCATCTTCGCGAGCGAGTCGGCGAAGGCGTGGCGGCCGGAGTGCTTGCCGAGGACTATCTGGCTGCCGACCTGGCCGACGCTCGCCGCCTCGATGATCTCGTAGGTGCTGCGGTCGGCGAGGACGCCGTGCTGGTGTATGCCCGATTCGTGGGCGAAGGCGTTGCGGCCGACGACGGCCTTGTTGTACTGGACCGGGTACCCCGTGAGACGTGACACCAGCCGAGATGCCCGCGCGAGCTCCTCCGTCCGCACGCTCGTGGTCACGCCTGGGAACTGATCAGGGCGTATCACGAGGGCCATGACGACCTCCTCGAGGGCTGCGTTCCCCGCACGCTCTCCCAGGCCGTTCACGCAGACCTCCACCTGGCGCGCACCTGCCTGGACTCCGGCAAGCGTGTTCGCGGTCGCGAGGCCCAGGTCGTTGTGGCAGTGGGTGGAGATCACGTAGTCGCCCGCGACCTCGCGGCGGACGTACTGGATGAGGGCACCGAAGTCCCACGGTATGCCATATCCGACGGTGTCGGGGATGTTGAGCGTCGTAGCTCCGGCTTCCACGGCGGCGGCGAGCACCTCCACCATGAAGTCGAGGGGAGTGCGGGTGGCGTCCTGCGGGCTGAACTCCACGTCCTCGAGGTGCTCCCGAGCGCGCGAGACCCCGGCGCGGGTCTCCGCGAGCACCTGGGCCTCGTTCATCTTCAGCATGTGCTCCATGTGCTGCGGGCTCGTTGATATGAACACGTGGATGCGCGCTCTAGCAGCGTCGCGCACCGCCTCGAAACAGCGGTCGACGTCCGCGAGCTGCGTGCGCGAGAGCCCGCATATTGCCGGCGCGCCGTCCTGGTTGCCCACCTTGCGCGCTATGGCCTGGACTGCTTCGAAATCACCCTGGCTCGCGACCGGGAACCCCGCCTCGATGTAGTCGACGCCGGCACGGGCGAGCTGCTCGGCGATCTCGAGCTTCTCCGCGGCATCGAGGGAGATGCCAGGCGCCTGCTCCCCGTCTCGAAGCGTCGTGTCGAACACCGCGAGGTGCTCGGCAGGCTCGCTCGGGCCCTGCGTGCCGTTCGTTCCGTCTCTGGTCTCGTTGCTCATGGTGTCCTCCAGTGGGAAACAAGAAACCCCCTGGCCATCTGGCTCAGGGGGTGTGCGGGCGAGCGCGATGTGGCGCCCGCCGTCAGGTAAGCAGCAGGGTTCCGTTGGCGAAGCTGCGAACAGGTTGCGTGCTCATCTCGCCTTCCATCCTCGCAGAGCACGGCCTTTTAGTCAAGCAGCCAGCGAGTGAACCGGGTAGGCCTGCCCAGGAACAGATAGCCCTGGACAGGCACCACCCTCCACGGCGCATCCCTAGGCGTACCAGCCGAAGACGTCGACGATGACGTCCGCGGCGCCGAAGTAGTTGTAGATCGAGATGTCCCCGTTGGCGCCTACAGTTGCCAGCACCAGGTTCGTCTTGGTGCTTCCCGCATGCCAATTGAGGTCCGATGCCAGCGGCATCGCCACTCCCGAGGGCCACACCGTCAAGAAGCTGTTCCCAGTGGTGTCAGTGGCAGTCACCGCCACAACCACCGCCTTCGCATCGGCGGGTATTCCGGCAAGGCCCGCCACCTCAAGGTTGAGCACGCCTCCGGCACCAAGCGTGTGCCCTGTGCACTCGTTGGTCGGCTGCGAGGTACGAGTATCGCAGATCCTCTGGGGAGTGCCGAGGGCGTTGAAGAGGCTGCCGAGCGCTGCCGGATTCGATCCATCCGTGAACCAGCCGACTACGTCGACCACGACGTCGGGATTCCCGGTGTCCGCGTAGACAGTGATCTTCCCGTTTGCGCCGAGAGGAACTATTACCCTGTTGGATGCGTCGTGCCCGGCAACGAAGTTCACGTTCGAGGCGAGGGGCATGCTTGACCCGGACGGGAAGGCAAGCATCCAGCCCGAAGCGCTCGGGTTCGCGGCAGTGAGCTGTATCACCACCGCCGACACCCCGCTCGCGGGCACCCCTCCGAGCCCGCTGACCTGCATGGTGATCGAACCTGCCGACCCGAGGCTCTCACCCGTGCACTGATTGCGCGGCTGTGACGTGCGAGTGTCGCATATCCTGAACGGATCAAGCGGGTTGTAGAGCCCGTAACCCGGAGGCGCGGTGGCGATGTAGCCCTCCACGTCGACCACGACATTGGTCGACCCTGCAGAGTTGAACACTGCTATCTGCCCGGAGCTCGACAGGCCCACCTCCACCAGCGACGGTGTGTTCCGAGATGGCGGGTAGTTGACCGACGAAGTTGCCGGCGTCGACTGCCCCGCGGGGTAGACCGTGAGGTAGCCCCCGGTCGTGGGGTCCGCGGCCGTCACGTTTACAACAACGGCGGACACCCCGCTTGTCGGCACACCGCCCATACCGGTCACCTGGATCGTGAGTGTCCCATCCGCTCCCAGCGTGTGCCCCGTGCACGGGTTAGCGACTTCGAACTTCCGAGTGTCGCAGAGGCGAGCCGGGGTCAGCGGGTGATATGCCGCCCCGGACTTCACGGCCACGTAGGTATAGCGGTCGGCCGAGCTCGCAGAGGAGGTGCCACCCGGTGTCACCACCGTGATGTCCACGGTACCCGCGCTTCCCGGTGGGGCTGTCACCTGAATCTCCGTCGACGACACCACCGTTATGTTCGATGCCTGGTTCGGCCCGAAGTCGACCACCGTCGCACCATCCAGGTTGGTCCCGGTGATGGTGACGACCGTCCCACCGCTCGTTGGCCCGCTCGACGGGGAGATGCCGGTCACCACCGGTGTCGAAGGAGCGCTGGGCCGCGCTGTCGCGTCCACGGATGCCGTGGCAGAGGCCGTGGTCGCACCATCAGCGGTGTCGGTCATGGTGGTATTGGTGGTGAGAGACCCACTTGCCGAGGATCCGACGTCCACGGTCGCGCTGATCGTCCCTAGCGTGGTGCCCGCGGCTATGGG
>JAJYXW010000087.1:0-1626 GCA_021801525.1 Actinomycetes bacterium
CTCCTGTGGGACATGGTCGATGCGGTGACGGTGCAGCTCGCCAAGCTCCACAGGGACACGGCGGTCGAAAAGGCGCTCCACGACGAGCGGCTGAAGGTGAGCTTCGTCCGGGACCTTCTCTCAGGTTCCGTCGACTTCGCGCAACTCCGGACGCTCGCCCCCGCCTATGGGATCCGGGTAAACGACTCCTATCACGCGCTCCGGGCACAGCCCTTCGGGTCCACGAGTCTCAGCGAGCTTCAGGTTGCGCTCGAGCAGGCGGGCGGCGAGGGAAAGAAGCCCGCGTTTCTGAGCGTGCTCGGGGGCCAGGTCTGCGGAGTCGTCGCCCGCAAGCCCCGGACCCGCACATTGCCCGCTGTCGCCGGGGTCGGACCGCTTCTGCCACTCCACTTGGCCGCCCAATCGTACTACCTCGCAAGCCGTGTACTCTCGGCCGGCTTGCAGCTCGGTGAGTCGGGCTGTCTCGATCTGAGCGACCTATCGTGGAAGATCGCCCTGGTGGATGAGCCGGAACTCGGCGCTCAACTCCTCCGGAAGTACTTCGATCCCCTCTGCGCCCACGGCGAGTTCGGCCAGGTCGTTGCGACAACCGTCGGTTCCTACTTCCAGCATGACCGGAATCTCGCCCGGACGGCGCTCGCCCTCCACATCCATCCGAACACGCTGCGCTACCGCCTTCGACGATTCGAAGAGATCACTGAGTGCTCTCTCTCCTCCACCGAGACGGTACTGGAGTTGACCTGGGCCCTCGCCGTCCGCTCGTCCGGGCTTCTGGCCCACCACACACGCTCGAATTTGGGCTCTGGAGAGTGGCCGGGGGGAATCGCACCGCCTGTTTAGCGACACGGAGCTTTGGCATGACGGCGTCACTCCGTCTCTGTCACAATGGTGATTGCCGCCCCATGGGGTTGAAACGGGTGCGGCTCCCTGAAAGGGACCACCTCCTCGTACGTTCTCCCTGCTCTAGGTAGCCGAAGTACTGCCCCACCTGCTGCGGGAGTCCAGAATTCACCCCCTTTCGACGTCGGCGAGGGAGAATCTGGCAGCAGTGATACTGCCAGAGAAGGGAGTAGGGTATGGACGGTGCCGACGAGGGGCGCAGTGCAGGTGCCGAAGACGTTGCGAGGGACGGTGGTCACCCACCGGCGCCGCTGCGGGAAGCCGAACTGCCGGTGCGCGGACGGCGAGCTGCTCCACGAGCGGGTGGTGCTGCGCTACTCGGAGGCGGGCAAGACGAGGTTCCTCACCTTGCCCGAGGATCTCATCGAGCCGGTCCGACGTGCGACGGGGCGCTACCGCCGGGAACGGACGCGCCTCGAGCAGGAGGCGAACGCGGGGCTGAGCGCGCTGGTGGCGAGCCTCGCACCGACCCGCCACCTGACGAGTGGATGTGCTCACATGGCATGGCCCCACCGTGACCACTTGATTTGGCCCCGCCGCCGAGGCCTGTGACATGGGAGGGTCCACCTGCTGAACGCCGGTGGGGAGGACCATTGTGTCCATGACCAGGCGGAGCAAGGTGCAGCTGTACGAGGAGATCCGAAGGTCCCACGACCGAGAAGAGCTCTCGATCCGCGGACTGGCCCGGCGCTTTCGGGTGCACCGACGGACCGTCCGCGAGGCGCT
>JAJYXW010000087.1:1636-2696 GCA_021801525.1 Actinomycetes bacterium
GCCCCGTAGATCGTGAATACGGCTGCGACCACCTGTTAGCGGCCACGCTATTTGCACACGGATCGGCAACGCTTCGTGACCATGGATCGGCATCATGGTGATGGAAGGGACAGACAACGTCGCAGGTGACGAGGCATATCCGACTGACGCGGGGTTCCAGTGCTCGCCCGATCCGATCGTTGCTCGCACACTACGTGCGCCCCTGGCCGCTCGTCTTGGTCGTCGCAGGTCGCCCAGGCAACCCGAATCGAGCCTGGTCAGGGGGGTGCGAACCATCCGATGTGCGAGCGGCGGATCGGCCACGGCAGGTCTACGCGGGTCGCGAGCAGTCCGCTGGCGAAGACGAGGTTTGCGAGCGGCCACGCCGCCGGGATGTCCATGCCCCAGCGATGCCGGGCCGCCCGCCACAGCTCGCCCATCGCCTGGATCGCCGCCTTCGAGGGTGAAGCGGGGTACCTCGGCGGGAACGGGAGCGTGCCGCCCCACTCGATCGTGAGGGCCTCGAGGCGGACCCACAGGTCTTCGGCGTGCTCGGCGAAGCGCTGGTACCACGAGCGCAGGGTGCGCCTGGGAACCCCTCGGTACAGCCCGGACGCGCCCGTGTCGAGGTCGACGCCGTGACGAGCTAGCACGGCCGCTCCGATGCTCGAGACGCTGTCGTGGCGCCTGCGGCAGACGAAGTGCGGCAAGAGCGCCTCAGAGCGCCCACACGGACCGCAGCGGGCGCGGTGGACGAAGATCGGATGCACGGTGCCCGCCTCTCGCACGCAACGCCGGTAGCAGCCATCGAAGGCCATCGGTCGAGCGCACCTGGGACAGTTCTGGCGCGGCGCGGGGGCCCTCCGGCCCAGCGCGGCGTACTCGGCCACCGACAACCGGCACGACCACGTGAGCGACACAGCATTTGCGTAGCACATTGCGAGCGGCCCAGGCGTCCCTTGGCGCGGGCTGATGCAAGACGTGCACAAAGAGCGTTGCCGAAACGCCCCCATCGGTGGTCAAGCAATCATGCCGCCAACACCAACCGGGTGCCCGCTGTGGGACCGAAGAACTGCGCTGT
>JAJYXW010000077.1 GCA_021801525.1 Actinomycetes bacterium
GCCATTCTCGGCATCTCCCACCAACGGGTGCACCAACTCATCGCCCCCGAGCCCAACCCGTCGCGGCGCAGAGCAAGCTGACGCCCTGAAGGGTTCGAGAAGGCGAAGCTCGCCTGGGCCTCTTAGGCTCGAAGAACGTCACCACCGGCTCTGGGGAGCCTGGTGGTCTCTGTGGCGACGAGCGCCCGGTGCCCTCGGACGACTCCAAGCGCCCCGCTCAAGAGCAGCTGAGCGAGTACGCGCAGGCCACGAAGGATTCGCCGTTGGATCCGAGCCCCGACGGCTGTCCCTCTGCTGCCGGTCCTACCCCGACCATGTCTACGGTCACGGGGTTGCCACTGGCAATCGGCTTGCCGTTCCAATAATCTGGCGCGCCCTTCGTGTAGCTCGCTCCGAAGTCGGTGCTGCCCATCAGCGGCAGCACGGTCTGGAACCCGAGCGGCAGCGGACCGATGCCGAGCGTCGGCGCTTCGAGGATCCACTCCGCCGATGCCTCGGACGAGGCATAGGTGACGTACTTCTGGAACGTCCAGCCATCGGTCGCGTTGTCAATGGAGATCGCCCAATGGCAGTTGTTGCCCGCTGAGCAGGGGGAGCTCGCTAGGGATATCGACACGCTCACCTTGTTGCCCGGGGCGACTGGGCAGTTCGTCGTGAACTTGCCACTAGCGGATGTGCAACTTGTCACAGGAGTCTCTGGAGCTGGCAGCATCTCGTACCAGGCATTGTCGGGGCCGATCAGGCTGCCAGGCGACTGCTCGGCTACGCCGGCCTGGATGAGGGTGCTGTCGTTAGAGTTGTAGCCGCCAATGCCCGTCCAGGTGGCTGCGATACCCGGTGAGGTGACGGTTGGCACCACGAAGCTCGAGCTGACGGAGGTGACGGGGCTGGACGGCGCGACGACGTAGCCAGCCCAGTTGAGCGACGTCACGGTCGCGTTCTGCGCAGGGAGCGGCTCGCCCGCATACGACGGCACGAGGGCGCCGGTCGTGAATGCTGGTGCCGAGGCGGCCACGGTGGCGGGCTCGGCGATCGCGAGGAAGGCTGCAGCTGCGACGCCGAGGGCAAGCAGGCGGGGCTTCATCGGGTGGACCTCCTGTGGATCGGGCTCGGCCCCCCGATACCCCGCTACTGCTTCAGCAGATCATAGCGCCTCGTCAGCTTTTGGGGGCTTCACCCGTGGAGGCATCTCGATCTTCACCCTTGGAGCCTGAGCTGGGACGGAGGTCAACCTTCAACGTGAGCACGCCGTCGTCGAGGGACGCATCCGCATCGCCGATCATGGCGAAGTCCATGTAGTCGAGCTTCGCTTGCTCTACGAAGCGCCGCCGCTCGGCACCTTCGATCGGCGGGATGCCCCTGGATCGCACCGCGGCCGCCCTCTCTCGGAAGCGTGCGACCATTTCGGCGGGGTTGAACTCATCGGGCACGGTGCTCGACTCTAGCGGCCGGCTTCGCGAGGCATCTGCTCGGATCGCCGTGGCCAGGAGACGCATGGAAGAAGGCCAGGAGACGCATGGAAGAAGCCCAGGAGACGCATGGAAGAAGCCCAGGAGACGCATGGAAGAAGCCCGGTGCTGGGGGGCGGACGCTGCTCGCAGGGCGGCCGGGACGATGCGTCACTCCAGGCTACGAGCGGCTGTGGTGCCTGGTGGGATGGCTGCGCGCCAGGTGTTTGTTAGACTGGCGGCGAGCAGGGTTCTCGCTGCCGCCCATCGCGTCGGCTGCGCGGAATGATGCACAGGTTGTCCTGTCGACGGAGGAGTCGCTGGTGAAGAAGGGACGGCACCGCAGGTTCGAGGAGGCCAGGAGCCTCAAGCGCTCTGTCGCCACTGACAACCGGCGGTGCGCGGAGTGTGGCGCCGAACCCGACGACGAGCACGCATCGTGGTGCATGGCCGAGGCCGACCAGTTGGACGAGTTGCTCGGTGGCTTTCCTCCGGCCGGTGCGGGCCACGCCGGAGCGACGGCCGAGGAAGCCGACCCTCTCGACGAGTGACTCGTCCGGGCGGCTCGAAGCAGCCGCCCAACTCGCCGTTTCGGTCATCCTGCCAGGTAAGCGACGAGCATCCGATAGGCGTCCGGGCTGGTGAGAGCAGCCAGCTCGTCGCCCATCGTCTCGAACAGGGGGCGGGTGCTCGTGAACGCCGCGGGGTCTTCAGTGCACCACCAGTGGAACTCTTCGCCACCCCCACCCCAGTGGCGGCGCTCCCAGGGACCGACGAACGAGGTGACATGCCCGTCGCTCGACTCGTGGTCCTCACGGCGCAGGGGCAACTGCCAGCACACGTCGGGTTTGAGATCCATCGGGCGGGCGCCTCGCTCGACGGCGGCACGGTGGAGGGCGCACCCGGCTCCCCCCGGGAACCCGGGCCTGTTCAAGAATATGCAGGCGCCTTTCACTAGGCGCGTCGTCAGCTCTCCGGACTCGAGTCTCCGCAGCACTCCCGAGGGCTCCTTCCGTTGCCGGCCCTGGCGCCAGAACTGCCACTGGGACGGCTCGAGGGTCGCGGCGGCGGCTTCCACCCTCCTCGCGTCCGCGTCGTCGGTCAGATGGGCTCCGTAAGAGCAGCATCCTTCTTCGAGATCTGGGGCCGGGGCAGTCAGCACGCCCTGGCACCCCCTGCCGTAGATGCATTCCCACCTGCTGGTGAGGAAGGTCAGGTCGAACATCCAGGTCCGGTCCTCCTCGGGGTCCTGGAAGCTCACCCATTCACGCGTGCCGGACGCGGCATCGTGGTGGCGTCGCGTTGTGTCAGGCTTCCCGGCGGGGTCCTGCGGCTTGCCGGCGGTGTCCTTGGTCCGCAGGCGTGGGAGCACGATGGGCGTGGCGAGCGGCATCGTCATCAGGGCACTCCGCATCGGAGGGATCCGAGCTGGGCAGAGGTCGGCTCCGCACAGCAGAACCATGCCTCTGTGAGGCGCGGACGCTTCGCCGGGGCCATTCGCGACGAGACGCCTCGAGGTCTCGCTCGAAGCTCCCTCGCAGGCCTGTGCTCACCCAAGCGCGACTGAGCGGTTCGCAGTTGCGTTTCGTAGGCTTCGACAGGTTCCCAGCTCTGGGCGGATGCCCGCTCTGCGACGTCGGACAGCTCGGCCTGCAGGGAGTCCAGGCGGGGGTCGGGCGAAGTCCAGCTGTAGCTCGCGTGCTTCGGATCGTAGGGACCCACCAAGCCGTCGAGCTGGCCCGAGGTGAGCAGCAACGATCCCGGCGGCACGAGTAGCCGGATCGAAAGCTGCACGGGGTCGACGTTGCCGACCAGGTCTAGATCCGAGATCATTTCGAAGATGTCCAGGATGTCCTCTGGCGTGGACCAGGGTGTGAACGGCACGAAGGAGGGCCTCGGCTCTATGCCGGATGCCCGGAGCACCCGAACCGCCTCCTCGACATCCCGAGCGCTGTGCCCCTTCGCGAGCCGGGCCAGTATCTCGTCGTTGGCCGACTCCACCGCCGAGACCACGAACAGGCATCCGGCGCGGGCAAAGGTGGGCCAGATGCCGTCGTGAGCGTGGCGCAGGATGTGCTCGATCTTGACCGTGACGTCGAATGTCAGATCGGGGAACGACGACCCGAACGCCGCTATCACTCGGCGGGCGTGGTGGGGGCCGTTCAGGAAGTCGGGGTCGCCGAAGGTTATGTGCCTGGCGCCGAGGCGAACTAGCTGCTCGATGTCCGCGAGCATCGAGTCGATGCCGACGAGCCGGGTGCGCCCGTCGTAGATCGTTGGAACTGGGCAGTGCCTGCAGCGGTGGGAGCATCCGTGGCTGGCCTCCACGTATCCCACGAGGCGCTCGTCGGCCCCGAGGGCCAGCTTTGCGTACTGCTCGAGCGCTGGCAGCAGGTGCCGGGCAGGGATGCGCTGGCGAGAGCGCGAGAACGACACGGTGAGCGCCGGGCGCGCTCCGCAGCCATCGAGCGCTGGGGCGGGCGCGGGCGCGAGCGGCACCCAGGCCTTGTCGGCGGAGAGTGCATCGACCCAGCGGAGCAGCTCCTCCTCGTACTCGCCCGAGATTGCTGCGGAGGCCTCGGGCAGCGCGCCCGCGTAGCCGGCAAGCGAGGCATAGAGGCCGTAAAGGGCGATCGGGATGCCCGGACGTAGAGCGGAGACCGCCTGTGCAACCTGGTGGCCCAGACGGTAAGCGGTGTGCATCGGCACGGACAAGGCGACAGCGCCGGCCCAGGCTACGTCCTCGTCGCTCAGGGATTGCACGGACAGGTCCAAGCAGCGCACGTCGTGCCCAGCCGCGAGCAGTCGGCTGGCAGGAGCCGCCAGGTGTAGGGGCTGATGGCCGAGCTCGTAAGTGGAGACGAGGAGGACGCGCACCAAGGACACGGTAGTGCCGCGGCAGGTGCCCTCACGACTCGGCTGCGATGTGGATCTCCAGGCAATCCTGGGCCGCGCGAAGGGTACGTTCGACGTGTTCGGGGCTCAGGCCTTTGGCGAATAGAAAACCCAGGTAGCGGTTACCCTCCGGCGCGGGCAGAACAGTCGCCCCCACGGGGAGCGTGATCTCGAGTCCGACGACCCCCGGCATGGCGAGCGCCTGCTCGCGTCCGCTGACGCCGAGGAAGGTTCCGCCGTGCGCTACAGGGAGCATGGCCACGCCAGCTGCTGCGGCGGCATGGCGGCGGGGAGGAGGAAGCCCCGCCGCATGGGAAAGGACGACCTCCTCGAGCGTCGCGCCGGTCGCGAGGGCGAGGGTGCGCCCGCAGAGCCCTCCGATGGTGCGTGCTGCTATCTCGACCACCCAGGCACGCGAGGCGTCGATCCGCACTTCCGCATGGATCGGGCCCTCCGCCAGGCCCAGGGCTGTGCAGGCTTTCTGGACTGCGGCTTCCGAGGCGGCGAGGGCTTCCTCCGGCTGGCGGCTCGGCATGACGAAGATCGTCTCGGGGAAGTAGGGGCCGTCCATCGGATCGGGTTTGTCCAGGTGAGCGAGCACCTCCAGGCGACCGGCCGTCAGCATCCCCTCCAGCACCATCTCGGCACCGGGCACGAAGCGCTCCACCACGAGTGCCCCGGAGGTCTCTCCGGCTTCGTCGCAGATGCGCCAGACGCGATCTGCGATCGGCGCGAGCTCGTGCTCGGCATCGACGCGGACCACGCCCTGGCTTGCCGAGAGAGTGCGAGGTTTCAAGACGCATGGATAGCCGACTGCGCGTGCAGCGGCACGCCACGCATCGGGTCCGCCAGAGCGCTCGAGAGGGGCGAACTCCGGCTGGGGAACCTCGGCGGCGCCGAGAAGACGGCGCATCGTGAGCTTGTCGCGGGTGGCGGCCACCGCCGAGAGCGGGTTGTGCGCAATGCCGAGGCTTTCGGCTATGGATGCGGCTGCCATCACGCTGCGGTCGTCCACACCCACGACGGCGTCTATCGGGCGCGTTGCATCGCAGGCGATCGCCGCCGCGACGGCAGCGTCGAGATCGTCGAGGTCGAGTGCCACGGTGGCAGGATCCGGCTGGTCCCGTGCGCCGGCCGGGCCGCCACGGCCGATTGGGGAGAAGGAGGCGTCACTCCCGACGATTACCTCCACCCCGAGCGCCGATGCGGCGTCGATGAATGCGGATGCCCGGTAGGTGGTCGAGGGAAGCACGAGGAGAACACGAGTCACTTCGCGAGATCATTGCCGATCTGCTGAACCTCCGGTCGCCGCGTGGTCCCGGGCTCGGCAGATCTTCAGTGAGCCACATCGGCTCGTGGCATTTGTGGCTGTTCGCGGCGTGCCTCGGCGCGGCTGGTGATCGATGAGAGAGCCTCGCATCTATGATGTCGACAGGAGGTGTGCATATGGCCAGCGAGCAGCAAGCCGAACAGCCCGGTGCCGACGGAGGTGCGTACGCTCCGGTGCTGACCCTGACATCACCAGCGCGTGCTGTGGCGATCTCTGCGAGGTCGGAAGAGCCCGACCCCGATCGCCTGGCGCTCTGGGTGGAGATAGCAGGCAGCGATGGCAAGGCCTACACCTACGACATCTACTTCCAGGCGCTCGATGACGCGGGCGAGGACGACGTTGTCCAGCACGACGACGAGCTGCCGGTGGTGATACCACTGAAGAGCGTCGAGCGCCTGCGCGGAGCGCGCCTCGATTGGTCTGACGAGGGCGAGGGTGGGTTGGTGATGGTGAACCCGAACGTGCCTCCCCGTTCGGAGACCAGGGTGCCCCGCGAGGGTGACCTGACGAGCGACTTGGCCAAGCGGGTGATCGCGGTGCTCGACGAAGAGGTGAACCCGTCTATAGCGAGCCACGGCGGCCGGGCGGACTTGGTGAGCGTCGAGGACGCGGTGGCATACCTCCGGCTGAGCGGAGGATGCCAGGGATGCGGGCTCGCTCGCGTGACGCTCTCGCAGGGAATCGAGGTCGCCATCAAGGAAGCGGTGCCGGAGATCACCTCCGTGGTGGACGTGACCGACCACGCGAGTGGGGCGAACCCCTTCTACGAACCCGCAAAGAAATAAGCAGGGCGCAGGAGCGAAGCGGCCGTCGGCCAGTGGGCTGAGGTGTGTGTGCGGGCTCGTGCATCAGCGCGGGGATGCCAGCGCGGGGATGCCAGCGCGGGGATATCAGCGCGGCGTCGACAACCTCGCCACTACTTCGAGGCGAAGGTCGACCTCGTCGGCTACGACGACACCGCCGGTTTCGATAACTGCGTTCCACTTGAGCCCGAAGTCCTTTCTGTTGACTCGGGCAGTGGCCAGTAGCGCCAGGACCTCGTCGGCGCCTGATCCGGTTCCATGGCGCGGGCGACTGGCGAGGACGTCGAAGTCGACCGCGTTGGTCACACCGCGGATCGTGAGGTCAG
Source organism: Actinomycetes bacterium (assembly GCA_021801525.1). Classification (GTDB taxonomy): domain Bacteria; phylum Actinomycetota; class Acidimicrobiia; order Acidimicrobiales; family JAJYXR01; genus JAJYXW01. The sequence continues at coordinate 6,803 of JAJYXW010000077.1, forward strand.
CCCGCAGTAGGTACCGGTTGACGTTTGCTTGCTCCACCTTCCCGGCGAGTAATAGCCTCGGCCAGCGTTCGGCGTGGAAGAAGGCGTCGGAGCGAAGGTGCTCGTCGCGAGCCGGGTCGCCGGTCTGCAGGGAGCCTGCTTCCACCCAAGCCTTCACCGAGGCGTCGTCGGGACCCGGCCCGGTATCGATTACTCCAGTGAACCGGCTGAAGGTGCCCCGGACCTTGGAGACCATGAGGTGCCTTGCGACGAACTCCACGGTCGAGTGTTCGGGAACGATCTCCCATCTCCCAGGCGGTGGTGGCTCCCACCCTTCGGAATCGGCTGGCCTTGGCTGCGCCTCTGGTGCTTCTCCGCGCAGCACGCCGGATGCCGCCTGCAGAGCGTCGTGCCCGGCCTGCAGAGCGTCGTGCCCGGCCTGCCAAGCTTCTCGCGCCAGCTTGTGTGTGGAGAGGTCTGCCTGCCTGCTCTCGTGCTGCGCGACATCGTCAGCGGGATGCCAGGTCAGGCGGTAGCTGGTTGCGCAGGATCCGATTGTGTCGCGGGTCTCGACCATCGTGCCGGAAATCATCACTCGACATGGACGTGGCGTCAAATCGTGACCACTGCAAGTGGGGTCAGACCTCTATTCGCGCGAACGGGCCCGTCGGGTGGAGCCGAGCAATGCCGGCAGCTCGCCAGCCGGGGCGTTGTTGGTAGCGTGCCTGCTCGTGGACGTGACGTTGGTGGTCCTGAGCGTCGTCGCCGGGCTCGTGCTCGGTGAAGAGCTCGAGCCGGTCGTGGCTCAGGTGCCCGAGCTGAAGAGGCTGCGGTTGCCTCTGTGGGGTTGCGCCTCCTGCGGAGCCTCTCGGCGAGCCGGGGGGATCTGGGGTTTGGTGCCGATCGCCGGAGCTCTGCGGGTGCGCCGAGCCTGCCCGAGCTGCGGTGTTACTCCCGAGCATCCGTGGAGGCCGCTGGGGCTGGCCTCGGTGTCTGCCGTCGTCTTCGCCGCGTTGGGGCTGCGGCTCGGTCCGCACCTAGACCTTGTGGCGTACGACGCGCTGGCGCTCGGCCTCGTCGCGATCAGCGCGATCGACCTGGAGAAGCTGATCGTCCCTGTGCGGGTTCTCTACCCGACGCTGCTCGTGACGGCAGCGCTGCTTACTGCTTCGTCGGTGCTCGACGGGCGGCTCGGACCCCTCTGGAGGGCCGTGGTGGTCGGGGCAGCGTCCAGCGCGGTGTTCCTCTGCATCCACCTGGTCCAGCCGCGTGGCATGGGGTTCGGGGACGTGCGCCTCGCCGGTCTCGTCGGCTTCGGCTCGGCGTGGCTCGGGGACGGATGGCACGCCGTGTCTCGGGCAGGGGTCGCCTTTCTCGCTGCCTTCGTGCTCGGCGCGTTGATCGGGCTGGTGGTGATGGCGGCGTCGGGTACGGGGCGCAAGACGCGTATCCCCTTCGCGCCCTTCCTCGCCTCGGGGGCCATAGTGTCGGTGCTCTGGGGCGCTCCCATCGCCCACGCATGGCTCGGCCGCTTCGGGTGAGCCACGCCGGGTTGGTCCGGTAGATTGGCCTGGTGCTGCGCTACCTGACCGCAGGGGAGTCACACGGCAAGGCCCTGGTGGTCATTGTGGAGGGCCTGCCGGCCGGCTTGCCGATAACGATCGAGGAGATCCGGGGAGAGCTGGCGCGTCGAAGGATAGGTTTTGGCCGCGGGCCGAGGATGCGCTTCGAGGCGGACGAGGTGACCATGCTGGCGGGAGTGCGCCACGGACGGACGCTCGGATCGCCGGTCGCGGTCGAGGTCGGGAACACCGAGTGGCCCAAGTGGGAGGAGGAGATGTCGCCGCATCCCGGTAAGCCCTCCAAGGTGCTCACCCGGCCCCGTCCCGGCCACGCAGACCTTGCCGGGATGCAGAAGTACGGCTTCGACGACGCTCGTGACGTGCTCGAGCGGGCCTCCGCACGTGAGACTGCGGCCAGGGTGGTCGCAGGATGCCTGGCGAAGGCCCTGCTCGGCGCGCTGGGTGTCCAGGTCATGAGCCACGTAATCTCCATAGGGCCCGAGCGCGCTGCCCCCGGGGGGAGACCGGTGCCCGAGGACCTGGAGATGATCGACGCCTCGCCCGTGCGCTGCTTCACCAGGGGTGATCCGAGCGCCGAGGGGAGGATGGTGGCTGCCATCAAAGCAGCCGCCAAGGACGGGGACTCGCTCGGGGGCGTGGTCGAGGTTCTCGCTTACGGGGTGCCGGTGGGCCTTGGCAGCCACGTCCACTGGGACCGGCGCATGGACGGGTTGCTCGGTCAGGCCCTGCTCAGCATCCAGGCGGTGAAGGCGGTCGAGATCGGAGAGGGGACGGAGATCGCATGGATGCGAGGTTCCGCAGCACACGACGCGATCGAATGGGACGAGAGCTCGGGGCACTTCAGCAGGGCCACGGCACGGGCGGGAGGGATCGAAGGCGGGATCACCACCGGTGGCCTCGTGGTGGCCAGAGTGTCCATGAAGCCCCTTGCCACGCTGAACCGCCCGGTGCTCGGCACCGTCGACGTCGTCACGAAGGAGCCGTCGATGTCGTTCAAGGAGCGGACCGACGTAACGGCGGTGCCGGCCATGGGCGTGGTGGCCGAGACGATGACGGCCCTAGTGATCGCATCCGAGGCGCTCAGGAAGTTCGGTGGAGACTCTCTCTCCGAGGTGCTGCACAACCGCGACGGGTTCCTTCGCTCTGCGGGCGAGATCGGGGGGGCCCGTGCAGGGGAAGAGGCCCGTGCAGATGAAGAGGCCCGTACAGATGAAGAGGCCCATGCAGGGGAAGCGGTCGCGGGCGAAGGAGCCTGGGCGGGAGGTGCCGGTTGACGCGCGCTGGCCCAGGCACGATGCTAAGCGTCCCAGTCGAGCTCGGCGAGCGGCGCTACGAGGTGGTAGTCGGCAATGGCGCGCTCGGCTGCCTGCGACAGATGGTGCCACGCGGTGCGCGGCGCGCCGCCGTCGTAACACAGGCGCAGGTCGCCAGGCATGTCGACCCTCGAGGAGTGGACGCCGGGGTGCCGGTGGAGGTGATCGAGATACCCGACGGCGAGGGCGCCAAGTCCATGGCGACCTTGGAACGCCTCTGCAGTGCTCTTGCACGCGCTGGCATCACCCGTGGCGACGTCATCGTGGCCATCGGCGGGGGAGTAGTAACCGATGTCGCGGGATTCGCGGCTGCCTCGTTCCATCGCGGGATGCGATACGTGAACGTGGCCACGACGTTGCTCGCGCAAGTGGACGCAGCCATTGGCGGAAAGACCGGAGTCAACCTTCCGGAGGGAAAGAACCTCGTGGGTGCTTTCTGGCAGCCTTCAGGCGTTATCTGTGACACGGCCCTCTTGTCCTCCCTGCCCGAGCGCGAGTGGGCTTCGGGCCGCGGTGAGATGGCGAAATACGCGTTCCTCGGCGAAGCCTCGATCGGCGAGGGGATCCTGGAGCTCCCTGTCGAGGAGCAGGTCGCCCGATGCGCGGCCCTGAAGGCGGGAGTGGTCTGCGCGGACGAGCGCGAGGGTGGGCAAAGGGTTGTTCTCAACTACGGCCACACTCTCGCCCATGCGATCGAAGCGGTGTCACTCGCCTCGGGCGGCGACATTAGGCACGGCGAAGCTGTGGCGGTCGGGCTGGTCTTCGCAGCCGAGCTGGCGGCGCGCCTCGGACGGATCGACACCAGGAGGGTGGAGGTGCACCGCCGGGTGGTCTCTGGGTTCGGGCTCGGCACCAGCTTGCCGGTGGGCTATGACGCGGCCGAGCTCGTCGAGTACATGGAGCGGGACAAGAAAGCGAGCGGCGACCTCACGTTCGTGCTCGATGGACCGCACGGGGTCGAGCGTGTCGGCGGTGTGCCCCTGGACGCTGTCCACGAAGCGCTAGAGGCGGTCCGGGACCACGCGACCATCCCGGAGCCACGATGACCCAGGCGCCGGAGGTAATGCACCCTGTCGTGCTGCTGCTCTCGGGGCCCAACCTCGGGTTGCTCGGAGAGCGCCAGCCGGAGATATACGGGAGCGAGACCCTCGCGCACCATGTGGAGGCTGCGGCAGCGGAGGCGCGCACGCTCGGCATGGCAATCGAGCATGTCCAGCACGATCACGAGGGGGACCTCGTAGAGGAGGTGCACAGGGCCAGAGGCCGGGCAGCGGCCATAGTCGTCAACCCCGGGGCCCTCACGCACTACTCGTGGGCCCTCCACGACGCGCTGAAGGTCTTCGATGGCGTGGTGGTCGAGCTCCATATCTCCAATCCGGCTGCCAGGGAGCCCTTCAGGCACACCTCCGTTGTTTCTGCAGTGGCTGACGGCACGATCGCAGGGTTCGGCGGTCTCGGGTACAGGCTGGCGGTGAGGGCGGTAGCGGAGCTGCTGCTGCAGCGGGGCGTCCTGGCGGCCGCCGGCGCGAGGTGAGAACGCCGGGTCTGCGCTCTGTCGTTCCGGCTGGGCACGCTAGCCACGCTGGGCGCGCCGGGAAGGTTGGGCGCGCCGGGAAGGTTGGGCGCGCCGGGCAGGTTGGGCGCCTGGTGAGGCTGAGGGGAATGCTCGAGAGCGCCGAGATCGACGCGCTGGTGGTCATCTCCCTTGCAAACGTCCGCTACCTGACGGGCTTCACCGGATCGGCCGGGGTGTTGGTCGTCACGCGACGTCGGGCGCTTCTCACGACCGATGGGCGCTACCGCGTGCAGGCTGGCGAGCAGCTCGAGAAAGCGGGCCTCGCAGATGTGGTGCGCCTCGAGGTAGGCGGGCTTCAGGCCCAGCGCGGCGCTCTGAAGGGCTTGATCTCCCGATCCAGGGCGAAGAGGGTCGGGCTCGAGTCCGACCACGTGAGCTGGTCGGCCATGACGAGCTTTTCCGAGCTGCTCGACAAGGTGGAGATCGTTCCGGCGCGCGGCCTCGTCGAGTCCTTGCGCGAGGTGAAGGATGCCGGGGAGATCGAGCGCATTGCGCGCGCTTGCGCGATCGGCGACGCAGCTCTTGCGGGAGTGGCGGCCATGTTGGGGGAAGGGGTGACCGAGGCGCAGTTCGCGCTCGAGCTCGATGCCACGATGCGCCGGCTCGGAGCGGAGGACCGGGCATTCGAGACGATCGTCGCGTCGGGCGAGAACGCCGCCAAACCTCACGCCCGGCCGAGCAACAGGCGGATCAGGGCAGGTGCCCCGGTGGTAGTGGACTTCGGGGCGATCTTCGAGGGATACCGCTCCGACATGACCCGGACCTTGTTCGCGCCGAAGCGCTCCGGCGCCGGTAAGCAGGCGCACGGGCCTGGCCGCTCGAAGGATCGGGCCGGAGAGATGGAGAGAGTGTTCGACGTTGTCAAGCGAGCCCAGGAAGCCGGAGTGGCCGCCGTTCGTGCGGGCGTGGAGGCGGGAGCGGTGGACGACGCCTGCAGGAGCCTGATCGTCGCCGAGGGATACGGGGAGGCCTTCGAGCACGGAACGGGCCATGGCGTCGGACTCGACATCCACGAGGGGCCGCCGGTGGGCCCGGGATCGACTGGTATCCTCCAGCCGGGCACCGTCATCACGGTCGAACCGGGGATATACCTGCCAGGCCTGGGGGGTGTGAGGATAGAGGACACGGTGGTCGTGACGGAGGACGGCTGCCGCGTGCTGACCGGCTTCTCCAAAGAACCCTGGCCCGGCAGCACGCCGCTCGGCCGGGGCAGAGACAGCGCAGGGCGGGCACGGCCCTCGAGGCGGAGGGCCGGCACGGAGTTACCCGATAGCGACCAGAGAGTGAGCTGACACTGATGGCAGTAACGACCAACGACCTGCGAAACGGCATGACCTTGGACCTGCCGGAGGGCCTCTTCGCCGTGGTGGAGTTCCAGCACGTGAAGCCTGGTAAGGGCGGTGCATTCGTGCGGACGAAGCTGAAGAACGTCCGCACCGGTGCCGTGATCGAGAGGACTTTCCGGGCCGACGAGCGGGTGGAGCAGGCAATCGTGGAGAAGCGCGAGATGCAACTTCTCTATCGCGATGGCGACGAGTACGTGTTCATGGACAGCGTCTCCTACGAGCAGCTCCAGGTCCCGAGGCCGGTGCTCGGGGAGGCGGCAGACTACCTACTGGACGGGCAGTCGGCGGTGCTCCAGCTCTACCAGGCTGCAGTCGTAGGCGTGGACCTCCCAGCTGCGGTGGAGCTAGGCGTCGCGCAGACCGAGCCGGGAGTCCAGGGCGACAGGGTTTCGGGTGCGCGCAAGCCGGCGACGCTCGAGACCGGCTTGGTGGTCCAGGTTCCGCTGTTCGTGAACCCCGGTGACCGGATCAAGGTGGACACCCGCTCGGGCGAGTACATCACCAGGGCATGATCTCTTCCAAGCCGCCCGAGGCCAGGTAGTGGACACCCAGCCCCGCCAGCCCCGCCCGGCTCGCGCTCTCGGTGGGGACGGCCAGTCCCGCCAACCCCGCCCGGCTCGTCGCGACGCCGAGGTGCCCAGGCACGAGGCTCGCGAACGGGCAATGTGCCTCCTCTACGAGGCAGAGCTGAAGCACCAGCGTCCGAGCGAGCTCCTGGCGGCGTTGCCTGCGCGGCCGGATGCCTTCGTGGAGGATCTGGTGATCGGTGTCGAGCAGTGCATGAGCCGTGTCGACGAGCTGATTGCCGGAGCGTCTATCGACTGGGGTATCGAGAGGATGCCCGCTGTCGACCGGAGCACGCTGCGGCTGGCGGCCTTCGAGCTGTGCAACGAGCTCACCACCCCTGTGGCAGTAGTGATCGACGAGGCGGTCGAGCTGGTCAAGGCCTACTCGACCGAGGACTCGAGCCGCTTCGTCAACGGCGTCCTCTCGGCGATAGCCCGTGAGGTACGCGCCGGTGGTTAGGGCCGGTGGCTAGGCCCGGTGCTTAGGGCCGGAGCTCGGCCGTGCCGCAGGTGGCTGCGCGGGGTGGCAACGGCTGGTGTGCTCCTCGTGATGCCTGCGCTCGTCGGGACACCCGGTACAGGTGTCGGCCTAGGCCCAGGCCCAGGTGCAGGTGTGGGTCCAGGTGCGGGTGCGGGTCTTGGTCTTGGTGGGGGGCTGCCGGACGCGCGCGTCGCGCTGGCAGCGAGGTCTGTTCTCACCGGCCAGGAATCCGCGCGCGCGTCCGTAGCGCCGAGCTCCCCCCAGCAGGTGAGCTCGCTCTCGGGCGTGTCGTGCTCTTCGGCCTCTGATTGCGTGGCGCTGGGCGAGGCGGAGGCCTCGGCGACCGGGGCGGCGATCACCACCTCTGACGGGGGGTCGGCCTGGGCTCCGGCCTCGTTCCCGTCCGGGGCCGGGCTGCTCGATGCGGTGTCGTGCCAGGGCTCTTCGTGCGTGGCGGTGGGGAGCGCGCCAGAGTTGAGCGGCGGCATCGCGGCCAGCTCCGCCGATGGCGGCATGTCGTGGAGCACTGCCGGCGTACCGCCGGGGACGGGGAACCTCTCTGCCCTGTCGTGCCCGTCGAGCACCACGTGCTACGCCGCAGGAAGGCTCACCACAGGCGGAGCCGCTGTGGTGAGCTCGTCGGATGGCGGCTCCTCCTGGATCTCCACCGCAGCCGCCCCCCCCGGTCTCGGAGGGCTGCGGGCAGTTGCATGCCCCACAGGGACACAGTGCGTGGTGGCAGGTCGACCTACGACTGCCGGCGGGCCGGGAATCGCCTTCACTACCGACGGGGGAGCCTCTTGGAGCGAGGCAGCCGGTCCGGCGCTGCTGAGATCGCTCGATGGGCTGGCCTGCGCGAGCGTGTCGGCATGCGTGGCTGTGGGCGGAGGCCTCCCCGGTGAGGGCGCCGTTGCCCTCTACAGCAGCGACGGAGGTGCGAGCTGGCAGAGCGGAGTGCTGCCGGCAGGCGTAGCTGTGCTGAGTGCTGTCTCCTGCCCTTCGGAGAGCACCTGCTTCGCTGCCGGTGAGCTCACCAGCGGCGGTGCGGCATTCGCCGTGTCGGGCAATGCCGGGAGCTCGTGGTCACTCCAGGTTGCTCCTTACGGAGCGGGCCGCATGGGAGCGCTGTCGTGCACGAGCGCCTCCGCGTGCATTGCAGCGGGTGAGGACGTGAGCGCGGCTGTGGGCTACGTGGCTGTCACTGTCGACGGTGGCTCCACCTGGAGTGGGGAGGACTCCTATTCGCTGACCGCCCTGGCGCCTTCGCGCATCTGCGACACCCGCCCGGGGAACCCCTCCGGGCTGGCAGGGATCGCAGCGCAGTGCGGCGGAGCGACTCTCCACGCGGGAGAGCCGCTCGTGGTGCAGGCCACCGGGGTTGGCGGGGTTCCGGCTGCCGGGGTGAGCGCCGTGTTTCTCGATGTCACGGCCACGCAGGCATCGGGACCGGGCTACTTGACGCTGTACCCTGCTTCGTCGCCCGCTCCCCTCACCTCGGAGGTGAGCTTCACCGCCGGCACGAGCGTCACGAACCTGGTGGAGGTGGGGGTCGACGGCTTGGGCGACGTCGCCGTGTCGACAGACGTCCAGTCGGTGCAGGTGGTGCTCGACGTCGAAGGGTATGTCGCGTCCCCGCAGGCTGCGGGTGGGGGGCTGGCGACCGCCCTGGCCCCGTCGCGCATCTGCGACACCCGCCCGGGGAACCCGTCAGGTCTTTCGGGTACGGCCGCGCAGTGCGGCGGAAAGGTGCTCAGCGCCTCGACACCTCTCACAGTGCAGGTAGCCGGCGTGGGAGGGGTACCCGCGAGCGGGGCGGCAGCGGCGGTGCTGAACGTCACAGTCACGGGCGCGACCCACGCAGGCTACCTGACCGTGTACCCGGCTGGGGAGCCGGCCCCAGTGGCCTCGACGGTCAGCTTCCAAGCGGGGGAGACCGTCGCAGCCAGGGCGCTCGTGGCGCTTCCCTCGAGCGGGGAGGTGTCGATCGCCACCGACGTCCAGTCGGTCCAGGTGATCGTCGACGTCGACGGTTACGTGAGCAACGGAGGATCGAGCACTGCGGGCACCGGGGGATCGCCTGGTTCCGCACCCGGGGGCCTCACGGCCGGCGAGCTGTTCGGCGAACCGGCGCCGGTCAGGATCTGTGACACGCGTCCGGGCAACCCTTCCGGGCTCGCTGGAGCTGCTATGCAGTGCAACGGTCACACGCTGTCGACCGGCGGGGTCCTGAGCGTTCAGGCGACCGGCCTGGCCGGAATCCCGGCAGGGGCAACCGGGGTGCTGGCGGCGGTGACGGTAGCGGACACGTCCGCTCCGGGATTCCTCACGATCTTCCCGCCCGGCAGCCGCCCCGTCGCGTCGGACCTGAACTGGCTGCCGGGCCAGGTGGTCACCAACCTGGCGTTCGTCGCCCTTGGGTCCACCGGCAGCTTCGAGGTCTACGACTCGAACGGATCGGCGGATGTGATAGTGGACGTGGTGGCCTGGGTGGGGTGATCATCGGGCGCGGTTCGTTTCGTAGCTGCGCACCGACCGGCTATCACCCGTAGTACCCCTCCACGTCTACGACCACGTTGGCAGCCCCCGCGAGGTTGTAGAGATCGACGGTGCCTGCGGAGCCGAGCTTTACGACGACGAGGTTCGGCACGGTCTCACCTGGTGCCCAGTTGAGATCAGATGCCATAGGCCGGCTAGCACCTGTTGGGTAGGCACTGAGGTACGAGCCTGACGTCGTGTTGGTCACCGTCACGTTCAGCACCACAGCAGTTGCTGTGGTCGGCACACCCCCGAGCCCGCCTACTTGGAGAGCGAGCGTGGTGTTTGCCTGAAGAGCGCTCCCGGAGTTGTCGCACTGCCCGGCTACCCTACCTGTCACGTCCCCGCTGCCGCCGATCGCACTTACTGCTCGTGTGTCACAGATGCGAACAGGGGAGATCGGGGTGTAGCTCTTACCTGAGGAGGAGTAATACCCAGCCACGTCCACGATCACGTTCGTATAGACATCGGAGACGAGATCGATCGCGCCCGAGGGGGAAAGCTCGATGACGCCCCGGTTAGCCACGGTGTCGTTTGCATAGAAGTTCACGTTCGAGGCCATGGGTGCCTGCCCACCGGCTGGATAGGCGCTCAGGTAGCCGGGGGCAGCTGGCCCAGTCACAGTTAGGTTCACCACCACCGCAGCCACCCCGGATGC